>NZ_JARWQD010000141.1 GCF_029869545.1 Nocardia wallacei | reverse complement strand
CGGCCCGCGCCCCCCCCCCCCCGCCCCCCCCCCCCCCCCCCCCCCGCCCCGCCCCCGCCCCCGCCCCCCCCCCCCCCCCCCCGGGGCCCGGGGATATCGTCGGAACCGGGCTCCGGTTAGCTCGAACTGCTGCCTACCAGTCGAAGTACGCTGTCCCGCAACGCTTTCTCCGCCGCTCGGGTGGTCATGCGCCCGTCTTTCACCTGTTCCCCCGCGGCGTGGCCCAGGGCGATGATCGACGTGGCCAGCCAGTCGGGTTTCAGGGTGCGATCGAATTCGCCGGTCCGCTGACCGCGGCGGATGAGGCGTTGCAGGTGGTCGTCGACGGGGACGTGGCGGGCGCGGTCGTCCCCCGGCACGGGCTCCCCGCGCGACAGCACCGGATATTCCTCGAAGGCCCGCCAGCTGACCTCGAGCATCCGCATCAGGGCGTCGGTCGCGGAGCCCTCGTCCGGATCCAGGGCGTTCATCGCCGCCATCGTCCGATCGGTGACATGGTCGACGACGGCCGCCAGCAGATCGTCGCGAGAAGCGAAGTGGGCGTAGATGGTTTGGCGCGTCACACCCGCCTGCGCGGCGACCGCGGCCAGCCCCGCCCCTGGCCGCTGCGCGAACAATCGCGCCGCGGCGTCGATGATGGCCGCCCGGCTGCGCTCGGCATCGGCGCGGCGCCGAGGTTCCCCTCCACTCGTCAAAATCTTACACCCTTGTCAAAGTTGATCCGGCCGCATAACGTTTACAGCGTTGTCAGAATTCTACGGCTGGAGCGCCATGAGACCCACACCGACCCACACCCCGGAACGGTTCATCGCCGACTTCCTCACCGGCTTCACCGACGCGGCCGTGCGCGACGACGGCAGCGATCCGGGCGCGATCGTGGACCGCTTCCACACCCCGGACGTCGTCCAGATCAGCGACGGCATCCGGATCGACCGGGACCGCCTGGCCGCCCACCTGCGGTCGGTGCGAAAGAACCTGCGGGAGTACCGATTCGATGTGCACGAGGCATTCGCCGACGGCAACCGCATCGCCGCCCGCCTGACCATTCACGCGCGCATGCGCAAGGAGGCGCTCACCACCGAGGTCCACCTGTTCGGCGAGTTCACCCCGGACGGCCGCATGCGGCGCTCCCATCAGCTCACCCGAACCCTCGCGGCCGAGTAGCACGGGGGCGTCATGCGCGCACATTACATCCAGGCCCTTGCGCTGCTCGCCACCGGATTGCTCACGGGCGCTTTCGGATACGGCCTGGTCAATCTCGCACCCACGTTCCACCGCGTACCCCTGCAGATGCGCCTGGAGTTCCACGCCGAGCTGATGCGGAACAACAGCATCAGCATGCAGATCACGATGGCCGTCGCGGCCCTGAGCTGCTTCGTGCTGGCCGCACTACACCGCGGCCGAGTTCGTGCGCTCGCGGCGACGGCGGGATCGCTGGTCGTCGCCTCGTTCCTGATCACCCGGTTCGGCAACGTGCCGATCAACCGGCAGATCAGAGCGTGGATCACCGAGGGAACACCCGGCGACTACGCCGACATCCTCGCCCGCTGGGACCTGTACCACGGATTACGCACCGGCACCTCGCTGCTCGCGTTCGTACTGGTGATCGTGATCGCCACCTGGCTGGCACGCACACCCCGGGAGGCGGCGGAATCCACTGCGCCGGTGACGGTTTTGACGCCGACGGGTCAGAGCCGACGCAAGGTGCGCGCCAAACCGTCGGGCGAGTCGCTACGCTCGACGATCGCGGTGAGCACCTTGCGCACGGCGGCCACCGACTCGTCGCCGAGTTCGGCGGCGAGTTCGCCCTCGAAGGCCCGGTGGAATTCGTACCCGGCGGCCAGCAGGTCGCGGGCGCGCTCGGTGAGCACGAGCAGCTTCACCCGGGCATCGCCGGGATCGGCGACGCGCTCGACATATCCGGCCGCCACCATCTCCTCCACGGTCTTGGCCGCGCCCTGCGGGGTGACCTGGAGCTTCGCCGCCAGCGCACTGGTCGTCATGCGCTCGGCGGCAAGCACTTTGAGCGCGTAGCCGAAGGTCGGTTTGAGCCGGGTGAATCCGCGGTCCTCCAGATGCTCGTGCAGTTCGTGCACGAACTGATTGAAGGCGAGACCGAGCAGTATCCCGAAGTGCACCACATCTCCCGTCGACAGCGCGCTTGACGAATGACAACCATAGTTGTACAACTATGGTTGTAAACCTTGGTTGTGTAATGAGAGGCTACACCCGATGCCTGTGGTCCACGGCTCCACCGCCCCCGTCTTCGACCTGCCCAACGTCACCTTCACCGGCCTGGCCTCCCCCAGCCGGGGCGCGAAGGAGACCTGCGTGTGGCGCACCCGCGTCAAGCCGGGCGTCGAGCCCGACGAGCATTCCTTCGACCGCGAGGAGGTCGTCCTGGCCGTTGCCGGTCGCGCCGTCGCCCTGCTGGACGGCGTTCGCCACGAGATCGCCGCCGGTGATGCCGTCGTGATCCCGGCCGGCACCTCGTTCGGGCTGGGGAACCCGTACGACGAGCCGTTCGAGGCCGTCGCCGTGCTGCCCGTCGGCGCGACCGCGCGGATGGCCGACGGCACCACCCTCGTCCCGCCCCCGGCCCGATGACCGCCGGGCGCGGTGCGGGTCCGCGTTCGGGCGACGGCCGTAGCATGGAGCCCATGACCGAACAGGACATTCTCACGCGCATCAAGGAACTGGTGGATCGTGAGCATCAGCTGCGGTCCAAGTCCGAGGAGGGCGCGCTGGATCCGGAGCGGGAGCGCGCTCAGCTGGCCGAACTCGAGGTGATGCTCGACCAGTGCTGGGATCTGCTGCGGCAGCGGCGCGCCCGCACCGATCGCGGCGAGAACCCGGACGAGGCGCAGGCCAACTCCGCCAAGCAGGTCGAGGGTTACCTGCAGTAACGGCTACCATCTATTGATGGTGGCAACGACAGACATCACGACGGCCGACGGCGTTGTCCGGGGCCATCGTGGCCGCCGCGTCCTGCGCTGGCGGTCGATTCCCTACGCCGCTCCCCCGGTCGGTGAGCTACGGTTCCGTGCACCGCAGCCGGTGCGGCCCTGGTCCGGTGTCCGCGAGGCCACCTCGTTCGGATTCGCGGCCATGCAGCATCGAGACGGAGCGCGGCTCGGTCCGCGGCGGTCCCAGCCGACCGACGAGGACTGCCTGACGCTGAACGTCGTCGCCCCGGCCGCGCCGTCGTCGGCGCCGCGGCCGGTCATGGTGTTCATCCACGGCGGCGGCTACGTGCTCGGGACCTCCGCGCTCCGGCTGTATTCGGGGGCGCGGCTGGCGTTGCGCGGCGATGTGATCGTGGTATCGCTGAACTATCGCCTCGGCGCCTTCGGCTACGTCGACTTCAGTGAATTCTCCACCGCGACAAGGCCGTTCGAGTCGAATCTGGGATTGCGCGATCAGGTGGCGGCGTTGCGGTGGGTGCAGCGCAATATCGCCGCGTTCGGCGGAGATCCCGGCAATGTCACCATATTCGGCGAATCGGCCGGCGCGCACGCGGTGGTGAGCCTGCTGGCCACGCCCGCGGCGGCGGGGCTGTTCCAGCGCGGCATCGCCCAGAGCGCGCCCGCCGACTGGGCGATGACGGCGACCGAGGCGCGGGCCTTCGCACGGCAGTGCCTGCAGGGCCTCGGGATCGATGCGGAGGACGCCGCGACCGCGCTGACCACGATGGGCGCCAACGATATTCGCAAGGGTGTGGATCGGGCCATCGGAAAGGTGCTGTGGGAGCAGCCCGGTAGCTTCCCCGCGGCCCCGGTCGTGGACGGCGACTATCTGCCGCGTGCGCCGATCGACGCGTTCGCCGACGGCAGCGCGCACGCCGTCCCGCTCATCATCGGCACCAATCGTGACGAGGGGACGCTGTTCCAGCGCTTCGATCGCACGCTGCCCACCACCCCGGGGCAGCTGCACACCGCGCTGTCGCGCTGCGGCGACGCCGAGCTCGAAAAGCGGGTCGTCGCAGCCTATCCCGGCTATCCGGCGCGAAGGGTGGCGGTGCGCATGGGCGGTGACTTCGTGTTCTGGCGGCCGACCATCGCCGTGCTGGAGGGGCACAGCCGACACGCGCCCGCGTATGCCTACCGCTTCGACTACGCACCGCGCGTGGTGCAGGCGGCCGGGTTCTCGGCCACCCACGCGCTGGATCTGATCCCCGTATTCGGCGGCGTCGACACGCCGGTCGGGCGGGCGTTGACCGCGGCGGGCGGATATCGGGGATTCCGTGCGGTACAGGAGGAATTCCAGGACAACTGGCTGTCGTTCGCCCGCACCGGCAAGCCCCTCGACTCGTGGCCGGAATACACCGAACAGCGGCGCAGCACGCGGATCATCGACCATCCGGCGCGGGTCGAGGTCGATCCGGAGAAGGCCAAACGTCTTGCCTGGGAAGGGGTTCGGGTTCCCGCGCTGCAGTGAGCGGGCTACTTGAGCAGGCGGGACATGCGACGGTCGGCGAGAATCTTGCCGCCGGTCTGGCAGGTGGGGCAGTACTGGAACGACTTGTCGGCGTAGGCGACCTCGCGGACGGTATCGCCGCAGACCGGGCACGGGAGGCCCGTCCGGGCGTGCACCTGCATGCCGGAGCGCTTCTCGCCTTTGAGCCGCGCCGCGTCCTGGCCCACCGAGCGGTTCACGGCATCGGTGACGATGGCGCGCATGGCCTCGTAGAGCTGCGCCGACTTCTCCGGGGTGAGGGACCCGGCGGTGGCGAACGGGGAAAGTTTGGCGGCGTGCAGGATCTCGTCGGAGTAGGCGTTGCCGATGCCAGCTAACAGCGTCTGGTCGGTCAACGCGGTCTTGAGGCGCTGCGAGGTGCCGCGCAGGATCTCCGCGAACCGGTCCTCGGTGATCTCCAGCGCATCGGGGCCCAGGCGCGCGATGCCCGGCACCGACTTCGGATCCTCCACCACCCAGACCGCGAGCCGCTTCTTGGTACCGGCCTCGGTGAGATCGAATGCCGGGGTGGCGCCCTCGGGGGTGAAGAAGTGCACCCGCAGCGCCAGCGGACCCTTGCCGGGCTTGGGCGGGTTGGGGCTCGGCTCGTCCAGCCAGCGCAGCCAGCCGCCCCGGGACAGGTGCGTGATCAGCCACAGGCCACCGCAGTGCAGGCCCAGGTGTTTGCCCCAGTGCCCCGCGCCGGTGACGTCACGACCGGATAGCGCGGTGATCGGCGGGTCGAAGGTCTTCAGCACGCTCAGCGCCGCGACATCCACCCGCCCGACAACCGCGCCCACCGCGTGCTCGGCCAAGAACCGCTCGAGCGCCACGATCTCCGGTAACTCGGGCACCCCCGCAGCTTACCGGCCACCACCGACACGGCGGGTGATCACTATGCGGCCGGTTCGGCTGCCGGAACGGCCGGTGGCTCGGCCAGCGGTGCCACGTACCCGCCGATCGCACCGGCGGCGGCGCCGATCGCGGCACCGGCGGCGGCCGCGGGGACCGTGATCACGGCGGCGCCGATCTGGGCGCCGACCACCGGGCCGATCAGCAGGCCGATCGGCAGGAACGGCACCCCGGCCACGAGACCGGCGACGCTCCCGACGAGCGCGCTGGTCGCGGCGAGCGGAGCGGAGGCCACCGCGCCCACCGCCGCACCGGTGGCGGCGCCGCCGAGCGTGTCGGCGGCCATCCGATCGGACCGCTCGGGCTCGAATCCGGCCGAGTCGAGGCTCTGCGCGAGCCCGGCCTCGGCGTTCGCGGCGGCGTCGTTGATCTGGGTGGTGGTCTGCGGATCGATGAAGTCGGGGCGACCGACGACGACCGAGCCGATGCGAATGGTGTTGTCGGGCGCCGGGATCGGGGCCGCGGCCGGAGCGGGAAGGCGCAGGATCGCCGCACCGACGGCGGCAAGGTCGCCCGGCGGGGCGGGCTGCTGCGCGATCGTGTCGGTGTCACCCGCGGGATCGGCGGCGGCCGGGGTCGCCGACAGCACCAGCGCCAGTGGTACCGCGCCGACCACCAGCGCGGAGCCGGTGCGCTTCAGCCATCTCTCCGCGGCGAGTCGATTCCGTACTACCATGGACGACCTCCTCATCGAACACCCCCGCCTTCGAAAGAGATTCGTTTCACCGCGGCATCCGGATTCGTACAGGCGGATTCCGGCCATATTCGCGAGGGCGCGGGAATCAGGCGCGGCGCAGGAGATAGATGTCCATGATCCAGCCCTTCGCGTCGCGGAGTTCGCTGCGGCGCCGCAGGATTCGATCCTCGACGGCCCGCAGCGGGCCCTCGATCAGGGTTTCGTCGGGCATGCCCAGGTAGGCGCCCCACCAGATGTGCAGATCGTCGCCGGGGACGCTGGTGAACGAGCCCTCGCCGTCGAGCATGACCAGGGTGGACTCCCCCGGGGCCACACCGTCCTCACGCAGGCGCCGACCGGTGGTGATGTGCACCGGCTCGCCGATCTCGTGCAGCACGATGCGATGCCGGGCGGCCAGCGCCTGCGCACTCGTGACACCCGGGACGACCTCGTAGTCGAACCGCGCGCGACCGCGGTCGAGCACCCGGCGCACCATGCGCAGGGTGCTGTCGTACAGCGACGGATCTCCCCACACCAGAATGCCGCCGACGCCGTCGGTCCCCGCGAACGCCTCCTCCAGCAGCGCCGCCCGCCGCTCGTGCCAGTCCTCGACCACCCCGCGGTAGTCCGGATCGGTGACGGTGCGGTCGCGCGGCGGATCGGCGATCTCCACGATCCGGTACGGGCGGTCGAGATGTTCGGTCAGGATCGCGGTGCGCACCTCGACCAGTTCCTGTTTCGCGTCGCCCTTGCCGATGACGAAGAAGACGTCGACGCGGCGCATGGCCTCGATGGCCTGCACCGTTACCTGAGTCGGATCCCCGGCGCCGATCCCGATCACATAGAGCTGCTGCACGATGCCCAAGCTTGCCAGTCGGTCCCATGCGTTAACTTGGCAGTCATGGACGGCGCCCGCTCTCGCGATACCCAGTACGAGGATCTGCTGCGGCAGGTGCTGGCTTCCGGGACACCGAAGTCCGACCGCACGGGCACGGGGACCCGCAGCGTCTTCGGCCATCAGCTGCGCTACGACCTGTCGGCCGGATTCCCGCTGATCACGACCAAGCGCGTGCACCTGAAGTCGATCGTCTACGAGCTGCTGTGGTTCCTGCGCGGCGAGTCGAATATCGGGTGGCTGCGCGAACACGGGGTGACGATCTGGGACGAATGGGCCGATCCGAGCGGCGAATTGGGGCCGGTGTACGGCGTGCAGTGGCGGTCGTGGCCGACGCCCGACGGCGCGCACATCGACCAGATCTCCCAGATCCTGCACACCCTGCGCACCGATCCGGATTCGCGGCGCATGCTCGTGTCGGCGTGGAACGTGTCGGAGCTGGACAAGATGGCGCTGGCGCCGTGCCATGCCTTGTTCCAGTTCTATGTCGCGGGCGGCAGGCTGTCGTGCCAGCTGTACCAGCGCAGCGCCGACCTGTTCCTCGGCGTGCCGTTCAATATCGCGAGCTACGCGCTGCTGACCCACATGGTGGCGCAGCAGGCCGGGCTCGAGCCCGGCGATTTCATCTGGACCGGCGGCGACTGCCACATCTACGACAACCACGTCGAACAGGTCCGCGAACAGCTCGCGCGGGAGCCGTATCCGTTCCCCGAGCTGGAGCTGCGGCGGGCGCCGACCCTGTTCGACTACGCCTACGAGGATGTGAAAGTCGTGGGTTACCAGCATCATCCGGCCATCAAGGCACCGGTCGCGGTATGAGCCGCATCGGGCTGATCTGGGCGCAGACGCCCGCGGGCGTCATCGGTGCCGACAACGCGATCCCGTGGCGGGTGCCCGAGGATATGGCGCACTTCAAGGAGGTGACGCTGGGCCACCCGGTGGTGATGGGGCGGCGCACCTGGGATTCTTTGCCCGAGCGTTTCCGGCCGCTGCCCGACCGGCGGAATATCGTCGTCACGCGACAGCCCGACTGGTCGGCCGCGAGCGCCGAACGCGCGGGATCCGTGGAAGAGGCCCTGCGGCTCGCCGACGCCGATCCCATCTGGGTCATGGGGGGCGGCGAAATCTACCGCGCGGCAATGGAATACGCCACCGATCTCGAGGTCACCACGGTGGATACGCGGGTCGAGGGCGATGCCTATGCCCCGCCGATCGGATCCGGCTGGCGAATCGACACCGACAGCGGCTGGCGCGAGTCGAAATCCGGGCTGCGTTACCGCTGGTCGCGTTACGTCCGCTGAGACCGGCGCCGTCATCCACACCGAATCGCAACGGCGAAACGCCCGAGACCGTGGCACCCGTCCGGCATACTCACGACTATTCAGCCCGCGACCACAGCCCGCTCTCGGCTGATCCGTGAAAGGTTGTCCATGGACAAGAAATCGCTGACCGCGGTGGCCCGCCAGCAACTCAAACTGGCCGCGACCGCCACGAGCGGACGCAGTTCTCAGACGCTGTACGGCGGCCACACCCACAGCCTCCGTCAGACCGTGATCGCGCTGACCGCGGGTCAGAGTCTGGCCGAGCACGAGAACCCGGGCGAGGCCACGCTGCAGGTGCTGACCGGCACCTTGACCCTGTTCTCCGGCGCCAACGAGTGGAAGGGCTCGCCCGGAGACCTGCTGGTCATCCCCGATGCCCGGCACAGCGTGAAGGCCCTCGACGACGTGGCGTTTCTGCTGACCGTCGCGAAATAGCCGCCCCACCGGCGAGCCGCTCGAGATCACAGCAGACTCGGGGCAATCCTCGGCGATCCTGTCGGTGGCACCCCGTACGCTGAAGATCATGGGTGAGCCGCAGCCGATCCTCGATCCGCTCACGCGGGCCGCGACCTTCCTCGTCGCCACCATCGACGAGGGTGGTGAAGCGGCCGTTCGCGATCTGCTCGCCGACCTGTCCGGGTTGCGCCGGTCGGTCGGGTTCCGGGTCCCCGGCGCCGACCTCAGCTGCTGCGCGGGCATCGGTTCCGCGGCGTGGGACCGCCTGTTCGCCGGGCCGAAACCCGCGGAGCTGCACGAGTTTCCGGGCTACTCCGGCGACCGTCACCAGGCCCCCGCGACACCCGGCGACCTGCTGTTCCACATCAAGGCCGAGGCCCCGGACGCCTGCTTCGAGCTGGCGATGGCGATCGGCAACCGGCTGCGCGGGGCGGCCACCATCGTCGACGAGACCATCGGCTTCCGCTACTTCGAGGTGCGCGATCTGCTCGGCTTCGCCGACGGCACGGAGAATCCGGAGGGGCAGCAGGCCGCGGCGGCGGCGCTGGTCGGCGCCGAGGATCCCGCCTTCGCCGGGGGCAGCTATGTCGTCGTGCAGAAATACACGCACGACCTCGACGCGTGGAACGCCCTGTCGGTGGAGGAGCAAGAGCGCGTCATCGGCCGCACCAAACTGGGCGACTACGAACTCTCCGACGAGGAGAAGCCGCTGAACTCGCACGTGGCGGTCAACACGCTGTACGACCCGGACGGCACCCAGCGCCAGATCGTGCGCGCCAATATGCCCTTCGGCAGCGTGCAGGCGGGCGAGTTCGGCACGTACTACATCGCCTACGCCGCCACGCCCAGCGTCACCGAGCGGATGCTGGAGCGGATGTTCCTCGGCAGCGACGAGGCCGCGTACGACCGCATTCTCGATTTCTCCACCGCCGTCACCGGCACCCTGTTCTTCGCACCCACGACCGAATTCCTGGACGACCCGCCGGGCCCGCCCGGCGACGAGGAGCCGGCGGCCGACGAGGGTGCCCTGACCGACGCCGCACCGACGGGCGACGGCTCCCTCGGAATCGGCACCCTGAAAAAGAGTCGGGTATGAGGGGCAAGGAGTCGGGTATGAGCGGCGGGAGTCGGGTATGAGCGGCACAGGATCGGGTATGAGCGGCCTGGACTATTACCGGGCCGCACTCACGAAGGGCACCGCGCACACCGGAAAGGACGCAGCATGAACAACCTGCATCGCGAGCTCGCGCCGATCACCGACGAGGCATGGACGGCGATCGAGGAGGAGGCGACCCGCACGTTCAAGCGGCATATCGCCGGGCGCCGCGTCGTCGACCTGTCCGGTCCGCACGGCACCGACTATTCCGCGGTCGGGCTGGGGCGCACCACCGCCATCAGCGCGCCCGACGAGGGTGTGCAGGTGCGGCAGCGGGTGGTGGCGCCGCTGGTGGAGTTGCGGGTGCCGTTCACGCTGTCGCGCGAGGAGCTCGACAACGTCGAACGCGGCGCCCAGGACACCGATCTGGACCCGGTGAAGGATGCCGCGCGGCGAATCGCCTTCGCCGAGGACCGGAGCATTTTCGAGGGCTATCCGGCCGCCGACATCACCGGCATCCGGGCGGCCTCCTCCAATACCCCGATCACGCTGCCGTCGGATCCCCGGCTGGTGCCCGAGGCGGTGGCGCAGGCGCTGAGCGAGCTGCGGCTGGCCGGTGTGGACGGGCCGTATTCGGTGCTGCTGAGTGCCGACCTGTACACCCAGGTCAGCGAGACCTCCGACCACGGCCATCCGATCCGCACCCACATCGAGCGCCTGATCCCCGAGGGCGAGATCATCTGGGCCCCGGCCATCGACGGCGCCTTCGTCCTCACCACCCGCGGCGGCGACTTCGACCTCCAACTGGGCCAAGACCTGTCGATCGGCTACCAATCCCACGACACCGACACGGTCCAGCTGTACTTCCAGCAAAGCCTGACCTTCCTGGTGTACACGGCCGAGGCAGCGGTCGCCCTACGCGCCTGAGTCCTGCTTTCCGGTGCGGCCCCGCTGTGTGTCGCTGGTCGTCGCATGCCTCGCCGAGACGGCGAGGCAGCCGGTACGGTTGCTCGCAGCGTAGGTAGGAGGGCCGATGACCGGAGTGCGGGCGGGAGTGGTTTCGGGGCGCCGGGCGCTGGTCTACAGCTGTCTGGGAGTGTTCACCACTGTCGCGGTATGTGGGTTGATCGTGGGGGTGTTCGGGGTGAATCGGGTGTTCACCGGGCTGTTGGTGGGGGGCGTGGTGGCGGTGGCGTTGTTGGTCAGGTTGTTCGGGCGGGATGCTGTGGTGCTCACCGAGCAGGCCATTTATCGGCGGACGCCGTTGGCGGAGGACAGCATCGAGTGGGATCGGGTGGTGGCGGGGCGGTTCGCGCTCGACGAGCGGGCGCGGTGGTCGCTCGCGCTGGATCTGGCCGGTGGGGACGAGACGCACGGTGAGTTGATTCTGCTGAGCATTCCGCCGGTGGTGCGGCCGGTCTCCAACGCCTACGAGCATCGCAAGCGCGAACAGGTGGCCGAGGTGCGGAAGATGCTGCGCCACAAGCGGGTTCCGGTCACCGTGCTTCCGGAGATCGCCGAGGCCCTGCACGAGCATTGGAAACTGGCCCCACCCACCCGCTGACGCACAATAGACATCGCCCGCAATGGGCAGCGCCCCCGCAATGGCGGCGCCCACAATCGGCAGCGCCCCCGCAATAGGCGGCGTAGCGCGGCCCCGCAATGGGGCGGCGCCCCGCAATAGGTGGGGTGGCCCCACAATAGTTGGTGCTACGCAGAGGGCAGGGCCCTATAGCTCGCGGTGCCCGCAAGGACGGCGCCCACAACAGGCGGGTGGGTTGAGGGGCGCACAGGTGGAATGGAAGAAGGTGGAGTGGTGATTCGTACAGCGGCCGTGGCGCATGTGCGGGATCGTCGGCTGCTGCAGGCGCGGTCGGCGGGGAAAGATGTGTTCTATATGGCGGGCGGGAAGATCGATCCCGGCGAGACGCCCGAGCAGGCGCTGCACCGGGAGGTGCGCGAGGAACTCGGCGTCGGCGTCTCCGCCTACCGGAAACTGGGCATCTTCGAATGCCAGGCGTACGGCCACGCACCGGGCACCGCGCTGCACATGACGTGCTTCACCGCCGACCTCACCGGCGACCCGCACCCCACCAGCGAGGTCGCCGAACTCCGCTACTTCACGGTCGGCGAGTACGCATCCATGCCCCACGTAGCCCCCGGCTCCATGCTCGTCTTCCACCGCCTCCACGAACTCGGCCTCATCGACTGGTAGCCCCCATTCCCGCACCGTTTGTTCGTTCCCGCACTGGTTACAGGGTCCTGTAGAGGGTGCGCGAGCACGCAGGGGGTGCGAGATAAGGGACGCGGGCGGCGGGCTAAGGGCGTGGGTCGTCGGGGGTTTCGGAGGCGCGTAGCGGGATTCGGGTGGCGGCCAGGAGGCCGAGCAGGAGGAATACCGCGGCGGCGAGCATGGTGATTCGGGTGGCGTCGGCGAATCCGCGGGACAGGGCGTCTACGACCTCCTGGGTGCCGTCGTGGTCGCGCAGCGCGGTGATGGCGCCACCGGCGGATTCGCGGGTCGCGGTCGCGACCTCGCCGGCGGCGCGGTCCGGCAGCCCGTCCACCTCTCCCAGCTGGTTCGGCAGGATGCGCCCCAGCGATACCGAGAGCACCCCGCCGAGCACCGCGGCGCCCAGGGCGGAGCCGACCTGACGCACCGTGGACTGGGTGGCGGCCCCCTGCCCGGACGCCGCGGGCGGGACATCGGCCAGCACGGTGCCGGTGAGCTGCGCCGAGGCCAGGCCGAGCCCGACGCCGTAACAGGCGAGCAGCACCGCCAGCAGCCACGGCGAGACATCCGGCGAGACGAACAGCGCGGTCACCGCCACGGCCACCACCTCGATCGCCAGGCCGATCCGCACGATCCGCACCGGGCCGAACGACTTCGCCAGCCTCTCGGTAGCGGCACCGGCCAGGAATGCGCCCAGGGCCATCGCGGCAAGCACGAGACCGCTTCGGAGCGTGGACATTCCGAGCACGTTCACCATGTACAGCGGCAGGACGAACAGCAGGCCGAACTCCCCCAGCGCCACGGCGAACGCGGCGGTGTTGCCCCACCGGAACCCTCGGATCCGCAACAGCGAAAGATCCAGCAGCGCAGAGCGATTCACGTGCGCACGATGCCGCTCCCAGAGCACGAACAGCACCAGCAGCCCCACACCCACCACCAGCATGAGCGGAATCGGCGAACTCGCGGCGCGGGTGGACCAGGTCAGCCCGAAGAGGTGGAACTCACGCAGCGGCTGCCACCAGCCGTAGGTCTGGCCCTCGATGAGCGCGAACACCACGAGCGCGAAACCCGCTGCGCTGAGCAGGAATCCGTCGACGTCCAGGCCGTGCGCATGGGTGTCGGCCCGGGTTTCCGGCACGAACAGCACGATCCCGGCCAGCACCAGCAGCCCGAGCGGCAGGTTCACCAGAAAGATCCACGGCCAGGTGAAACTGGTGGTCAGCCAGCCGCCGAGCAGCGGCCCGACGGCGGCCGCCCCGGACATGACCGAGCCCCAGACCGCGAAGGCGATGATCCGGTCGCGGCCGCGGAAGACGGCGTTGACCGTCGACAGCGTGCCCGGCAGCACGCCCGCACCGCCGATGCCCTGGACGATGCGACCCCAGATCAGCGTCGAGGGATCGTCCGCGGCGGCGGCCAGCAGGCTACCGGCGACGAACAGCACCACGCCCGCGGCGAAGATCTTGCGCCGACCGAAGCGGTCGCCGAGGCGACCCGCGGTGATCAGCAGCGCGGCGAACACCACCGCGTAGACGCTGGTCACCCACTGCGCCTGGGTGAAGTCGAGACCCAGGTCGCGAATGATCACCGGCAGCGAGACACCGACGATGGTGCTGTCGAGAACCACCATGGCCAGGCCCAGCGCGAGTGCCGCCAGCGCGAACCAGCGCCTGCGGTCCTGCTGCAGCGATGAATCGAGCCCCGCGTCCACCATGCACAACTCCCGCCGTCGACTGGGAATGCCGTCGAAGAACCTCGTGCGCCATCCAGTCTACGAGTCGTTTGCCAGATATTCGCCAAATGCGGGCGGGTGCAGCGGGCAGCCAGGTCAGGACCCGGCCAGGCGCTGCAGCAAACTGTCGGCTGCGGCGCGGATCGCTTCCTGGTCACCGGACCAGCCCAACATGTGCAACGCGGCGTCGGGGATCAGCCGCTCGGCGTATTCGGGCGATGCCCCCTCATCGGAGCGGATGTTGATGACGCTCTCCACGAGCCGGAAGGGCAGCACCCGCGCCCCGCTCACCCGGGGCGCGCCGACGGCGCCGATCACCTCGTCGGCCAGGTGTTCGTAGTGCCCGCGAAGCTCCTGGCGGCGCAGCCGGAATGCCTCGAACCGCTCCGAACGCAGCTCCGGCAAGAGGTACAGCGCGCCGAGATTCCATCGGGCCGCGCACAATTGGCGGACATCGAACCAGGCCAGCGCATACAGTCGCACCTGCGCGGACTCCGGTTCGGCGCGCAGCCTGCCCGCCAATTCCAGTGGGCCGGTGACCGTTTCGTCCAGCAGCGCGTCGAGGATGTCGTCCTTGGCGGCGAAGTGGTGATACAGCGAGGCCTGGCGGATGCCCACCGCATCGGCGATGCCGCGGGTGGAGGTGCTCGCATAACCCTTGGTGGTGAACAATTCCGCGGCGGCATCGAGGATCTCGGCGCGCGGCGTCTGCCCCTGGCGACGCCGCGGCTCGAGGCGCGGTCGGCCGGGTCCGAGTTGCGTCACGGCTCCATTCTTGCCTATCGGCGATCCCGAATTTCGGCGCGTCCGCGGCCGTGAGATTTCTGTCATACGACAGAAACTTGGGCAACACAGAAGTTACCCGGCGTCCCGGGACCGATACATCGACGTCACCACCGCGCCGCACGCGATTGCAAAACTTTCACCCGATAGATATTGGCCACGACGCCGAAGGACTCCCGCCCATGGCCACCACCCTTGCCCCGCCCGCCGAATCCGGCGGTTCCGACAGCGCCGACCTCGAACGATTCGGCTACCAGCCCGTCCTGCACCGCAAGCTCGGCCGGTACGCCTCCTTCGCGGCCGGATTCTCCTTCGTCTCCATCCTCACCACGATCTTCCAGTTCTTCGGCTTCGGTTACGGATTCGGCGGCGCCGCCTTCTTCTGGACCTGGCCGATCGTGTTCGCCGGGCAGTTCCTGGTGGCCCTGAACTTCGCCGAACTGGCCGCGCACTACCCGATCTCGGGATCGATCTACCAGTGGTCGCGGCGGCTGGCGGGCGAGGCCATCGGCTGGTTCGCGGGCTGGATGATGATCATCGCGCAGATCCTGACGGCCGCCGCCGCGGCGATTGCGCTGCAGGTGGTGCTGCCGTCGATCTGGAGTGGATTCCAGATCGTCGGCGAGGATACGGCGCTGACCTCGCGGTCGGGGGCCATGAACGCCGTGCTGCTGGGCAGCGTGCTGCTGATGCTGACGACCGCGGTGAACGTGGTCGGCATCGATTGGATGTCGCGGTTGAACACCGTCGGAGTCACCGTCGAGATCGTCGGTGTGCTCGCCACCGTCGGCGTGCTGTTCACCCATGCCGATCGCGGGCCGTCGGTGGTGCTGGATACCGGCCACGCGGCGCCCGGGCCGTACTGGGCCGCGTTCCTGGTGTCGGGGCTGATGGCCGCCTATGTCATGGTCGGATTCGGCTCCGCCGGTGAGCTTTCCGAGGAGACCAGGAATCCACGCCGGGTGGCACCGCGGGCGATCCTCAGCGCGCTGACCGTGTCCGGGATCGGCGGGGTGCTGATGCTGCTCGGCGCGCTGATGGCCGCGCCCAGCCTCGACGACGGTCGGCTCGCGAGCGAGGGCCTGGCCTATGTGATCTCGGCGAAGCTGTCCACGCCCGCGGGCAAGGTGCTGCTGGGGTGCGTCGCGGTGGCGATCCTGGTCTGCACGCTGGCCATTCAGACCGCCGCCTCGCGGCTGCTGTTCTCGATGGCGCGCGACGGAAAGCTGCCGTTCGCGCGTCGGCTGTCGGTCGTGCACCCGCGCTTCGGCACTCCGATCCTTCCGGCCGTCGTGGTCGGCGTGCTCGGGATCGCGCTGCTGGTGGTCAATCTCGGCAATGCGGCGATCTTCGCGACCCTCGCCAGCGTCGGGATCGTGACGTTCTACCTGGCCTACCTGCTGGTCACCGCGCCGCTGCTGATACGCCGGATCACCGGGTGGCCGACGGCCGATCCTGCGGTGCCCGAGCGGCTGTTCTCGCTGGGGCGCTTCGGGATTCCGCTGAACGCGCTGGCGGTGGTGTGGGGTATCGCGATGTCGGTGAACCTCGCCTGGCCGCGGCGGGAGGTGTACGCACCCGACGGTGGATCGTGGTGGATGCTCTGGGCCGCTCCGCTTTTCGTCGCGGCGGCGGTCGCGGTCGGGATGGTGGTGTACCGGATATCGGCCACCGGCCCGGCACGTCGGTCCGTTCCCGCAGTCCAGCCCGCCTGAGCGCCGAGGCGATACCCCATGGACCAGCGGCGAGGCACCCGCGACCGACCATCCGAAGGACGCACCGCACAAGCGATCTCGAGGCTCCGGAAGGCGCTGCGGAGGAACACCTCCGGACGGGCCGAGACAGGCGAGCGTGTGACGCAGGTATCGAAATCGTTGCGGCCCACCATATTCGGGCGTCCTGCACTCGCCCTGCTGATCGCTGAGACGGTCCGACGGCGCTGGGCGTCCCGTGCTCGCCCTGTTGATCGATGAAGCGGTCGAACGACGTGGGGCATCCGTGCGTGCCCCCCGTTGATCGCCGCCGTAGTCGACGGCGGATGGCGTGGGCGGGCCGTGGTGGTGAGCCGCCCCGGCCCCGGGGATTCCGCAGGTCCCGGACCGGCGGGGCGTCGATACATCTTTCGAGAAGGGAATTCTGATGACAAGTACGGCATCGACCACCGGGGCGCGCGACCATGCCCGCGCCCAGGCGGCCGGGGCGGCGATCGACGGACCCGACCTCCCCGGGGACGTCGACTCCGCGAAAATCACCTTCGCACAGCGGCTTCCCGCCGATGGGTACGCGAATGTGGTGCTGGGCCGCGGCACCCGGGTGCGGCTGCGGGATCCGGACGGCGCGGCGTGCGCGCACGTCCTGCTGGTGCGGTCCGAATCGCCTTGGGAGCGACTGAATGTCGCCGATACGGTGAAGGTGCCGTGGCAGGCGTACCTCGGTGCGGGGCATCCGCTGCTCTCGGATCAGGGGCGCGTGCTGGCGACCGTGGTCGCCGACTCGTCGCGGCGGCACGACGCGCTGTGCGGACCGAGCGCGGCGGCGCGACAGGCATTGCGGCTGGCCGGTGCGAAACATGGTCTGGCACCGCGGGATATCGGCCCGACGGTGTCGTTCTTCCGGGGTGTGCGGGTCGAATCCGACGGCGGCCTGGTGGTGTCGGGCGGGGCGGGCGCGGGGGCGGCGGTCGATCTGCTGACGCACCTGCCGGTGACACTACTGATCGCCAATGCCGCGCATCCGCTCGATTCCACTCCCCCGACCGATCTCGACATCGTCGCCTGGAGGGCGCCGGAAGAGCTTGCGCGGCAACACAACACCGATCCCGAATACCTGCGTGCCGTGGAGAACACCGAGCGGGCCTGGCACGCCGCACTCACCCCGGAGGTGTACTCGTGAACAAGGCAGCGAACGGATCCGGCGCCCTCGCGGGCACTGTCGTCCGGGACGAGACCGTCCCCGCCCGGGCGCCGTGGTCGGCGGTGGTCGCGGCCGGGGACCGGCTGGAGATCATCGACCTGCACGGCAATCAGGCCGTGGACTGCCTGCTGTATTCGGCCGCGGATCACAGCGACCGCTACAGCGCGCAGGCCACCGTCGCCGCGCAGCGCAACATCTTCCTCACCACCGGCAGCGTGCTGCGCACGGATTCGGGTGCGGCACTCATGACCGTGATCGCCGACGAGGTCGGCAACCACGACACCGTCGCGGGCGCCTGTTCACAGGAGTCGAATACGCTGCGCTACGGCCATCACACCCGCCACCAGCACGCCTGCGTGGAGAACTTCCTGACCGAGGCCCTGAAGTGGGGTCTGGGGAAACGGGATCTGGTATCGAATATCAACTGGTTCATGAACGTCCCGGTGGAGGCCGACGGCACCCTCGGCATCGTCGACGGGCTGTCGGCGCCCGGCAAGAAGGTCACACTGCGCGCCGAGCGGGACACCCTGGTGCTGGTGTCGAACTGCCCGCAGATCAACAACCCCTGCAACGGATTCGACCCGACGCCGGTGCGCATGGTCGTGACGCGCTCATGACCGGCGGCGCCGAATTCGAGGTCGTGCGGCCGGGGATGATGACGACCGTGCAGGACTGGCCGGGGCGGATCGGGTACTGGCATGTGGGCGTGCCGCCCTCGGGGCCCATGGACGATCTGTCGTTCCGGCTCGGGAATCGGGCGGTCGGCAATGTCGAGGGTGCGCCGGGGCTCGAGTGCACGCTGGGTGGTCCGGCGCTGCGGTTCTCGGCACCGACCTGGGTGTGCGTGACGGGCGCCCCGGCCCCGGTCGCCGTCGACGGTGTCGCCGTGCCGCAGTGGCGGCCCGTCGAGGTGCCCGCCGGTGGGGTGCTGGACATCGGGCTGGTCGCCGGGCCGGGGATGCGGTGCTATGTCCTCGTCGCCGGGGGTATCGACATGCCCGAATATCTCGGCAGCGCAGCCACTTTCACGCTGGGAAGGTTCGGCGGCGATACCGGGAACGCGCTGCGGGCCGGGGATGTCCTGCCGGTCGGCCGCGCGCACGGGCGGATTGCCGCCGCGGTCCCGACGGAGGAGCAGCCGGTTTTCGCCCGCCGGTGGGAACTGGCCGTCACCGAGGGACCGCACGGGGCGCCGGAGTTCTTCACCCGCAACGACTTCGACACCATTCTCGGCACCGACTACGAGGTGCATTTCAACTCCGATCGCACGGGGGTGCGGCTGATCGGGCCGAAGCCGCAGTGGGCGCGCGCCGACGGCGGCGAGGCAGGTTTGCATCCGTCCAATATTCACGACAACGCGTACTCCGTTGGCGCACTGGACTTCACCGGTGACACCCCGATTCTGCTGGGTCCCGACGGCCCGAGCCTCGGCGGGTTCGTCTGCCCGGTCACCGTCGTCGCCGCCGACCGATGGAAGCTCGGGCAGCTGACCCCCGGTGATGCGGTGCGATTCGTCGCGGTGCGGGCCGATCGCGCCGCCTCCCCGCGCGCGCTCGGGCCCGCCCGGCGTGCGGGCTAGCCGTTCGTGCTGTCGACCGGCGGGGACGGCGACGACGGTGTGCTGGCCCGCGGCGAGGCGGACGACACCACCGCGGTCACCTACAGGCGTCAAGGCGACGACGGTGTGCTCGTCGAATACGGCGATATGACACTGGACCTCGGCTTGCGGGCGCGGGTGCACGCGCTGCACCAGCATCTGCTGCAACGGCGCGAACCGGGAATCACCGAGCTGACTCCCGGCGTGCGGTCGCTGCAGGTCCGCACCGATCCGGACCGGCTGCCGACGGTGAAACTGCTCGCCCTGCTGGCGGAGGCCGAGTCGGCGCTGCCGCCCTCCGACGAGCTCGTGGTGCCCAGCCGCACCGTGCGGCTGCCGCTGTCCTGGGACGATCCGGCGACCCGCGAGGCCATCACCCGGTACATGCACGGCGTGCGGGCCGATGCGCCGTGGTGCCCCTGGAATATCGAGTTCATTCGCCGGATGAACGGATTGTCCTGCGTAGAAGAGGTTTTCGACACCGTGTTCGCCGCCGAGTACCTGGTGCTCGGGCTCGGCGACGTGTACCTGGGCGCACCGGTCGCCACCCCGACCGACCCGCGCCACCGCCTGGTCACCACCAAATACAACCCGGCCCGCACCTGGACTCCGGAGAATGCGGTGGGGATCGGCGGCGCGTACCTGTGCATCTACGGTATGGAGGGACCCGGTGGGTACCAATTCGTCGGCCGGACCACCCAGGTATGGAATCACCGGTCCTTCGGCGAATCGCGCCGTACGGGAGAGGTGAGTGAAAATCCCTGGCTGCTACGGTATTTCGACCGTATTCGCTGGTATCCGGTCTCGGCCGACGAACTGCTGGACCTGCGCGCCGATGTGGCCGCGGGACGGGGCCGTTCGGACGCCGAGGACGGTGAGTTCCGGCTCGCCGATCACCGGTCGTTCCTCGAGAGCAATGCCCCGACCATCGCCGAGTTCCGTGCCCGACAGTCGGAAGCCTTTGCCGCCGAGCGCAATTCCTGGCATGCGGCGGGTGAGCTGACGGGGGCGGGGCGATGACTGTGATTCCCGATACTCAGTGACAGACCGGCGAACCGGTGCGCTCGGCCCGCACGTAGGCCAGCGACGAACAGCATAGGAGAAGCACATGAGCGTATGGATTCACAGACGGCCCGATGAACAGGTTGCTGCCGAGATCGCACAGGCACGCGGGCCGCTCGCCGGGTTGCGGCTGGCGGTGAAGGACAATGTGGACGTGGCCGGAATCCCCACGACCGCAGGCTGTCCCGAGTACGCGTACGTTCCGGGCCACGATGCGCCCGCCGTGGCGGCGCTGCGCGCGGCCGGGGCCGTGGTGGTCGGGAAGACCAATCTCGATCAGTTCGCCACCGGCCTGGTCGGGACGCGATCGCCGTACGGCGTGGTCCCCAACGCGCTGCGTCCCGAATTCGTGTCCGGTGGTTCGAGTTCGGGGTCCGCGGTGGCGGTGGCGCTGGGCGAGGCGGATATCGCGATCGGGACCGACACGGCGGGATCGGGACGGGTCCCGGCCGCCTTCCAAGGGATCGTCGGAATCAAGCCGACCGTCGGAGCGATCAGCACCGAGGGTGTCGTGCCCGCCTGCCGCTCCTACGACTGCGTCACGATCTTCGCCGCGGATCTGCCCCTGGCGAATCGGGCCATGAGCGCGCTGGCCACCGCCTCCGACCGCGCCTGGCCGTGTGATACCCGGCTGGCCGCCCCGCCGGAACCCACTGTCGCGGTGTTCGATTCGCTGGGTGATCTGGACCCGCTGTGGCACAAGGCTTTCGAGCACACCGTGGCGACACTGCGGGAGCGGGGCGCGCGCATCGTGACCGTCGACCCGGAGCCGTTTCTGGCAGCCGCGCGGCTGCTGTACGGCGGTGCCCTGGTCGCCGAAAGGTATTCCGCGGTCGGTGAATTCGTCGACGAGCACCCGGATGCGGTCGACCCGACCGTCGCGGCGATCATTCGGGCGGCCCGCGACATTCCCGCGCATCGGCTGGTATCGGACCTCGCCGAGTTGCAACGGCTGCGCGGCCGGGCCATGGCGAGCCTCGCCGGGGCCGACGCCCTGCTCGCGCCGACCGCCCCGCTGCATCCCACCATCGCCGAGGTGGCGGCCGATCCGATCGGCGTGAACTCCCGGGTCGGGACCTATACGAACTTCTGCAATCTGTTCGATCTGTGCGCCGTCGCGGTACCGGCGGGCACCGCGGGGGACGCGCAGTTCGGTGTCACCGTTTTCGCCCGCGCCTTCGAGGACGCCGTCGCGTTGGATATCGCGTCTCTGATTTCCCACGGCGACAAGGGCTTTGCGGAACCGGCCGACCCGGCATGGCCGTCTCGGGTGGCGCCCGTGCACGAGCTGGTCGTCTTCGGTGCCCATCTGCGCGGGCAGCCGCTGGAACATCAGCTCACCGATCTCGGCGCCCGGTGGGCCGGGCCCGTTCGCACCGCACCGCGCTACCGGCTGGGCGCGCTCGACACCACGCCGCCGAAACCGGCCGTGACCCGCCGCCCCGACGGCGAGGCCGGAGTCTCCGTGGCCGGTGAGCGCTGGGTGCTCTCCCCCGCCGCCCTCGGCCGCTTCCTCAGCGCGCTCCCCGCACCTATGCAACTGGGCGCCGTCGAACTCGACGACGGCACCTGGGTAACCGCCTTCAGCTGCGACCCCGCCGCCGCAGCCGCCGCCAAGGACATCAGCGAGCACGGCGGCTGGCGGTCCGCCCTCGCCGCCGGAGCGGTCTGACACCCCGCCAGACAGTGCAGCTAACGCGGCCGGTTTACGCACGCCCTGTTGGCTCCCGCACCCCCTACATGGACCTGCAAGGGGTGCGGGAACCAACAACGGGTGCGGCAACGGCGTGATCCGTCGACCCAGCTATCCCGGCATGCCTTTGGTCGGGATCCATACCTCGCCGCAGTGGATTCCGGCCAAAACCGCGCCGGAACATCCATGAGCGCGCTGCAGCCGCGCCAGAACATCCATCAGTACGCTGCAGTGACGCCGGAACATCCATCAGTACGCTGCAGTCACGCCGGAATATCCATGAGCGCGTTGCAGCCGCGGCGGATGACTGTGAGCACCGTTGCGGCACGGGTGATTCAGGATCGGCGTGGTCCGGCGGCGGCCGCTTGCTTCAGGCCGTTCGCCCAGATATCGGCCGCGATATCCAGGCCGAGGCGGACGCCGCCGATGTTCTGCGCCAGGTCCACGCGGCCCGCGGGATCGGTGGCGAAGGCGTCGAAAAGCCAGTGCACGCCGAGGAATACGCGGCTGCGGGCATTCTCCTCGATCATCTGCCACAGGCCACCGGGGAAGGTGCGCGCGTGCCGGGGCCGCTGCACGCCGTGCCGGTCGAGTGCGGCGCCGTCCAGTTCGTCGGAGACGAATACCGTTGCGTCGGTGAGGTTGTCGGGCCCGTCGGTGGTGATGCCGAAGAAGCGGCGGGCGATCTGCAGGGCCGCCGCGCCGAGGGTGGCGTGGCCGGAGGGGTAGGACGGGAACGCCGGTGTGCCGGGAGCCGCGCCGGGCTCGTTGGTGCGGGCCGCGCCCAGCGGTAGCCAGAAGGGATCGCACTGGGGGTCCAAGCCCTGTGCCACTGCACCTTTCGGTCCGACCGACGGATCGTGCTCGCGAATTCCGAGCACCGGGCGCCAGAGGTTGTGACGGTACTTGTCGTCCCAGGCCAGAATGGCCGCGTCCGCCATGGCGGCGTTGATCAGGGCGAACAATCGGGCATGCGATGCGAGCCGGGCCGGTCGGGTCGCGGCGACCGCGCGCACGATCTGGTTGTACAGCCGCGGCGGGGTGCCGATGCCCTTGGCCGCATCGTATCCCCAGAACAGGCCGATCAGGGTCTCCTCCGGCGTGCGCGGGAACACCCCCTGGGGCAGGGTGCCGATCCGGTCGGTCGCGATGCCCTTGCCGCGCACCTCGCGCAGCGCCTCCTCGTACGCCGGGTCGGTGCGTTTGGGCGGCGCGTCGAGGGTGTGGCGGGTGGTCACCGCGAAGCAATGCGAGCGGGCGCCGTAATGCGGCGCGTAGTAGCCCTGGCCCGGATTCGCCGGATCCACACGGTGTTTCAGGTCGCCGGGCTCGGGTTCGTAGCCGGTGTCGCCGAGGTCCGGGTCGGCGCCGCGGGCCGCCAGCATCTCGTGGGCGACGGCCAGACCGTAGGCGCTGCCGGAGCCGATGCCCGGGCCGTGCAATCCGGCCTGCTGCAGGGCGGCGTCCAGCCGTGCGGTCTGCGCGGGATACAGGGTGGTGAGGGCGGTGTGGGCGGCCACGGCGATCGCCGCGTCCGCGGCGGCGTCGGGCGGGACGAGGGGCAGGGTGGTCAGATAGGTCCCGTGCCCGGCGGGCACGAGACCGAAGTAGGCGTCGTGCATGGCGAGGTGGGTGATCGCCAGCGCGCGAGAACTGCCGACCGGCCCGCGCACGCCCCGCTCTCCGTGGCGAATGACGGTGTGCGCCAACCTATCCGATTCGAGCGCCACACTGTTCCAGTACAGGATCTGATCCACTTGTCTTCCTAGTCGTGGGGTCTGGTCGCAATACCGGCCCGCAGGAGCTTGGCGACTCGTCGAACTGCCCTCTGCTTCCGAGCATGCACCTCCCACACGAGAATTTCGGCAGTAGTGCACTACCCGAGTCCGGCCATGACGCAAAAACGCCATTCGAGTACCGCCGCGTAGTAACGCTTCCCGCACCCCGTCCCCGTTCCCGCACCCCTTTCATGAGCCTGCGAGGGGTGCGGGAACAGGCAAACCGTGCGGGAATGCGCGAGGAGTGCGGGTCGCTGGGCGAGGAGACGGGGGATTGCCTTGCGGGTCAGCGTGGTTCGACCTCGGCGAGTAGTTCGGGGCCGCGGGCGGCCAGGCGTTGCTCGGCGATGCGCGCGGCCAGCAGCGCCGCGCCGACGCCGAGTGCCGCGCCGACCGGCAGTGCGCTCCATTGGATCAGCGCGTTGCCCAGGTAGGCGCCGGCTGCCAGGATCGCGATCACCGGGAGGCTCACCAGCAACTGCCCGAAACCGACCGCCAGCTGCACCAATGCCCTGGCGCAGCCCGGATTTCCGCCGCCCCCGGCGAACGGGTTGCCGCGTTGCGGGGGCAGCGGGTAGGCCGCGTACACCGACAGGAATATCGCCGTGCCGACCCCCACGCCGAGGATGACGGGCAGTGTCGCCAGTGCCCACGGATACATCTCGGCCTGCCCGAGCGCGCCGGGCAGAATCAGCGTGAGCAGCAGCGCGGGCGGCGCGACCAGCAGCACCCAGGCGATCATGCGCCCGCGCACGTCGGCCCCGACGGCGCCGGGGATCACCAGCGTGTGCCACAGCGCGGTGCCGTCGAAGGCGTACATGTTGGCGCTGGCCATGGCCGCCATCCACACCACGAACGTGCCCACGAACGGCACCGGCGCGCCCGCGCCCTGCACCGACAGGACGATCGGCAGCACGATGCCGATCAGCATCAGCGGCAGCAGCGCCGCCCGCCGCCGGCTGTCGCGCCACCAGGTGCGCATCTCCTTGACCACCACGGCTCCCACAGCAGTTGCGGGAACCACGCGATCCAGCAGGCCGCCACCCGCCTGCGCCCGGACCGGGCCCGCGGGCGCGGCGGTCGTGGTGAGCCTGCGGCGCAGCAGCACCGCCCACGCCTGCCACAGCGCGGCCGACAGCAGACCCAGGCCGAGCAGGCACAGCAGCGCGAGCCACCACTGTCCGCGCGCGGCCGCCTCCACCGCGTACGGCGCCCACCCGGACGGCGGGATCCGCAGCGCGAGCTCCACCGGCCGCGACGCGTGCTCGAGCTTCGGGCCCACCGTGGTCACCAGCAGCTGCATCGGGTAGTAGGCGAGCCCCGCCAGCGCGGCCAGCAGCACGCCGAGGTCCCGGCCGCGCCGCGACCGCATCGCCGCGCCGATCCAGGCCAGCAGCACCCGGGACAGCACCACCACGAAGATCAGCTGCACCACCGCGCCGACCACCGCGAAAATCGTTGCCGCGGCACCTAATCGGGCCGCGATCAGCACCAGCCCGCCGAAGGCGATCAGGTTGACCACCGCCGCCGGACCGGCGAAGGCCGCCGCCAGCAGGCCGATCGCCAGCTGGCGATAGCTCAGCGGCAGCAGCCGGAAATGTTCCGGCTGCAGCGTCTCGTCGCTGCTACCGGCGAGAATCGGGCCGCACACCCAGCCCAGCGTCCATACGGCGTAGAGCGCGGCGGCGGCGTTGATCGCCGCCCGGGCGTCCCAGCCGTGCCCGGCCAGGGCCATCAGCAGCGCCGTCGCCAGGGCGGCGACGACACCGAGGACCAGCCCGATCCAGAACGCGGCGGCCGTCTTGCCGCTGCTGAGCGAGCGGGCGGTGAGCCGCCAGCGCATCCGGATCAGGACGCCAACCACGACAGCCCCTCCTCGCCGCCGACGCGGCCGCCGACCAGTCGCACGAATGCCTCCTCGAGGGTGCCCGCTCCGCGCACCTCGGCGACTGTGCCCGCGCTCACCACCTGACCGCGGTGGATCACCGCGAGCCGGTCGCACAGGTTCTCCACCAGCGCCATCACATGGCTGGACAGCACCACCGAACCCCCGGCGGCGACGAATCGCTGCAGGATGGTGCGGATGGTTCCGGCCGACACCGGATCCACGGCCTCGAAGGGTTCGTCGAGCACCAGCAGTTTCGGGGCGTGCAGCAGGGCCGTGGCCAGGCCGATCTTCTTGCGCATACCCGCGGAATAGTCGACGACCAGGGTGTTCTCGGCACCGGTGAGTTCGAGGACGGTGAGCAGCTCCTGCGCCCGCCCGGCCACGGTCGCCTCCGGTATGCCCCGCAGAAGTCCTGTGTAGGTGAGCAACTCACGACCGGTGAGCCGTTCCGGCAAGGCCAGCCCGTCCGGCAGCACCCCCACGATCGTCTTGGCGCGCACCGGATCCGCCCACACATCGAACCCGCAGATGTGCGACTCCCCCGCATCGGGCCGCAGCAGCCCCACCGCCATCGACAGCGTCGTCGTCTTCCCGGCCCCATTCGGCCCCACCAGCCCGAAGAACGACCCCGGCGGCACCGTCAGCCCCACCCCATCCACCACCCACGGCCCCGCGAACTTCTTGTACAACCCGGTCAGCTGCAGTGCAGGTTGCTCCGGCTGCATACGTCCCCTCCTCTATTAGGCGCGACCTCACCCTAGAGATCGCCCCGCCGGACGGCAGCGCTACCGGTCCCAGCACCGGTGGCCAAGCACGGTCGAGCGGCTACTTCCCGCCACGCAGTAGCGACTCGACTGCTACGCCCGACATCGCAGCATATGAACGGCTGATGTGCGGCGGATTGGAGACTCCACCGATCTGAAGCAGCAGGCAGATCCGAGGGCGATCGCGCTATCGAAGCAGCGTCGCCGGATCGATCGTGAATTCGAACGGCGCGTGCAGCGTCGCAGGCTCACCGGCAGAGATTCGGTGTGTCAGCTCGTATTCGCCGTTGTCGCCGAGGGCATGGGCAAACAGGACCGGCGTGGCCTCGCCGGGCAGGCGGCCTTTGAACGAATTCGTTTCGATACGCCAGTAACTCGGTATGCCAGCCTCGGCATAGACGGCGGGCTTCACCATACGGTCCTGCAAGGTCGTAGAGGCGGAGACGATCTCTACTGCCAATTGGACTTGGTCGGGAGGTACGCCGCGCTCGTCCTTCTCCACGGCGCCCTTGCCGACGATGAGATCCGGGATCGGCTCACCATCACCGATCAGGATGCCGACGCCGGGCAACACCCAGTACCCCATCGGCATAGTGGACGTCAGCGCGATCAATAGCCAGGTCAGGACCTCCTGGTGACGCGGCTTCGGGGCGGCGTTCACGATGAGCTGGCCATTCATCACCTCGTACCGGATGCCGTGATCGGGCAGGTTGTCGAGGTCGGCCGCGGTCCAACGATCCCCCGCAGGCAGCAGCGCGGGCGACGGTTCGGGAACCGGCATCGCCATGAGAGCCACCTCCTACTCGCTGACCTGGGTCAGCGCGACCGCACTGACCACTACCGCAGTCTACCCAGGCACAGCGCTACTCGACGGTGATGATGCGGACCTCGTCGGCGGCGGGGTCGGTGGGTTCGCCCGGGGTGGTGAACCAGTGGGTTACCTCGCCGTCTTCCAGGTCGGACTCGATGTCCTTGCCGGGGAGGACGGACAGGGCGCCCGCTGTGGTCCAGGACAGGAACTCCGAGACTGCGGCGGGGCCCGCGGAGGCGGTGGTGAACGTGGTCGACTCGTAGTCGATGTCGTTCGCCTCGCGCAGGGCGTCGGCGCGGTCGAGGGCCTGGTCCTGGGTCAGGGTGCGCCAGGTGCCGTCGGCGCCGGGGAGCACGAAGGCCGGGTGGTCCTCGTGCAGCGGGCGCACCCGGTCGGCGTAGGAGACCGGGTGGGTCTGCGCCGCGGCCAGTTCCGCCTGCACCTTCGGATCCGAGGGCACCAGCCAGCGCAGCGAGCTCGCCGCCGGTTCCAGCGTGATGCCGAAACCTGCTCCGGCGGAGACGATCTCGCCGAACGACAGGCCGTCGGCGAGCAGCGCCGCGGCACCGGCCTTCTGCACCGCCCACACCGCGACCACCGCATCGACCGAGCGCGGCAGGGTGACCGCGACGACATCGCCCGGCCCCACACCGCGAGTGATCAGCACCCGAGCCAGCTGCGACGAGCGCGAATCCACCACGTGGTACGGGATTTCATCGCCCTCGGACAGCAGCGCCGGAGCCTGCGGATCCTCCTCCACGACCGCGCCGAGCGTCTTGGCCACCGTGCGCGCCCCGACCCGGGCGGGCTGCGCCCCGGAATCCGCTGCGGTGACACCGGATTCGGCAAGGATGCGGGCCCGCTCGGCGGCATCGACGATATCGATGTCACCGACCGGGGTGGCCGGATCGCGCACGAACTCCTCCAGCACCCAGCTCAGCCGCCTCGCCAGGCGCTCCACCTCGTCGGCGGAGAACCGGTTGGTCAGGTACTCGAGGTTCAGTCCGATCGACGCGCCCTCGGTCACCATGAGCGTCAGCGGATAGTGCGTGCCGCCCTGGAAGTCGACGCCGGTCACCGACATGCCGTCGATGGAGCTGGCGGCCGCGATCGCGTCCCGGTCCACCGGGTAGGACTCGAACACCAGCAGCGAATCGAACTGCGCACCGATTCCGGCCACGCGCACGATATCGGTCAGGCCCACGTAGTGGTGGTCGAGCAGGGCGGCCTGCTCGCCCTGCAGGCCGGTCAGCAGCTCGCCGACCGTGCGCCGCCCGTCGACGCGCACCCGCACCGGGAGCGTGTTGATGAACAGGCCCACCATCGACTCGATGCCGGGCAGTTCGGCCGGACGACCGGAGACGGTGGCGCCGAACACCACGTCGTCGCGGCCGGTGAGGCGGCCGAGCAGCACACCCCACGCCGCCTGGACCGCGGTGTTGACCGTGATCCCGAGATCGGCGCAGAACTTGGTCAGCTGCTGCGTCCGCTCGGCGTCGAGTTCGGCCGTGAACCTGGCGATCTCGTAGTTCTCGACCGACTTCGGCTGCGCCGCAAGCTGTGTCGGCTCGTCGACCCCGGACAGCGCCTGCGCCCAGGCCTGCAGCGAGGCATCGCGGTCCCGCGTCGACAGCCAGGCCAGGAAGTCCCGGTAGGACCCGGCCTCGGGCAGCATCGACCGGTCGCCGCGCGTCGCGTACAGCACCAGCAGATCCCGCATGAGCAGCGGCATCGACCAGCCGTCGAACAGGATGTGGTGCGCCGTGATCGCCAGCCGCCACCGATCACCCTCGCTCCGGAACAGCGCGAACCGCAGCAGCGGCGCCGCGACCATATCGAAGCGGACGGCCCGCTCCCGCGCCAGCTGCTCGCGCAGCTCGGCCTCGGTGTCCTCGCCGGCCACGCCGGTGAGATCGACCTCGCGCCACGGCACCTCGACGCGGTCGAGCACGATCTGCACCGGCTGCCCGGCCGTGTCGGTGGTGAACGCCACGCGCAGGTTCGGATACCGGTCGACCATGGCCTGCGCCGCCGTCCGCAGCCGCTCGACGTCCAGCTCCCCGGCGAAGTCGATCGCCGCCTGCTGCGAGTACACGTCGACGCTCGACTGCGTCATCAGGGCGTGGAACAGCAGGCCGGACTGCAGCGGCGACAGCGGCCACACCTCGGTCATCCCCGGGTAGGTCTGCTCCCAGGCCGCGGCGTCGGCCGGGTCGACCTGCACCAGCGGACCGGTCGGCAGCTCCAGCTCCTGCCCGGTGCCCAGCCGCGCCACGGCCGCCAATCCGGCGATCGTGCGGTGCTCGAACACCTCTCGGGCACCGAACAGCACGCCGCGCGTCTTCGCCCGCGACACCAGCTGGATGGACAGGATGCTGTTGCCGCCCACGGCGAAGAAGTCGTCGTCGACGCCGATCTCCTCGCGGCCCAGCACGTCGGCGAACACCTCGGCCAGCGTCTGCTCCGTCGGTGTCGACGGCGCGCGGTAGGCCGTGGTCTCGAACTCCGGCTCCGGCAGCGCCTTGCGGTCCAGCTTGCCGTTCACGTTGAGCGGCAACGCCTCCAGCACCACGAAGGCCGCGGGAACCATGTACGACGGCAGGGCCGCGGCGAGCGCGGTCCGCACGCCGTCGACATCGACTGCCTCGGATCCCGCCGGGACCAGGTAGGCGACCAGGCGATCGCCCAGGCGCGCATCGGATTTCGCCAGCACCGCGGTCTGCGCGATCTCCGGCAGCGCCAGGATCGCGGCCTCGATCTCGCCGAGTTCGATCCGGAAACCACGGATCTTCACCTGGAAGTCGGTGCGGCCGCGGTAATCCAGTTCACCGTTCGCGTCCCAGGCGACCAGGTCGCCGGTGCGGTACATCCGCGTGCCGGGCTCGAACGGGTTGGCCACGAACCGATCCGCGCTCAGATCCGGGCGGCCGAAGTAGCCGCGCGCCAGCTGCGCACCGGCCAGGTACAGCTCGCCCGGCACCCCGACGGGCACCGGCCGCAACCGGGCGTCGAGCACGTAGACCCGGCTGTTCCATTCCGGCGCACCGATGGACACCGAGACCGCGTCGGCGTCGGTGACCTCGTGGCTGGTGATCGACACCGCCGCCTCGGTCGGACCGTAGAGGTTGAACAGGCCCGCCGGGTTGGCGCGGCGGAACCGCTGCGCGGTCGCACCCGGCAGCGCCTCACCGATGGCCAGCACCCGCCGCAGCGAATCCGACAGCGTCCCACCGGATTCGGTGAGCAGCGCGTCCAGCATCGACGGCACGACGTGCAGGGTCGTGACCGACTCCCGGCGCATCAGCTCGTTCAGGTACTCCGGATCCTGATGCCCGTCGGCCGTGGCGATCACCAGGCGGCCACCGCACACCGCGGCCGTCCAGAACTCCCAGACCGACAGGTCGAAGGTCGCGGCCGTCTTCAGCAGCACCGCGTCGTCCGCGGCCAGGCCGAATTCCGCCGTCTCCCAGAGCAACTGGTTGACGATCGCCTCGTGCGGCACCGCCACGCCCTTGGGGCGGCCGGTCGAGCCCGACGTGAAGATCACGTAGGCCGTGTTCGACGGACGCAGCGGGCCGGTGCGGTCCGCATCGGTCAGTGGGCCCGTCGGCAGCGGCGACAGATCCAATTGGTCGACCAGGACGAGGCGCTCGGTCATTGCGGCCAGGGCCGGACCGGTCGCACCGGAGGGATCGGCGGCATTGCCCGAGATGTCCGCGGCGACAACGGAGGACGTCGTCAACACGGCCACCGGATCGGCCGTCTCCAGGATGTAGCCCACGCGCTCGGCGGCCTGGTCCGGGTCGACCGGCACATACGCACCGCCCGCGACCGTGACCGCGTACATCGCGACCACCAGGTCCACCGAACGGCGGAAGGCGAGCGCCACCCGCGACTCCGGACCCACGCCCAGCGAAACCAGATGCCGCGCAAGGCGGTTCACCCGCTCGCCGAGTTCGGCGTAGGTGACCGGGCCACCGTCCGGCCCGACCAGCGCCACCGCGTCCGGAGTCGACGACACCGTCCGCTCCAGCAGCGACACCAGCGTCAGCGACCGATCGACCTCGTGCCCGGTGGCATTCCAGCCCATAACCAGGTTCGCGCGCTCGCCGTCGGCGAGCAGCTCCAGATCGCCCACGGGCGTCGCCGGGGCGGTGACGATCTGGCGGAGCAGGCGCACGAAGCGCTCGGCGAAGTGCTCGACCGTCGGGGCGTCGAACAGGTCGGTGGCGTAGGTCAGCACGCCGCCGATACCGGCCGGTGCGCCCGACTCGTCATAGCCGTCGGAGACGATCAGATGCAGATCGAACTGCGACAGTTGCGTGTCGTAGTCCACGCCCGAGAGGCTCAGGCCCGGCAGCTCCAGGCTGGTCCGGCCCAGGTTCTGGAACGACAGGCCCACCTGGAACAGCGGGTGATGGGCCGTGGAGCGCACCGGGTTGAGCACCTCGACCAGCCGCTCGAACGGCACATCCGCGTGCGCGAACGCCTGTAGATCCGACTCCCGCTGCCGCGTCAGCAGCTCGGTGAACGACGCGCCCGCGTCCACCTGCGTGCGGAACACCAGGGTGTTGACGAACATGCCGATCAGATCGTCCAGCTCGCGCTCACCGCGACCCGCCATCGGCGTGCCGATCGCGATGTCCTCGGTCCCCGACAACCGCGACAGCAGCACCGCGAACGCCGTATGCACGACCATGAACAGCGTCGCGCTCTCGCCCCGGGCCAACTCGTGCAGGGCCCGGTGCAGCTCGGCGTCGATCTCGACCCCGACCTTGGCCCCGGCGAAGGACTGCACCGCGGGGCGCGGGCGATCCGACGGCAGATCCAGCTGGTCGGGCAGATCGGCCAGCGCCGCACGCCAGTACGCGATCTGCTTGGCGGACAACGATTCCGGATCGTCCTCGCTGCCCAGCAGCGCGCGCTGCCAGATGCTGTAGTCGGCGTACTGCACCGCCAGCGGCGCCCAGCTCGGCGGCTCTCCGGCCGCGCGCGCCGCGTAGGCGGTCATGACGTCGCGGGTCAGCGGGGCCATCGAGGAACCGTCGCCGGAGATGTGATGCACCACCATCGCCAGGACGTATTCGCCTACGGCACCGTCGATCTCGAACAGTGCCACCCGCAGCGGCACCGCGCTGGTGACATCGAACGACGTCGACACCACCGAGATCACCGCGGACTCGATCGCGTCCGGCGCGACCGTGCGCAGCTCCAGCTCCGGAACCGCCTGCGCCACCGGCAGAATCACCTGCACGGGTGCGCCGTCGACCTCCGGGTACACCGTGCGCAGCACCTCGTGCCGGGCCACCACGTCACCGATCGCCTCGCGCAGCGCGGCCACGTTCAGCTCACCGGTCAACCGCACCGCCATGGGCACGTTGTAGGCCGCGGACTCCGGATCGAACCGGTTGAGGAACCACATGCGCTGCTGTGCCAGCGACAGCGGAATCCGTTCCGGCCGTTCGAGAGTGCCCAGCGCGGGCGCGCCCGAATCGCGGGTCTGCGATTCGATCGCCGCCGCGAAACCGGTGACCGTCGACCGCTCGAACAGCGCCCGCACCGGCACCCGGGTGCCCACCGCGGCGCCGACGCGCGCGATGACCTGGGTGGCGATCAGCGAGTTGCCGCCGAGCGCGAAGAAGTCGTCGTCGGCACCGATCCGCTCCACGCCGAGCACCTCGGCGAAGACGCCCGCGACGATCTCCTCGATCGGCGTGGCGGGCGCGCGGAACTCCCGCTGCGTGAAGGTCGGCTTCGGCAGGGCCTTGCGGTCCAGCTTGCCGCTCGGGTTGAGCGGGAACGCCTCCAGCGCGATGACCTGCGACGGCACCATGTAGGTCGGCAGGCTCCGCATCGCCGCCTCGAGCAGCGGCGCCTGTTCGATCCGCGCGCCGGGTGCGGGCACCGCGTAGACCACGAGCTGGTCGCCGAGTTCGGACGGCACCACCAGGGCGGCGGCCTGGCTGACCGACGGCTGCGCCAGCAGCACCGACTCGATCTCCCCCAGCTCGATGCGCTGACCACGGAACTTCACCTGGAAGTCGGCGCGCCCGATGTACTCCAGCACACCACCGTCACGCCACACCACAAGGTCACCGGTGCGATACATCCGCTCGCCCGCGGCCCCGCCACCATTCATCCGCTCGCCCGCGGCCCCGCCACCATCCATCCGCTCGCCCGCGGCCCCGCCGCCGTTCATCCCCCCGAAGGGGTTGGCTACGAACCGATCCGCGGTCAGATCCGGGCGCCGCATGTACCCGCGCGCCAGCTGGTCACCGGCCAGGTACAGCTCGCCGACGACCCCGGCGGGCACCGGACGCAACCGCGAATCCAGCACGTACAGGCGGGAATTGATCTCCGGGCGGCCGATCGGGACGCTCGGGCTCTCGGTGCCCGTCGCGGTCCAGTGGGCCACGGTGATCGCGGCCTCGGTCGGCCCGTACAGGTTGTGCACGGCGGCATCCGAGATCGCGTGCACCGCCTGCACGGTCTCCGGCGGCAGCGCCTCACCGGCCGCGAACACCGTCCGCAGCGTCGGCATGGCGCCGGGCGCGGTGTGGGCGGCGAGCACGGTCAGCATCGAGGGCACGAAGTCGGTGAACGTGACGCCCTGCGCGGCAATGGTTTCCGCGAGGTACAGCGGATCACGATGGCCGTCGGGGGTGGCGACCACCAGCTTCGCCCCCGCGCGCAGCGTCATGAAGTAGCCCCACAGCGAGACGTCGAACGTCGTCGGCGTCTTCTGCAGGTACACGTCCTCCGGCGTCATCGGATAGGCCCGCAGCATGACGGTGATCTGGTTGTTGATCGCCGCGTGCGAGACGGCCACACCCTTCGGGCGTCCGGTCGAGCCCGAGGTGAACAGCACGTACGCCGGATTCTCCGGGTGCACCGGCGCGAGCAGCTCGTCGGACCGCATCGGGGTGCCGTCGAATCCGTCCAGGTCGACGGTGTCCAGGTTCATGACCTCGACACCCTCGGGCACCTCGACCAGATCCGCGGTCCGGGTCAGCACGCACACCGGCTGCGCCGTCTCCAGCACGTGCGCGATGCGCTCGGCCGGATGATCCGGATCCAGCGGCACGTACGCGCCACCGGCCGTGACGATCGCGTACATGCCCACGACCAGATCCAGCGAACGCCGGATCGCCAGGCCCACCAGCGATTCCGGACCCACACCCTGGTAGATCAACCGGCGCGCCAGGATATTGACCCGCTCGTCGAACTCCCGGTAGGTCAGCTCGTCGCCCTCGTAGGCGACCGCGATCCGATCCGGATGCTCCGCCGCCGCACGGCGATACCCGTCCAGCAGCAGTTCCGCGTCCACCGGCTCCCGGGTGTCGTTCCACTCCACCAGGATTCGGTCGCGCTCGGCGAGCTCGAGGATGTCGAGATCGCGGACCCGGCGGCCCGCCCCGGCCAGCAGCTCGTCCAGGATCCGCCGCAGCCGCGCCGCCAGCGTCGCCACCTCGTCGGTGCCGAAACGGCTCAGCAGGTGCTCGAGCACGATCTCGATGGTCTGCTCGGCCTTGACCAGCAGGGTCATCGGATAGTGCGTGCCACCGGTCATTCCGGCACCGACCACCGAGACCCCGTCGATCGCGCTCGCGGCGGTGATCGTGTCCTTGTCCACCGGATACGACTCGAATACCAGCAGCGAATCGAACTGCGCGCCGATACCGGCCACCCGCTGGATATCGGCGAGACCCACGTGGTGGTGGTCGAGCAGATCCGCCTGCGCCCCTTGCAGACTCGTCAGCAGCTCGGCGACGCTCGCCTGCTCGTCGATGCGCACCCGCACGGGCAGCGTGTTGATGAACAGACCCACCATCGACTCGATGCCCGGCAGTTCGGCCGGACGACCGGAGACGGTGGCACCGAACACCACGTCGTCGCGACCGGTGATGCGGCCGACCAGCACACCCCAGGCCGCCTGCACCAGCGTGTTCACGGTGATCCCGAGCTCGGCGCAGAATTCGGAGACCCGGCGGGTGTACTCGGCATCGAGGTGGACGACCTGCTTGTCCATCTCGTAGGTCTCGTCCGGCTTGGGCAGCGGGGCCAGCACGGTGGGCTCATCGATGCCGTCGAGCGCGTGCGCCCAGGCCCGCAGCGAGGCATCCCGGTCCCGCCCGGCCAGCCAGGCCAGGAAGTTCCGGTACGACGGGACCCGCGGCAGCGCGGACACATCGCCGCGCACCGCGTACAGCACCAGCAGGTCCTGCATCAGCAGCGGCATCGACCAGCCGTCGAACAGGATGTGGTGCGCGGTGATCGACAGATGCCACGACGCGTCGCCGGTGCGGTACGCCGCGAAGCGCAGCAGCGGCGAGGTGGTCATGTCGAAGTGGGTGAGGCGATCCACCTCGAGCAGCCGCTCCAGCTCCGGCCGCCGGTCCGCCTCGGGCAGATCGGTGAGATCGACCTCCCGCCAAGGCACCTCGACCTTGTCGAGCACGATCTGCACCGGCTCGCCCTGCGAGTCGGCGACGAAGACCGCGCGCAGGTTCGGGTAGCGCTCCAGCATGCCCTGCGCCGCGCTGTGCAGTCGCGACAGGTCGAGGGTGCCGTCGAAATCGACGACCGCCTGCTGGGTGTACACGTCCACCGTCGCCGCGCTCAGCATGGCGTGGAACAGCAGACCCGACTGCAGGCTCGACAGCGGCCACACGTCGGTCAGGTCCGGGAACTGCCGCTCCCACACCTCGATATCCGACTGCGCGGCGCGCACCAGCGGCAGATCCGACGGTGTCAGGCCGCCGGCTTCCGGACGGCGCGCGTGCTCAGCGAGCGCGGTGAGCGCCTCGACCCACAGATCGGCCAGCTCCTGCGCCTGCTCGCGGGTGAGCAGACCGCTCGGGAACGCGAACGACGCGCCCAGCTGCGGGCCGTCGTCGCCGTCGGTGACGATCGCGTTGATGTCGAGCGTCGCGTTGGCGGGCATCTGGGCATCCATCACCGCGGACAGCTCGCCCAGGTCGTCGACCGGCACCCAGCCGATCTCGGCGAACTGCGCGGGGACATCGGCGGTGGAGACGCGGCCCAGATAGTTGAAGCTGATCTGGCCCGCGTCGGGCAGGCGCTCGGCGGACTCCGGGTTCAGGTGCCGCAGCAGGCCGTAGCCGATGCCCTTACCGGGGACGCCCAGCAGCTGTTCCTTGACGGATTTGACGATGCGGCCCAGGGCATCTCCGCCCGCGAACGCCTCGGCCAGGTTCGCACCCGCGAGATCCAGCCGCACCGGGTAGACGCTGGTGAACCAGCCCACCGTGCGCGACAGATCCGCGCCCGGCACCGCCTCTTCCTCGCGACCGTGGCCCTCGAGCTTGATCAGTGCGGCCGAACCGGACTGCTCCCCACGCCATTTCGCGACGGCCATGGCCAGCGCCGACAGCAGGCCGTCGTTCACGCCGCCGTGGTACAGGCCCGGAATCGCGGTGAGGACCGCGTCGGTCACCGCGGCGGGCACACTCACCCGCACGGAGTCCACGGTCGCGTTGGTGTCGACCGCCGGATCGAACGCGCGCGAGCCCAGCAGCGGATCCGGCGTGGCCGAAACCTGTTTCCAGAACGGCAGTTCCGACTCGCGCTCGGACGCCGACTCGACCAGGGCGTGTGCCCAGCGCCGCATCGAGGTCCCGTTCGCGGGCAGTGTCACCGGCTGTCCGGCGGCCAGTTGCGACCAGGCCACGGCGAAGTCCGGGATCAGGATGCGCCACGAGACACCATCGATGACGAAGTGGTGCGCCGCGATGAGGAGCACGCCCGGACGGTCCGTCGCCCCGAAGGCGAACCACACGAACTGCACCATCGCGGCGTTCGCGGGATCCAGACGGCCCAGTGCCGCATCGTATTCCGCGTTCGCGATGCGGTTCAGCTCCGCGTCGTCGATGTCGCCCGGGACATCGACACGGTGCAGCAGCGCGTCCACGTCGATGGCCCCGCGGTCGAGAGCCTCGAAGGCCCAACCGTTCTCGGCGTCTCCGCCCAGCCGCGTACGCAGCACGTCGTGGTGATCGAACACCGCGCCGATCGTCGCGACCAGCGTCTCCCGATCGATGCCGACGGGCAGGCGCAGCGTCATCGACTGCGAGAACCGCTGGTACGACGACGCATCCGACTTCGCCAGCACCGACGCCATGAACGGCAGCACCGGGATGTCGCCGACGCCGCCGCCCGGCAGTTCGGCCAGCCGCTGCCGCTCGGCATCGGCGCCGGTGGTGGCGATCTCGGCCAGCCCGGCCACGGTGCGCCGCTCGAACACGTCGCGCGGGGAGAACACCACGCCCCGGGCCTTGGCCCGCGACACCAGCTGGATGGACAGGATGCTGTCGCCGCCGAGCGCGAAGAACGAATCGTCCACGCCGACCCGCTCCAGGCCCAGTACCTCCGCGACCACCTCGGCGATGGTCGCCTCGATATCGCTGGTGGGAGCGCGGAATTCGTGCGAGCCCAGCTCCGGATCCGGCAGTGCGGCGCGGTCCAGCTTGCCGACCGCGGTCACCGGGATCTTGTCGAGCACGACGATCGCCGTCGGCACCATGTACTCGGGCAACCGGCCGGACAGGAACTCCGTCACCTGTGGCACGTCGACGGTGTGCTCGGCGACGGCCCGGACGTAGGACACCAGGATGTCGGCGCCCGCGTCGGTCTTGCGGCCGAGCGTGACGGCGAAGTCGATATCCGGGTGCGCGGTCAGCGCCGCGTCGATCTCGCCCAGTTCGATGCGGTAGCCGCGGACCTTCACCTGGAAGTCGGTGCGGCCCACGTATTCCAGGGCGCCCTGCCCGTCGACCTCGCGCCACACCACCAGGTCGCCGGTGCGGTACATGCGCTCGCCCGTACCGAAGGGATTGGCTATGAAACGATCCGCGGTGAGATCGGGGCGCGCCGCATAGCCGCGTGCCAGCTGGTCGCCCGCGAGATACAGCTCGCCCGCGACACCCGCCGGAACCGGCCGCAGCCGCGAATCCAGCACGTACAGGCGGGTGTTCCACTGCGGCAGGCCGATCGGGACCGTGCGCCGCTCGGCGCCGCTCACCGGCCAGTGTGTGACGGTGACCGCGGCCTCGGTCGGGCCGTAGACGTTGTGCACGGCCGCATCCGACACCGCGCGCAGCGCCGCGACGGTCTCCGGCGGCAGCGCCTCACCCGCCGCGAACACCGTCCGCAGCGTCGGCACGCTGCCGGGGGTGAGCTCGGAGGCGAACACCGCGAGCAGCGAGGGCACGAAGTCGGTGAACGTCACGCCCTGCGCGGCAATGGTTTGCGCCAGGTAGGCCGGGTCGCGGTGCCCGTCGGGGGTGGCCACGACCAGCTTCGCGCCGACGCGCAGCGGCATGAAGTAGCCCCACAGCGACACGTCGAACACGGTGGCGGTCTTCTGCAGGTACACGTCGTCGATGCCGAGCGAGTACTCGTCCAGCATCCAGGTGATCTGGTTCTGAATCGCGAAGTGCGACACCGCCACACCCTTCGGGCGTCCGGTCGAACCCGACGTGAAGATCACATAGGCCGGGTTCTCATCGCGCACCGGGCGCAGCAGTTCCCCGGGCCGCACCGGGCTCGCGTCGAGGCCGCTCAGCTCCAGCGCGTCCAGGTGCAGGACCTCGATGCCCTCGGGCACCGGAACCTCGTCCACGGTCCGGGACAGCACGCACACCGGCTGCGCCGTCTCCAGCACATAGGCGATGCGCTCGGCGGGATGATCCGGATCCAGCGGCACGTAGGCGCCACCGGCGGTCAGTACCGCGTACATGCCGACCACCAGGTCCAGCGACCGCCGGATTCCCAGGGCGACAAGCGATTCCGATCCGACGCCCAGCGAGATCAGGTGCCGCGCCAGGCGATTGACCCGCTCATCGAACTCGCGATAGGTCAGCTCCGCACCCTCGTAGACCACCGCGACCCGATCCGGATGCGCGGCGACCGCGCGGCGATAGCCGTCCAGCAGCAGTTCCGCCGGGACCTCGCGCCGGGTGTCGTTGCACTCCACCAGGATTCGATCGCGCTCGGCATTGCCGAGGACGTCGATATCGGCGACCCGGCCCTTCGGATCGGCCAGCAGTTCGTCGACGATCCGCAGCAGCCGCGTGGCCAGCGTCTCCACCTCGTCGGCGGTGAACCGGCTGAGCAGGTGCTTGAGCTGCAGCACGACGGTCGTGTCGGCGGTGACCATCACCGTCATCGGGTAGTGGGTGTCGTCCCTGATCCCGGCGTCGAGCACCGACATGCCGTCGATGGAACTGGTCGCGGCGATCGCGTCCTTGTCCACCGGGTACGACTCGAACACCAGCAGCGAATCGAACTGCGCGCCGATGCCCGCGACCCGCTGGATCTCGGGCAGCCCCACGTAGTGGTGATCGAGCAGATCCGCCTGCGCCCCTTGCAATCCGGTCAGCAGCTCGGCGACCGTGGCGTGGTCGTCGATGCGCACCCGCACGGGCAGCGTGTTGATGAACAGACCCACCATCGACTCGATGCCGGGCAGCTCCGCAGGGCGGCCGGACACCGTCGCACCGAACACGACGTCGTCGCGACCGGTCATGCGGCCGACCAGCACACCCCACGCGGCCTGCACCAGCGTGTTCATGGTGATGCCGAGTTCGGCGCACAGGCGCTTGAGGCGCCGCGTGCGCTCGGCGTCGATCTCGACGACCCGCTTGCCGATCTCGTAGGTCTCGTCGAGCGTGGTCTGCGGGGCCAGCTGGGTGGGTTCGTCCACCCCGGCCAGCGCCCGCTGCCAGGTGTCGAGCGACTCCTGCTTGTCCCGCCCGGCCAGCCAGCCGAGGTAGGTGCGGTAGGACGACGGCCGCGGCAGCGCGGAGCCGTCGCCGCGAACGGCGTACAGCACCAGCAGATCTCGCATCAACAGCGGCATGGACCAGCCGTCGAGCAGGATGTGGTGCGTGGTGATGACCAGCTGCCACTGATCGGCCTCGGTGCGGTACACGGTGTAGCGCAGCAGCGGCGGCGCGGACAGGTCGAAGTGGGTCGCCCGGTCCTCGGCGATCAGCCGCTCGAGTTCGGCCTGCCGCTGGTCGGCGGGCACGCCGGTGAGATCCACCTCGCGCCACGGCACCTCGACTCGCTCCAGCACCACCTGCACGGAGGTGCCCTCGAGGTCGGCGACGAACGCGGTCCGCAGGTTCGGGTAGCGCTGCAGGACGGCCTGCGCCGCCACGCGCAGCCGCGCCGTGTCGAGCGTGCCGCCCAGGTTCACCACCGCCTGGATGGTGTAGACGTCGAAGGTCGACTGGGTCAGCATCGCGTGGAACAGCAGACCGGACTGCAGCGTGGACAGCGGCCACACGTCGACCAGATCCGGGAACTGCCGCTCCCAGCCCTCGACATCGGACTGCGTGGCGCGCACCAGCGACAGGTCGGACGGGGTGTAGCCGCCCGCGCCCGGGCGGCGCGCGTGCCCGGCGAGTGCGGTGAGCGCGGCGACCCACAGGTCGGCGAACTCCCGCACCCGGTCCGCGGTCAGCAGCCCGGACGGATAGGCGAAGGTGGCGCTGAGCTGCGGGCCCTCGTCGCCGTCGGTGACGATCGCGTTGATGTCGACGACGCCGTTGGCGGGCATGTCCGCATCCATCAGCCCGGACACCTCGCCCAGGTCGGCCACGGGCACCCAGCCCAGTTCGCCCAGCTGCTCCGGCACGTCACCGGCCGAAACACGGCCCAGGTAGTTGAAGCTGATCTGGCCCGTATTCTCCAGCCGCGCACCGGTTTCCGGGTTCAGGTAGCGCAGCAGGCCGAATCCGATGCCCTTGTCGGGCACCGCCAGCAGCTGTTCCTTGACCGATTTGACGATGCGCCCCACCGAGTTTCCGCCGTCGAAGGCGTCGTTCAGGTCGGCGCCGCCCAGGTCCAGCCGGACCGGGTAGACGCTGGTGAACCAGCCCACCGTGCGCGACAGGTCCGCGCCCGGGACGACGTCCTCTTCGCGGCCGTGGCCCTCCAGCCGGATCAGCGCGGACGAACCGGACTGTTCCCCACGCCATTTCGCGATCGCCATGGCCAGTGCCGACAGCAGTCCGTCGTTCACGCCGCCGTGATACTGCCCCGGGACGGTGGTGAGCACCGCATCGGTGACATCGGCCGGGAGCGTGACCTGGATCCGTTCCACGGTCTCGTTGGTGTCGATGGCCGGATCGAAGGCGCGCGAGCCCAGCAGCGGATCCGGTGTCGCCGAAACCTCCTGCCAGAACGGCAGTTCCGCGACCCGATCCGCGGCCACGGCCTCCTCGACGAGGGCGTGCGCCCAGCGCCGCATGGAGGTCCCGTTCGCGGGCAGCGCCACCGGCTGGCCCGCGACCAGCTGCGACCAGGCCACCGCGAAGTCCGGGATGAGGATGCGCCACGACACGCCGTCGACCACGAAGTGGTGCCCGGCGATCATCAGCACGTCCCGGCGGTCGGTGCCGCGGGCTGCCTCCTCCGGTCCCGTCGCTCCCGCCGCAAAGGCGAACCACACGAACTGCACCATGGCCGCGTTCGCGGGATCCAGACGGCCCAGTGCCGCATCGTATTCCGCGCTCGCCAGGCGGGTCAGCTCGTCGTCGGCGATGTCCGCGGGCACCTCGACCCGGTGCACGAGCGCGTCGACATCGACGGCGCCCCGCTCCAGAGCCTCGAACTCCCAGCCGTTGTCGGCATCGCCGCGCAGCCGCGACCGCAGCACGTCGTGGTGGTCGAAGACCGCGCCGATCGTCGCGACCAGTGTCGCCCGATCGATGCCGTCCGGCAGGCGCAGCGTCATCGACTGCGAGAACCGCTGGTACGACGACCCGCTCGACAGGAAGTGCGTCATCACCGGCAGCACCGGGATCTCGCCCACGCCGCCGCCGGGCAGCTCGGTCAGCCGCGACCGCTCCACGCCCGCGCCCAGCGCCGCGACCTCGGCCAGCCCGGCCGCGGTGCGCTGTTCGAACACGTCGCGCGGGCTGAAGTTCAGCCCGCGAGCCTTGGCCCGCGACACCAGCTGGATGGACAGGATGCTGTCGCCGCCGAGCGCGAAGAACGAATCGTCCACGCCGACCCGGTCGACACCGAGCACATCGGCGAACACCTCGGCGATCAGCGCCTCGGTTTCGCTTGCGGGAGCACGGAATTCGCGCGCCGTGAAGACCGGTTCCGGCAGCGCCCGGCGATCCAGCTTGCCGACCGGGGTCAGCGGGATCTCGTCGAGCACCATGATCGAGGTCGGGACCATGTATTCGGGCAGCGTCTGCGAGATGTGCTCGGTCAGCTGCGCCGCGTCGACCGTCCGACCGGCCGCGGCGTGCACGTAGGAGACCAGGATGGTCGAGCCCACATCGGTCCGGTGACCCACCGTGACCGCGAAATCGACCGTCTCGTGCGAGGTGAGGGCGCTGTCGATCTCGCCCAGCTCGATGCGGAAGCCGCGCACCTTGACCTGGAAGTCGGAGCGGCCGACATACTCCAGGCGATACTCGATCTCGCCGCCGGGCAGTGCGCGGGTCTTCCACCGGACGACGTCGCCCGTGCGGTACATCCGCTCACCCGCTGCGCCCCCCGCAGCTGCCGCGCCGGTCCCGCCAGTGATGTCCCCGAAGGGGTTCGCCACGAACCGATCCGCGGTCAACCCCGCACGCGCGTGGTAACCACGCGTCACCTGCGGACCCGCGATATACAGCTCACCCGCGACACCGTCCGGCACCGGCTGCAACCGGCTGTCCAACACCAGCGAACGGACGCCGCGGTTCGGGCCGCCGATCGTCAGGGCATCGCCCGGCAGCAGCGGCGCGCCGATATTGACCACGACCGTGGTCTCGGTCGGGCCGTACACGTTGTGGAACGCGCGGACGGGACCGTCCTCGCCGAGCGGGATGGCCCACTTCGCCAGCAGCTCGGGCGAATACGCCTCACCACCGACGGCCAGCACCCGCAGACTGTCCAGACCCGCCGGATCCAGCGTCGCCAACGCCGCCGGGGTGATGAACAGATGAGTCACCTGT
>NZ_JARWQD010000140.1 GCF_029869545.1 Nocardia wallacei | reverse complement strand
CCCCCCCCCCGCCCCGCCCCCCCCCCCCCCCCCCCCCCGCCCCGCCCCCCCCCCCCCCCCGGGGGCAGGGGACGTCGGGGTGGTCAGTCGTCGCCTACCGTGATGGCTGTGGCTTCGGCCTCGCTGTGCTCGGCCGGGTCGTGGTCGTCGACGTGGGCCAGGGCCGAGCGGCCTGCCAGCAGGACTAATACGCCGAGGGCGGTGCAGGCGGCGCCTACCCAGAACGGTAGTGACATTTGGTGTTCGCCGAGTTTGCCTGCGAGGAAGGGGGCGGCGGCGCCGCCGACGAAGCGGACGAAGCTGTAGGCGGCCGAGGCGGTCGAGCGTTCCACCGGCGCCGAGATCATCACGGCCTCGGTGATCAGCGTGTTGTTCACGCCGAGGAACAGCCCGGCCAGCACGGTGCACACGATCAGCACCGGCTTGTGGTCGGCCCAGATCGCCATCGCGGCCAGATCGGCCGCGAACAACGCCAGCGCCAGCGCGATCATTCGCACGGTGCCGAAGGCGCGCTGCAGCCGGGGCGCGAACACCACCGACGCCAGCGCCAGCATCAGGCCCCAGCCGAAGAAGATGAATCCGATCGCGTAGGTGCCCATGTCCAGCGGGAACGGGGTGTAGGCGAGCAGGGTGAAGAAGCCGTAGTTGTACAGCAGCGCAGTGATACTCACCAGCAGCAGGCCGGGAAAGCGAAGTGCCTTGAACGGCGCGACGATCGAGGTGTGATGGGTGGGCTTGGGCGTCTGCGGCAGCAGCACCACGATCGCGATGAACGCGATCGCCATCAGCACGGCAACGCCGAAGAACGGTGCGCGCCAACTGAATCCGCCGAGGAACCCACCGACCAGCGGCCCGGCGGCGATGCCGATGCCGAGCGCCGCCTCGTAGAGGATGATCGCCCGCGCCACCCCGCCGGTGGCGGCGCCCACGATGGTGGCCAGGGCCGTCGCGATGAACAGGGCATTGCCCAGCCCCCACCCGGCGCGGAAGCCGACGATCTGCCCGACCGTGCCGGAACTGCCCGCCAGCGCCGCGAACACCACGATGATCGCCAGGCCCGCGAGCAGCGTCTTCTTCGCGCCGAACCGGCTGGAGATCACGCCGGTGATCAGCATGGCCACGCCCGTCACCAGCATGTAGCTGGTGAACAGCAGCGTCACCTGCGAGGGCGAGGCGTGCAGCTGCTCGCCGATCGGCTTGAGAATCGGGTCGACCAGCCCGATGCCCATGAAGGCGATGACCGAGGCGAAGGCGACGGCCCACACCGACTTGGGCTGTGCGGATTTGGCGGGGGCAGGCGCGTCGGTGGCGGCGCGCGGCGAGAGAGTGGTGCTCATCAACGCTCCTGAATCGAATCTTCTCGATGCGCAGCCGATTTCAGGGCCTCGAGCAATTCGTCGAGCTCGTCGCTCAGCAGGGCGAGCCGGGCAACGTCGAAGCCGGGCAATCGCTGTGACATGGCGGTGCCGATCGCGCGGCGGGACGCGGCCAAGCGCGCGCGTCCCGCCGGCGTCGGCTCGACGCCCACGGCGCGGGGGTCGCCCGGGGCGGTGGGGCGGTCGGGCAGGCCCGCCGCGAGCCCCCCGGCGATAAGCGCCCTTGCCGGTGGCGGGGCGCACCC
>NZ_JARWQD010000139.1 GCF_029869545.1 Nocardia wallacei | reverse complement strand
TGGTCGCGGCGCTGCTCACCGAGCTGGACGGGGTGAAGCCGCTGCGCGATGTCGTGGTGATCGGCGCGACCAACCGGCCCGAGCTGATCGATCCGGCGCTGACCCGCCCCGGGCGGCTCGAGCGCCTGGTGTTCGTCCCGCCCCCGGGCACGATACCGGCCCCACCCCCCCCCGCGCCGGCCGGCGGCCGCCGACCGGGCGATGCCCCGCTGTCGTCCCGGCGGACGCCGGAATCGAGTGGTGCCGTCACGGCGGCGACGGCGGTACCGATCATCAAATTCACCCCGGCGATGCGGGCGGCGAAAGCGCTTCGGGGCCGCGACAATACGGCGGCGACGGGGCCCTGTTCGACTATTCGGCCCGATTCCAGGACCACGACGCGATCGGCCAGGGTGAGGGCGTCGACGATATCGTGCGTGATCAGAATCGCGCTGGTGCGGACCGTTTTCCGGGAGTCGCCGCGCAGCACCCGGCGCAGTAGTGAACGCATGGCCGGGGCGGCGGTCACATCCAGGGCGGCCATCGGCTCGTCCAGGAGCACCACGCGCGGCTCGACCGCCAGCGCCCGCGCCAGCGCCACCCGCTGCGCCTGTCCGCCCGATAGTTCACCGGGCCGCCGCTCGGCCAGGGCCACGGCGTCGACCGCATCCAGCCACTCCGTGGCGATCGCTCGCGCCGCGCCCGGCCGGATGCCCCGGCTGCGCGGCCCGAACGCCACATTCGCCATCACCGACAGGTGCGGGAACAGCAGCGGGTCCTGCGCGAGCAGCGAGACCTCCCGCCGATGCGGCGGCACCGCAACACCTTTCGCGGTTACGGTGAGGTCCCGGCCGCCTAGGCGGATCACCCCCTCGTCCGGTTGGACGAGGCCCGCCACCGCCTCCAGCAGTGTGGACTTGCCCGCCCCGTTCGGCCCCAGTACCGCCAGCACCTCCCCGGGCCCGACGCGCAATTCCACATCCAGCCCGCGTTCGGCCACCCGAACCGAAACCTCCAGCCCGGCAGCCACTTCGGACCGGTCGGCAATCATCGATCACCGCCACGGCCGGACCCGCCCCAGCGCCACAGGCCGCCCGCCGGTTCGCGCCCCTCGGACAGCCCGACGCGGCGATAGGCGACCAGCACGATCAGCACCGCGACCAGCACCAGCAGCAGCGAAAGCGCCACTGCCGCATCCGGATCGGCCTCCCGCTGCAGGTAGATCTCCAGCGGCAGGGTGCGGGTGCGGCCCTGCAGGCTGCCCGCGAAGGTGAGCGTCGCCCCGAATTCCCCCAGCCCTCGGGCGAATGCCAGCACCGCGCCCGAGACGAGCGCGGGACGCAGCAGCGGCACCGTGATGCGCCACCACACGGTGGCGGGCGCGGCCCCGAGGGTGGCGGCGACGCGCTCGTAGCGGTCGCCCGCCGTACGCATCGCGCCCTCCAGCGTGATCACCAGAAACGGCAGCGCCACGAACGCCTGCGCCAGCACGACGGCGGTGGTGCTGAACGCGATCCGTATCCCGGCCGCCTCCAGATGCCTGCCGAGCAGGCCGTAGCGGCCGAACAGATACAGCAGCGCCAGCCCACCCACGACCGGCGGTAATACCAAGGGCAGCAATATCATCGCGCGGAATACGGGCAGGATGCGCCACCGCAGCCGAGCGAGCGCGACGGCCATCGGAACGCCGAGCAGCACGCACAGCGCGGTGCTCAGCAGCGCGGTGCGCAGGCTCAGCGACAACGCCTCCCGCGACGCCGCCGAGGTCACCAGCTCGAAGAAGTTCGACCACTCCGCGGCCCCCGCCAGCGCCACCAGGGGCGCGGCCACGAAGGCGAACCCGAGCAGGGCGGGCACCAGCAACCACCGCGGCACCGCGAGCCCCGGCCCCCGCAACAACGCTCGGGCAACCGATGTCATGGTGCCCCGAACCCGGCCTTCGACAGTGCCGCGCGTCCCTGCGGGCCGATGACCAGCTCCTCGAATTCGCGTGCGAGGTCGGCGTGTGCCGAATCCGCCACCGCGGCAATGGGATAGGTGTTGACCGCGCTCGCCGATTCGGGGAACGCGACGGTCGTGACCTTGTCGCCCGCACCGGCGGCGTCGGTGACGTACACCAGGCCCGCGTCCGCCTCCCCGGAGGTAACCTTCGCCAGCACATCGGTCACCGCGGATTCCTCACTGACCGGATTGAGCGACACCTGTGCCGTCGCGGTGACCTTCTTCGTCGCCGCACCGCACGGGACCTGCGGCGCGCACACCACCGCGCGCACGCCCGGCAGTCCCATATCGGCCAGTGTCGCAATGTTTTTCGGGTTACCCGGCGGCGTCACCATGGTGAGCACATTCGTGGCGAAGGGCCGGGGCTGCTCGGTGATCCGGCCGCCTCGGACCACCTTGTCCATATTGGCCGTATCCGCGGAGGCGAACACGTCCGCGGGCGCTCCCTGATTCAGCTGCGAGGCCAGATCCGACGAACCGGCGAAGGAGAACGCCACCTCCGTATCCGGGTGCGCGGCCTCGAATTCCGCCCCGAGCTCGGTGAAGACCTGTTTCAGCGACGCCGCCGCGAAGACGGTCACGGTCGTGCCGTTTCCGGAGTCGGACGATCCACAGCCCGCCAATGCCGCGGCCACCGCGACGGCGGCGCACAGCACACCCACCCGCCGACCCTTGGAGCCGGTCACTGCGGCGTCTCCACGACCACGGTGGTCGCCTTCACGCTCGCCACCGCGACGCTGCCGGGCTCCAGCCCGAGCGCCCGCACCGAGTCGCTGCTCATCAGGGAAACCACCGTGAACGGTCCGCATTGCATCTCCACCTGTGCCATCACCCCGTCGGCCACCACGCGGGTGACCAGTCCGGGTAAGCGGTTGCGCGCCGAGCTGGCGCTGCCCAGCCTGGTCTGCGGCGGCCGCGCGTGCTCCACGGCGAGGGCCGCCAGCTCCTTGCCCTCGATGACCAGCCGCCCCGCCTCGTCCTTGTGCGCGCCGAGCGTGCCGGTGTCGATCCACCGGCGCACGGTGTCGTCGCTGACGCCGAGCAGTCCGGCGGCGTCTCGTATACGCAAGCTGGGCACGGCAGCAGCATATGTCCGCATTCTCGGATGAAACAACGGGCAAACATCCGAATCTACGGAGACGAACGGGCCTGTTTCCGCAGAAGTCACCAACGACACGCTGGTCTTGTCACTACCGGCCAGTACGCTCGAAGCAATCATGGCCACCTATTTCGACCCCAAGTCCTGGTCGCCGCTGCGAGCAGTCGACATCGGGAAGCGCCTGCTGGACCCGGGCCGGCTGGATCAGTGGAGCGCCTTCACCACCGCCTGGCTGGACCCGGTCGCCGACCTGGGCGCGGGCACCGTCACCGCACTGCTGCCGGATGTGCTGATGACCCTGCTCAGCGAGGGCATCCTCAGCCAGTTCGGCGGCCGGGAGGTCAGCGCGACGCTGCTGGGCCACGAGATGCGGGCGACGCTGCGGACCCTGAAGGCCCGCCGCCGCGGCGCCCACTTCCAGACCAAGACGGTGCTGACCGAGCTGGACTGGAACGGTCACCCGATCGAGGAGATGACCGTGATCGCGCACGGGGTCCGCCTGGTGCCCGGGGTGCCGACGAAGGTGCGCGCCACCAACCTCGACATCACCGGAACCGTCACCACCGCGGCGCTGGTGAGCTGGCTCAACGACTGGCACCTGGATTGGGAGCTCGGGGTCGACGCCGACAGCGGGCTGATCACCGCCCGGCACCGGCGCCGCCGGATTCGCGCCCTGGTGGATGCGTCGGTGGGGGAGAATCTGCTTCGCGTCGCCGTGCACCGCGCCGGGTGGCTGGGGGTCCGGATACCGCGGCGATGGGTCAAGGTGGCACCGGTGCCGCTGACCGATCTGCCCAAGGATATTCGGATCGTGCGGGCCGACCGCGAGGGCGACCGGGTGTCGTTCCGCATCGACATCCCCGAGATCAACGGCTCCTTCGACCTCGCCCAGATCCGCTCGGCCATCGTCGCCGGAACCACGCTGATCGTCTTCTGATCGCCGCGCGAAAGGGCTAGGGCGCGCCCGCGTTCCACCACTCCAGCAGGGCCGCCTCGGCCTCGTCCCGCGACAGCGGCCCGCGATCCAGGCGCAGCTCCTTCAGATAGCGCCAGGCCCGCCCCACCTGCGGCCCGGGCTGCAGACCCAGCAGCTCCATGATCGCGTTGCCGTCCAGGTCGGGGCGCACCCGATCCAGATCCTCCTGCTGCTGCAGGCGCTCGATGCGCGCCTCCAGGTCGTCGTAGGTGGCCTGCAACTGGGCGGCGCGCCGCTTGTTGCGCGTGGTGCAGTCGGCGCGGACCAGTTTGTGCAGGCGGGGCAGCAGCTCACCGCCGTCGGCGACGTAGCGGCGCACCGCGGAATCGGTCCACTGTCCCTTGCCGTACCCGTGGAAGCGCAGGTGCAGGTAGACCAGCCGGGCCACATCCTCGGTGAACTGTTTCGGATACTTCAGCGTCCGCATCCGACGGCGCACCATTTTCGCGCCCACAACCTCGTGGTGGTGGAAGCTCACCCCGCCGCCGGGCTCGTTGCGCTTGGTCGGTGGCTTGCCGATGTCGTGCAGCAGCGCCGCCCACCGCAGTATCAGGTCGGGGTCGCCCTCCTCCTGGTCGATCGCCTGGCGCAGCACGGTCAGCGAATGCTGGTAGACGTCCTTGTGCTGGTGGTGCTCATCGATCTCGAGCCGCATCGCGGGCACCTCGGGCAGGACCCGCTCGGCCAGGCCGGTCTCGCACATGACGTCGATGCCCTCGGTGGGGTGTTCCCCGGCGATCAGTTTGTCCAGCTCCGCGCGGACCCGCTCGGCGGTGATCCGGTCGATCTCGTCGGCCATGGCGGCGATGGCCGCACGCACCCGCGGCGCGAGATCGAAGCCGAGCTGCGAGACGAACCGGGCGGCGCGCAGCATGCGCAGCGGGTCGTCGTTGAACGAATCCTCCGGCGCCGCGGGCGTATCCAGCACCCCGGCCAGCAGCGCGTCCATGCCGTCGAGCGGGTCGACGAATTCGAGCTCGCCCAGGGCTCCGATCCGCACGGCCATGGCGTTGACGGTGAAATCGCGCCGGACCAGGTCGCCCTCGAGGGTGTCGCCGAAGGTCACCTCCGGATTGCGCGAGACCCGGTCGTAGGAGTCGCTGCGGAAGGTGGTGATCTCCAGCTGCCACCCCGACTTCGACGCGCTCACCGTGCCGAACGCCAAACCCCCTGTGTCCCAGAGATTATCGGCCCATCCCCGCAGTATCTGCTGCACGGCCTCGGGCCGCGCATCGGTGGTGAAGTCCAGATCGGTACCCAGCCGTCCCAGCACCGCGTCCCGCACGCTGCCGCCCACCAGATACAGCTCGTGCCCCCGCGCCGCGAACATCTCCCCGAGCGGCGTCAGCACATCCGACAACCGCCCCACCGTGATAGCCGCCGCCGCGAGCAGACGAGTACGACGATCCTCACTCGGATCAGACACGGCAATATCCTCGGACTTCGGCGAAACCACGGGTACGCAGCTTAGTTGGTCCCCACACACCACCCGCCGCCGCGCCACCGCGAACCCGCCGGAGCGAAGCACGGCTCACAACCGCACCCCCGCTAGACTGACCCAGTGTCTCCGGCCGATCGCGCGAACAGTCGACGCCGCCAGCCCCGGCGCCGCGGTTCGGCCGGTAATGCGGCGGACAACCGCAAGAGCAAACCCCGCATGCGCACGGTGCGCGAAACCTCCGCGGGTGGTTTGGTCGTCGACGGGCTCGACGGCCCGCGCGACGAGCGCTGCGCCGCGCTGATCGGCCGCACCGATCGCCGGGGTCGGTTACTGTGGTCGCTGCCCAAGGGACATATAGAAGAGGGGGAGACCGCCGAGCAGACCGCCGTCCGCGAGGTGGCCGAGGAGACCGGGATCAACGGTGTGGTCGTCGCCGAACTCGGCAGTATCGACTACTGGTTCGTCACCGACGGTCGCCGGGTACACAAGACCGTGCATCACTATTTGATGCGGTCGGTGGGTGGCGAGCTGTCGGATGCCGATGTCGAGGTCACCAAGGTGGACTGGGTGCCGTTGAGTGAGCTGGACTCTCGGCTCGCCTACGCCGACGAGCGCCGACTGGCGGAGGTCGCGAACCGCCTGATCGACCGGATGGAGAACGGCAGACAATGACGCGTGCGTGTGAAGGGTCGGTGAGCCACGATCGCGCAGCGCTCACCGTCCCCGACCGGATGCGGGTGTCCCGCAATACACAGCGCCCCCGGCACCGCTGGGTGCCGATGCTCATCGCGCTGGCGCTGGCGGTGCTGGCCGCGCCGCTGGCGGGACCGGCCGCCGCACAGCCGTCGGGCAGCGGGACGTCGACGCCGAAATTCCTCAAGCTCACCCTCGATTCGGTGGCGCCGAATTCGGTGACCACCAGCAGTGATTCGGTGCTGACGGTGACCGGCACGGTCACCAATATCGGCGACCGGGTGGTCGACGACATCAGCGTGCGGATCCAGCGCGCCGACGCGATCGCCAATCCCAGCGGCCTGCGCACGTCGCTGCGCCTGGACCAGGCGAACTACGAGGTGGTCGGCCCGTTCCAGGATGTCGCCGATCGCCTGAGCCCGGGGCAGCGCAAGCAGTTCACGGTCCGCATCGGGGTGCGGGAGGACGCGCGGGGGGCCAGCGGCAGCGCGCCGGTCACCTCGTCGCTGGGCATCACCGATCCGGGTATCTATCCACTGTTGCTGAACGTGAACGGCGAGCCCGCCTACGGCAATCAGGCCCGCCTCGACGACGCCCGCTTCCTGCTGCCGGTGCTGGGCCTGCCGCCCGCGTCGACCGATGCGAAAACCACCGGGGCGCAGGCGGTTCCGCCGGTCACCGATTCCCCCGTCGCCACCACGCTGATGTGGCCGCTGGCGGATCGGCCGCGGCGGGTCGGCGGTATTCCGGGCTCGGTCGACGGCAAGGAGCTGCTGACCGACGACGAACTCGCCGGCGAACTGGCCCCCGGCGGCCGCCTCGATCAGCTGGTCTCGGCGTTGGAATCCTCGCTGCGGCCCGATGGCAGCCGGGACGCGGCCCGTAGCGCCCCCGGGTTGGCCGGGTCGGTCTGCCTGGCCGTCGATCCCGATCTGCTGCTCACCGTTTCGGATATGACCGAGGGGTATCGCGTGCTGGCGAGCCCGTCGGATCCGGACGGCCCGACCCGCGACGGCGCGGGGGCCGGTGCCGCGCAGAACTGGCTGGATCGGCTGCGCACGCTGGCGCCGTCGCTGTGCACGGTGGCGCTGCCGTTCGCGCAGGTCGACCTCGACACGCTGGCGGCCGTGCACGATTCGGACCTGACCGCCCGCGCGGTGGCCGCCCCGGCGGACATCGTGGATTCGATCCTGTCGGTCAAATCCCTGCGCGGGGTGAGTCTGCCCGCCGCCGGGAGTATCGACTCCGATGCCGCGGCGCTGCTCACCGAGCGCGGATACACGACCGCGGTGCTGGCCGACAACGCCGTGGCTCCCGCCGATTCCCGCAGCACCGCAACCGGTTCCGGCGTCACCGAGGGCGCCACGGTCCGCAGCACCGCGGCGGTCTCAGCGGCCGCCGAGGAGTCGAGTCCGGAGATGGTGCGCCTGCCCCCGTCCGCGCCCGCCCCGCCCGGCGCGACACCGCCGGGGCCCGAGGCGGGGATGAAGGTCGCCACGTTCGACGTCTGGTCGGCGACGGCGCTGGCCGCGGTGGGATCCAATCCGCCGACGCCGCCGTTCACCCCCGATCGGGTGCGCTACGAGGTCACCAACGATTCCCGGTCCGCGCGGTTGCAGGACGCGCTCGGCGCGGTGTCGTGGTCGGCACTCAACCCGCAGCCCGGGCGGCCGCGGTCGGCGCTGCTGATGCCGCCGCAGCAGTGGGGGGCGAATCGGGACGAGGCGACGGCGCTGCTGAACCAGCTGGATCTGATGTTCCGCAGCGGGCTCGCGACACCCCGGTCCTTCCAGGATCTCTTGACGCTGCCGCCGGACCCGCAGCCGTTCGATGTGGACTACCGAGCCGAGGTCGCCGAGGCGGCGGTGCCCGCGTCGTTCGTGCCGCCGATCCAGGAGCAGGAGCGGCGCATCGCCGACCTGATGCGCGCGCTGGTCGAGGTGCCGCAGCAGGAGCCGACGCCGCGGTCGTTCCTCACCCCGCTGCGCGATGATCTGGTCCGGGCGCTGACCATGTCCGATCGCACCAGCCCCGGGGCCCAGGCCGATACCGCCGCGCAACGCCGGATCGACCAGGTCACCCGCACGATGGACAATCTCTACCGCTCGGTCACGGTGCTGCCCCCCGGCGGGGTGTACACGCTGGCGTCGGAGCAGAGTCCGCTGCTGCTGGTGGCCCGCAACGAGCTGCCGGTCGCCATCCGGATCCGGTTCCGGATCGGCGTGCCGGCCGAGACGAACATCACCGATATCGGCGAGCAGCAGCTGCCCGCCGAGGGCAGCCGGTCGTTCCAGATTCCGACCCAGGTCAGCGACAGCCGCAACCTGACGATTCCGATCTCCATTAGCACACCGGACGGAATCCCGCTCGGCAATGCCACGTCGGTTTCGGTGCGGTCCAACGCGTACGGTCCAGCGTTGGCGATAATTACCGCATGTGCCGGTGCACTGCTGTTCCTGTTGGCCGGTCGTCGCTTGTGGCGCCGCTTCCGGGGACAGCCCGATCCGGCCGACGAGGGGCTGGACCCGGGGAAGCGCCGCAGGCTGAACCGATACCTGCGCGCACGGAAGCGGGTCCTGCAGCGACAGGAGGCACCGTGAACGAGCTTGGGAGCGAACCAGTGGGCACAGCCGGGCCGCTTGCTCGGGGCGGGGCCGAGCGCGGGCGGACCCCGGTCACGGAACCGAGCGCCCACGAGGCATGGCCATGAGTGGCCCCTCGCCTCTTTCGGGCACCGCCACGCGGGGTGCCCTGTCACATCCCGGCGCATGTCCTCTACGAGACAACAGCTTTCACCACGACCACTTCCCATTACCCGCGATCCGACAGGTCCGGGGGGAATTGTGATCCGGCTTGCGACCGAACCGACAACACCGCGCGCCACGAAGAATCGTGAGCGAACTCGCAGGCGAACCATCGACACCGCGCGCCGCGCACACCTCGAAGCCGAGCGCCAGCGGGACGGAGTCGAACGAGCCACCAGCATGGCGCGCCACGCACACCGCAGTGCCGAACGCCAGCAGGGTGAAATTGTGAGCGAGCCATCGGCACAGCCCGCCACGCACACCTCGAAGCCGAGCGCGCGCAAGGTGGAATCGAACGAGCGACCGGCACAGCGCGCCACGCGCACGGTAGAGCCGAGCGGCAGCGAGGTGGAGGCGTGAGCGAATACGACAGCCGCCACCCTGACGATTCGTCCGACGAAGGGCCTCCACTACGCCGCGCCCCGGCCGCGCCGTGGGAACGCAACCGTCCGCGCCCTGCACCCCCGCAGCCCGGCGGGCCCGGGGGCGAGCCGCCACGCCCGGGACCACGCCGTCCCGTACCGCTGAGCGGCCCGATCCCGCAGGTCCCCCCGCCCAGCGGGCCGATGCGCCGGGTACCACCGAACGACCCGGGCCACCCGGGACGACCGAACGATCCGGGTCACCAGGGACCCCAGAACGACCCGGGCCACCCGGGACCGCCGAACGACCCGGGCCGCCGCCCGGGACCAGGCAACGATGCAGGCCGACCAAGGCCAGCCAACGAACCAGGTCGGCCAGGACCAAGCAACGATGCAGGCCGACCGAGACCAGCCAACGAACCGGGCCGCTCAGGACCAGTCAGCGAACCGGGCCGACCGAGGCCAGCCAACGAACCGGGTCGGCCGGGGGCGCCGAACGATCCGGGTCGGGCGATGCCGAACGATTCCGGCCGCCCGGGGCCGCCGGACAACCGTGGCATGTATCCGAACGATCGCCGGATGCCTCCGGGCCCGCCGCCGCGGCAGCAGCCACCACCGGCCGGTGGCCCGAACAATCGCATGCCTCCGAGCGGGCCGATGCGGCGCGTCCCGCCCGGCGCTCCCGCAGGACCGCCGCCCGGACAGCCCGGCGCACCCCACCGTGGGCGGCCGCCCGCCGCCGGGCCGCCACCGGGCCGCGGACCGTACCCCGCGGATCCGGCGAGTGGGCCCACCCGCCGCATCCCGCGCCCCGAAAACCCCGGCGGCACACCGCGTCCCGAGCCTCACCCGCAACCGCGACACGCCGGATCGGCACGCCCCGAGCGACCGGTCCGCGACGAGCGGCCCGCACCGCACCGCACGGCGCCGCAGGTCGCGGTCGACCGGCGCGAGAACTCGAACGCGCGCTTGGTCCGCGACTCCGGCTCCATCGCGTTCGCGACGCTGATCAGTCGCATCACCGGATTCGGCAAACAGCTGCTGCTGGTCACCGTGCTCGGCCCGGCGATCGCCAGTGCGTTCGCCTCCGCCAGCCTGATGCCGAACATGATCGCCGAGCTGGTCCTCGGCGCGGTGCTCACGGCGATCGTGGTGCCGACCCTGGTACGCGCGGAGCAGGAGGACGCCGACGGCGGCGCGGCGTTCATCCGCCGCCTGGTCACCGCCGCGTTCACCGTGTTGATGATCGCCACCATCCTGGCGGTCGCGGCCGCGCCGATCCTCGCGACACACGTCTTCGTGTCGTCGGACGGCCAGGTCAACACCATGCTGACGACCGCCCTCACATTCCTGCTGCTGCCCGCGATCCTGTTCTACGGGATGTCGGCGCTGCTGACGGCGATCCTCAACACGCGGCAGGCATTCAAACCGGGTGCCTGGGCACCGGTGATGAACAACGTCGTGGTGCTGGTGGTCCTGGCCCTCTACGCGCTGACCCCGGGCGAGATCACGCTGGATCCGGTGCGGATGAGCGATCCGAAGGTGCTGCTGCTGGGCGTCGGCGTCACGGCCGGTGTGGTCGTGCAGGCCGTCAGCCTGCTGCCCGCCATCCGCAGGCACAACATCGACCTGCGCCCGCTGTGGGGGCTCGACGCCCGGCTCAAGCAGTTCGGCACGATGGGCGCCGCGATCATCCTGTACGTGCTGATCAGCCAGCTCGGCATGATCTTCGCCAACAACATTTCCTCGCACGCCGATGCGGCGGGACCGACGATCTATCAGAACGCCTGGCTGCTGCTGCAGCTGCCGTACGGCGTCCTCGGCGTCACGCTGCTGACCGCGATCATGCCCAGGCTCAGCCGCAACGCCGCGGCCGACGACACGCCTGCCGTGGTGGACGATCTCTCGGTGGCGACCCGCCTCACCATGATCGCGCTGATACCCGTCGTCATCTTCCTGACCATGGCGGGACCGCAGGTCGGCGAGGCGCTGTTCGGATACGCGCGATTCTCCGAGGACGCCGAACGCCTCGGCACGGCCGTGAGCTGGTCCGCGTTCACGCTCATCCCGTACGCCCTGGTGCTGATCCACCTGCGCGTGTTCTACGCCAGAGAACAGGTGTGGACCCCCACCTGGATCGTTCTCGGCATCACGACCGTCAAGGTGTTGTTCTCGGCGCTGGCACCGGTGGTCGCGAGCTCGGCCGATCAGGTCGTCATCGTGCTCGGCGTGGCCACGGGGCTGGGGTATGCGGTGGGCGCCGTGATCGGCGGCTATCTGCTGCATCAAAGCCTGGGCGATCTGCGGATGGTGAACGTCGGGCGGACGGTCACCCGGGTGGTGCTCGCGTCGGTCGCCGGCGCCGCGGTCACGCTGATCATCGATCAGGTCGTCGGTCTGTCGAACCTGCACAACGGCATCGGCGTGCTGTTCCGGGTCGCCGTCGACGCCGTCATCATGTTCGGCGTCGCCTTCGGCCTGATGCGGCTCGCCGGTATCCCGGAGATCGTCGCGATCACCGTGGCCATCTCGCGCCGCCTGGGCCTGACGCCGCCCGCCCCCGACCTCGGTCTCGACGAGACCGACGAGGATATGCACCCGACGACGGTGCTGCCGCGGCCCAACTCGCCGTACTACTACCAGTACGACCCGTATCTGGACGGTCAGCAGACCATGGTCCTACCTGTTATCCGACCCGGTGCCGTTGACCGCACCGGCATGGGTGAGTTCCCGTACCCTGTTCGGCAGAGAAACGCAAATGCCGAATCCGGCACCCGCGGGGCTGGCGACGCCGGTTCCCACGCGGAGCCGGGGGTCGGCCGAGTCGGCGACGGGCCCGGTGCGCCGCCGGTTTATCGAACTTCGACACACCAGGGCGAAGGAGGCACGAGGGTGAGCGACGACGCGGCGGGCGGCGTCCCGGCCGCCGATCCTGCCGATGCGGCAGGCGCAGTGCGCACCGACGACGTCCCTCCCGGGAAGGTGCCGCCGGGTCGCGCCGCGGACCCGGACTCGGGCGACGCCGACCAGGCCGCACCGCCGCCGCCGGGTACCGAGCCGCCGGCCGACGACCGGGCGGCACCGCCGCGCGATCCGGTCTACGACACCGGCATGCTGCCGGTCGGATCCCCGGAGATGCCGCCGATGCGGGTCGAGCCCGCCGCGGCACGACGCAGCGGGCAGCGCGGTCCCAAGCTGATGCCGGGGGCGTCGGTGGCCGGTGGCCGCTATCGCCTGCTGGCCGGGCACGGCGGGGCCCGCGGGCTGCAGTTCTGGCAGGCACTGGATGTGAAGCTGGATCGCGAGGTCGCCCTGACCTTCGTCGACGCCGATCAGAAGGCCGCCGAGAACGCCGGTCACGACGGACCGCAGGCGATCCTGTCGCGGACCCTGCGCCTGGGCCGGATCAATTCGCCCGGCCTGGCGCGCGTGCTCGACGTGGTGCGCGGCAGCTCGGGCGGCATCGTGGTGGCCGAGTGGACACCGGGCCGATCGCTGCGGGAGATGGCGGAGACGATGCCGTCGCCGATCGGTGCCGCGCGCTCGATCCGGGCGCTGGCGGCCGCGGCCGAACTCGCCCACCGCGGCGGCGGCTCGCTGTCGATCGACCATCCCGATCGGGTGCGCATCAGCGCCTCCGGCGACGCCGTGCTCGCCTTCCCGGGCACGCTGGCCGATTCCGATGCCCAGTCCGACGTGCGCGGCCTCGGCGCCATGCTGTACGCGCTGATCACGGCCCGCTGGCCGATCCGTTCGGGCGGGGTCAGCGGTGCGGCCGCGACGGTCGGCGGGCTGCGGCTGGCCGATTTCGGTTCCGACGGCACCCCGGTCGAGCCGCGGCAGATCCGACCCGAGACCCCCTTCGAGATCTCCGCGGTCGCGGTGCGTTCGCTGGAGTCCAACAAGGGGGTGCGGACCGCCGCGACCGTGCAGCACGTGCTGGAGCAGGCATCGGTGGTCGACCAGAAGACCGACTTCATCCCGGTCCTGCGGCTGGGCCAGCGGGCGACCAGCGCTCCGGACGAGTCGCTGGCCGATCCGGAGCTGCTGGCCGCCGAGAAGGAGCGGTCGCAGCGGATGATGTGGATCCTGGTCGGGCTGGGCGTGCTGGCGGCACTGGTGGTCGGGGTGATCATCTGGTGGCTGCTGAGCATTTTCGCCCCGGGCGACTCCGATGCTCCGCTCAACGAGCAGAAACTCGGTCTCACCACCCCGAATACGGCTCCGCTGAATCCGAGCGCCGGCGCTCCGGAACCGACGGCCGCGACCGGCGGCACGGTCCCGGTGCGCGCCACCGGGGCGACGGTGTTCTCACCCGAGGGCACCCCCGACGGGGCGGCCGGGGCGGCGGCGGTACTGGACGGCAACCCGACCACGGTGTGGCGCACCGACCAGTACTTCCAGCAGTTCCCCGCGCTGAAGAAGGGGGTGGGCGTGGTGGCCACCCTCGGCAGCCCCAGCAAGCTCGACAAGGCGATCATCGATTCGCCGAGCCCGGGCTCGGTGGTGGAGATCCGCACCTCGCCCACCGCCACGCCCACGCTCGACCAGACACAGCTGATCGGCCAGGCGACCCTGGCCGACGGCACCACCGAGATCCCGCTGCGCGCCGACCAGCCCGCCCGCTACGTGCTGGTCTGGATCACCGCACTGGCCAACTCCGGCGGCCAGTTCCAGACGTCGCTCGCCGACATTCGTTTCGAAGCCGCGCCCTGACGCGGCTCTGGTTGCCGCGTATTCATGGCAGCCGATATGATCTGTCCGCGCTCTCAGCAGGGGAGCTTCCTGGGATCTGATTCCTCGGTCCCGGATGACGCGAAATTTGCGGTGCATTCCGGCCGTGGTCGGCGTGCGCCGCCGTGAGCGCTGATCCTAGGGGTTTGTGTTGTCGTTTGATGCGGTCGAGCGATCCAGCGGGGGGACGTCCGATTCGCCTGGCGTACGGCGCCGCTCGTTCGACCTGGACGACGCCTCCGACCGCCGGCTGCTCCGCGCGCACATCGAGGGCGACCGCGACGCGTTCGGCGTGCTGTTCCGGCGGCATTACAACCATCTGTGGCAGCTCGCGCTGCGCACCTGCCGCACGCCCGAGGACGCCGCCGACTGCCTGCAGGACGCGCTGCTGTCGGCGCACCGCAATGCCGCCGGATTCCGCGGCGACGCCGAGGTGCGCAGCTGGCTGCACCGCATCGTGGTCAACGCCTGCCTGGATCGGATGCGGCGCAACAAGGCCCGGGCCAGCGTCTCCCTGTCGGAGGAGACCGTGGCCGAACCGGCTGTCGAGCGCGACGACATCGCCCATCGCGAGGTCTCGATGGTGGTCGACGCCGCCCTGTTCACACTGCCCGACGACCAGCGTGCGGCCCTGGTCGCGATCGATATGCAAGGCTATACGGTGGCCGAAGCGGCACAGTTGCTCGATGTCGCCGAGGGGACGATCAAGAGCCGCTGCGCCCGCGGGCGCAAGCGCCTGCAGCAGGAATTGGAATTCCTGCGCAATCCGGGGAACCGGAAGTAGTCGAGATGCGTCATTACTAGAGAACACACCACTGCAGGCCCGATCCGGAGAGGCGATGGACGACAAGGGCGAAGCCGTCCCTCACAGGCGCCGGGCCGGGCCGCGCGACGACGATGAGACAGGAGGTGCGATGGCCGCCCGTTCAGCGCCGCAGCCTCCCTTCTCCACGGATCTGCTGGCCGACCTGCACGCCGACAATGTGTCCCCGGAGCTGTCCCAGCAGCTGTGGCCGCAGGTGAACAACGATCCCGAGGCGCTGCGATTCCTGCGCTCCCTCGACGACGTCACCTCCGAACTGCAGGCCCTGAGCCAGGATCCCCGCATCCTGCATCCGATGCCCGCCGAGGTCACCGCCCGAATGGACCGCCTGCTCGACGAGCTGGCCCGCGGCGGCGACCCCGGCCGGGACACCTCCGGCGATCACGTCGCCACGGTGCATCACCTGCCCTTCGGCGGCCCCGCGGCCGACACCCCGCCGACGCGCCCGATGCCCGCCATCGCACCCGAGGTGCCACCCGAGCCCACCCGGCTCGACGAGCGCCGCTCACGCAGGCTGCGCTGGCTCACCGCCGTGGCCGCGGCCGTCGCGGTCCTCGCCGGATCCCTGATCGCGGTGGATGCCGTCCGCGACCGTGACACCGCGCCGCAGGCATCGCCCACCACGCAGCCCGGCGCCCCCCACCTCGACGGCGACCCGTCCGACGCGGTACTGCTCAGCGCGCTGGGCCGCAACGATGTCGCCGGACCGCTCGGCCTCCCGGGCGCGATGACCCGCTGCGTCGCCGCCGCGGGGCTGGACCGCACCGTCCTCGGCTCGATGGACGTCACCTTCCGAGACCGCCCCGCCGTGGTGATACTGCTCACCAGCGCGCGCCCGCCCAAGATCACCGCCCTCGTCGTCGGAACCGGTTGCGGCCCAGGCGATGCCCAGGTGCTGGAACAGCGCGACATCGGCTGAGCGGCCGTCTCGGGGCCGATGCCCCGGGCCGGGGAACAACAGCGTTTACCCTGTTGTTGATTGACACGCCTGATGACACACTCCCTCGGAAGGGCCTCATGAACACGCCTGTTCGCGATCTCATCATCGTCGGCTCCGGCCCCGCCGGTTACACCGCCGCTGTCTACGCGGCCCGGGCCGAGCTCGAACCCCTGCTGTTCGAGGGAACCCAATTCGGCGGCGCGCTGATGACGACCACCGAGGTGGAGAACTTCCCCGGCTTCCGGGACGGCATCATGGGCCCCGACCTGATGGAGGAGATGCGCGAGCAGGCCAAGCGGTTCGGCGCCGACATCCGCACCGAGGACGTCGAGGCGATCGACCTGTCGGGCCCGATCAAGAGCGTCACCGTCGGCGGCGAGACCCACCGGGCCTACGCCGTGGTCCTCGCCATGGGTTCGGCGGCGCGCTACCTCGGTGTTCCGGGGGAGCAGCGGCTGCTCGGCCGCGGTGTCAGCGCCTGCGCCACCTGCGACGGCTTCTTCTTCAAGGGCCAGGACATCGTGGTCGTCGGCGGCGGTGACTCGGCGATGGAGGAGGCGACGTTCCTCACCAAGTTCGCCGCCAGCGTCACCATCGTGCACCGCCGCGAGGAGTTCCGCGCCTCTCGCATCATGCTGGAGCGGGCCAAGAGCAACGAGAAGATCCGGTTCGTCACCAACGCCGAGGTGCTCGAGGTGCACGGCGAGAACAGCGTCACCGGCCTGACGCTGCGCGACACCAAGACCGGTGAGACCTCCGAGCTGGCCGCGACCGGCCTGTTCGTCGCCATCGGTCACGACCCGCGCAGCGAACTGGTGCGCGGCCAGGTCGATCTGGACGGCGAGGGCTACGTGCTGGTGAACCAGCCCACCACCGCCACCTCCGTCGAGGGCGTCTTCGCGGCCGGTGATCTGGTCGACCACATCTACCGCCAGGCGATCACCGCCGCGGGCACCGGCTGCCGAGCGGCCATGGATGCCGAGCGCTGGCTCGCCGAGAAGGGCGACATCACCAGCAACACCCTGGACCACGCCGGCCGACCGGTCGAAGTCACCGCCAATTGATCCATCAGCAAGTCGAGCTCGAGGAGTTCCATCATGTCCGAAACCGCCACCAAGACCGTCACCGACGACACGTTCGCGCAGGACGTGCTGGGCAGTGACAAGCCGGTCCTCGTCGATTTCTGGGCGGCCTGGTGCGGTCCCTGCAAGATGGTCGCCCCGGTGCTGGAGGAGATCGCCTCCTCGCACGCCGACAAGCTGACCATCGCGAAGGTGGACGCCGACGCGAATCCGGTGACCGCCAAGGACTACGGCATCCTGTCGCTGCCCACGATGATCCTGTTCTCCGGCGGCAAGGAGGCCAAGCGGATCGTCGGCGCCAAGGGCAAGGCGGCGCTGCTGCGCGAACTCGAAGGCGTTCTCTGAGTTCACTTTTGTGATTCGGTGCGCAGTCCTGTGTCATACGCGGTACTGCGCCTCCGGGAATCCGGTCGGCGCTGTAGTATTTCGGCGCTAGCGGCGGCTCCGCGCGATCATGCGGGGCCGCCGACTCCGGGCCTGGCATGTGAATGCCGGGAGTAGGATCTCTGCACCTGGAGAATTGCTGAAATTCGGTCCGGGTCTGAGACAATCGACCGACGCTCCGGTCGTGCGAGGGTGTGAGCCGTCGCATGAGTGGGTACCCGGGTTGGCGGAAGGAAAGGGCTCTCACGCATGCACCGACTTCGTCACGGCGATACTGGACCAGCCGTCGCTGAGGTTCGGAGCACCCTGGCAAGTCTCGGATTCCTGCACATCCATCCCCACGGCGCCGACCGGTCCGACGGGCACGGCGAGTATTGGAAGGATTCCGACGCCGTTTTCGACCACGATCTCGATTCCGCGGTGCGCGCGTTCCAACAGCATCGCGGGCTACTCGTGGACGGTGTCGTCGGCCCCGCCACCTATCGGGCACTGAAGGAGGCGTCCTATCGCCTCGGCGCGCGCACGCTGATCTACCAGCTCTCGGCCCCGCTGTACGGCGACGACGTGGCCACGCTGCAGCGCCGCCTGCAGGATCTCGGCTTCTACGTGCACCGCGTCGACGGCTACTTCGGGCCGCACACCCACGACGCCCTCACCGCGTTCCAGCGCGAGATCGGCCTGTCCGCCGACGGCATCTGCGGTCCGGACACGCTGCGTTCGCTGGATCTGCTCGGCGCCCGCGTGACCGGTGGCAACCCGCACCGCATCGCGGAGGAGGAGGTTGTCCACCGCGCCGGACCGCAGCTCACGGGTAAGCGGATCGTCATCGATCCCGGAATGGGCGGTCCGGACAAGGGTTACGCGGTCCCCACCGAGTTCGGTGACGTCTACGAATCGGAGATCCTCTGGGATCTGGCGAGTCGTCTCGAGGGCCGGATGGCCGCCACGGGCATGGAGACCTTCCTGTCCCGGCCGTGGGGTGCCAACCTCTCCGATGCCGAACGCGCCGAAACCTCCAACACTTTCGACGCCGATCTCATGATCTCGCTGCGCTGCGCGACCAATCCCAGCCCCGTGGCCAGCGGCGTCGCCAGCTTCCACTTCGGCAATTCGCACGGTTCGGTGTCGATGATCGGCCAGGTGCTAGCCGGATTCGTGCAGCGCGAGATCGTGGCGCGAACCTCGTTGCAGGACTGCCGGACCCATTCGCGCACCTGGGATCTGCTGCGGCTGACCAAGATGCCGACCGTCCAGGTCGATATCGGTTATCTGACAAACGAATACGACGCCTCGGTGCTGACCAACCCGCGCATGCGCGATGTGATCGCCGAGGCCATCCTGATTTCGGTGAAGCGGCTATACCTACTCGGCCAGGACGACCAGCCCACCGGCACATACACTTTCGCCGAACTGCTGGCCGAGGAGCTGGCCGCCGCCGACCGCATGTGACTGCGACGCACCAGTTCCGGCAAGCTCATTCAGGGGCATCCCACTCGGGATTTCGCTTCCATCGAGGCGGAGGCCAGCAGCTGGTCCAGGGCGCGTTCGACGTCTTCCTTCCAGAGGTGGTCGCTGTCGAGTTCCAGGCGCAGGCGTGGAAAGCGGTGGTGCTGCGCCACCACGGTGAATCCGACGTCCTCCAGGAAGTCCGCGTCGATCATGCAGCTCTCGGGGGAGCATCGAGAGTCGGTGTGCTGCCGCGGTGCCGACGACATGCCGTGCGCGGGCGTATCGATGCGTTCCATCAGGAACATCGAGCTGACCGATCGCGTCGACATCGACGTCGCCGCCGGATCCTTGCGGATGCCGAAGGCCTCGATGGCCCGCACGCCGCGGCGCATCAGATCGGCCACCACGGCCTGAATCAGCCGGTCGGCAATCCCGCTGTCCCGGTAGGGGAGATCGGTCCGCAGGGTGGTCAGCAGGACGGCGTCGGCGCTCACCGGTGAGGTGGGGAAGAGGGTCGCGCGGGGCACCGCGCTCGGCGGCGAGTACAGCGCGCAGCCGGCGGGCTGACCGTCGACGAGCGCGATCTGGCCGCACGAACCCCATTCGAGGAGGACCGTGGACAGCCACGCCTCCTTCTCGAATACCGGGTCGCTGAATTCCCGAGAGTCCTCCGCCACGGCGGGATCGATCTCCCAGAACACGCACCGGCGGGCATGTGCCGGGAGTTTGTCGAGTCCGCCGAGGGTAAGTGCGGTAACGCTGGTCGACACCGCTCTGCTCAGCCTCCAGCTCTCCGATTCATCCACACTCACGCCGCATCAGTATCTACTCGCCAGCAAGAATAAGCGATCAAAGCGAACCGCCTCATTTCCGGTAGCTGTGCTGTCCATCAGGATCGCAGGCGCGACCCGAGAGGCACCGTCACAGTGACGTTTTACCGCCAGGGTCCAGTATCTCCGGTGATCACGCGGATTTCGGCCGTGATCACTCGTCGTACTACTTCTGCTGCTCCATCATCGTCACGATGCGTTCGAGGTCGGCTAGGTCGCCGAATTCGACGACGATCTTGCCCTTCTTCTTCCCCATGCTCACGGTGACACGGGTGTCGAACGAATCGGCGAGCCGCTCGGCCAGTCGTTCCAGACCCGGCATCTGGACCGGTTTCCGTTCGGCGGGGCGCTTTTTCTCCTCGTCGGGGTAGCGGTTCGCGAGAGTGACCGCCTCCTCGGTGGCACGCACCGAAAGACCCTCGGCGACAATCCGTTCCGCCAGCTTCTCCTGTGCCTCCGCACCGGACTCCAGGCCCAGCAGCGCGCGGGCGTGCCCGGCGGACAGAACCCCCGCGGCGACCCGCCGCTGCACCGGAATCGGCAGCTTCAGCAGCCGGATCATATTCGTGATGACGGGCCGGGATCGACCGAGCCGGGTCGCCAGTTCCTCGTGGGTGACCTCGAACTCCTCCAGCAGCTGCTGATACGCCGCCGCCTCTTCGAGCGGATTGAGCTGCACCCGATGGATGTTCTCCAGCAGGGCGTCCCGCAGCATCGAGTCGTCGGTGGTCTCCCGGACGATGGCCGGGATGGTCTCCAGGCCCGCATCCTGACAGGCCCGCCACCGGCGCTCGCCCATGACGATCTGATAGCGCGGGGTAGGGGAGGACTCCAGCAGGCGGACCACGATCGGCTGCATGAGCCCGAACTCGCGAACCGAGTGGATCAGCTCGTCCAGCGCCTCCTGCTCGAAAACCTGGCGCGGCTGCTTGGGATTCGGCTGAATCTGGTCCGGCGGAATCTCCCGATACACCGCGCCGGCGTCGGAGCCCTCGCCGGGTTCGGGAACCCGATGCAGGTACGCCGAGGCCGGATGCGGGCCGATCGGGTCCAGGCCGATGACGGCATTCGCGGCGGCACTACCGAGCCCCTGCACATCCGCCGGGCCCGTCGGGATCAGCGCGGCCAGTCCGCGCCCCAGTCCACCCTTCTTCGCCTGAGTCAACCTACTGGCCCCTTTCCTCGTTCACTCCACCAACCACCGCGACCGACCGGGCGGCCATCTCACGACCGGCATCCAGATAGCTCATCGCGCCCCGGGAACCGGGATCGTAATCGAGCACCGTCATGCCGTAACCCGGCGCCTCGGACACCTTCACACTGCGGGGGATCACCGACCGCAGCACCACATCGCCGAAGTGCCCGCGCACCTCCTCGGCCACCTGATCGGCAAGCTTGGTCCGCCCGTCGTACATCGTGAGGACGACGGTCGACACATGCAGTTCCGGATTCAGGTGCGCCTGCACCAGGCCGATATTGCGGATCAGCTGTCCCACACCCTCGAGCGCGTAGTACTCGCACTGGATCGGGATCAGCACCTCCTTCGCGGCCACCAGCGCGTTGACGGTGAGCAGGCCGAGCGAGGGCGGGCAGTCGATCATCACGTAGTCGATGTCGTATCCGGCGAGATTCGCATCCTGGATCGCGGCCTTGAGCCGCCCCTCCCGGGCGACCATCGACACGAGTTCGATCTCGGCACCGGCCAGATCGATGGTGGCCGGGATGCACAGCAGCCGCTCGTTGTGCGGACTGCGCTGAATCGCCTCCTGGACGGAGACCTCGCCGATGAGCAATTCGTAGGAGGAGGGCACGCCCGAGTGATGCTCGACGCCCATCGCGGTGCTGGCATTGCCCTGCGGGTCGAGATCGATGACGAGGACGGTCATCCCCTGTAGCGCGAGCGCCGCGGCCAGATTGACCGCCGTAGTCGTCTTCCCTACGCCGCCCTTCTGATTCGCGATGGTGATGATCCGTTGTTCGCGCGGCTTCGGGATGGTCATCGAACCAGGATGCAACACCTGGCTCGCGCGCTGCGCCTCGGCCGCTATGGGCGTGTCGGCGGTGATGCTCCCGAACGGGCGACCGAGCTCGTCCAGATCGAAGCCACTACCGTCCAGCATTCCGGGCACCCGCGACGTTGTTTCCCGTGAAACATTCGCCGGACCGTTCGACATACAGGCTCCTAACCCCGAGAACTTCAGACACGTGCCCAAGCAGCATCGGCGCCGCATTGGCTCGAGCAAGCGGAGCGCGGCACGGCCCAGGAGACCGGTGCCCATCCTGGCGAGCCTGTCGGGCACCTCGAATCTGCGCTCACGCTCGACTGCACCTAGCTTGCCAGCACCGCGCGCATTACGGAAGTTGAACCGCGGCGATCACACCGCGATCCACAAACTTTGTTGCCCGGAGGCCACTTTCGTCGCTTCCCGGCACCTGCCGTTCACCCAGAGCGTCTCTGTGTTTCACATGAAACATCGCCCCGGCGACTTCCGCCGCCACACGCACGGCAACGCCGGTTGTTTCACATGAAACCGCGCCCGGCGGCAATCGCGAGCCGCGCGGAGTCGGTGCTGCGGTCGAGCCGAGTCGTCCCGTAGGGGGCGCTCCGGCCCGAGCAGTCCGACCCCTGCGACGGTCGCCAGCCAGCCGCCGGGCGGCGCCTCGTCACGGTGACGGATCCGGCTCGACATTCCCGCAAGGCACCGAAGGGATGAGACATGGCCGGGTCCCGTCACAGGCGAAGACCGAGAAGCCTGGGGGAGAGGGGATGATCTCGAAGCCGCGCGATGAGAGTGATTGCGGGCGGGCCGAATCCGACGGCCGGAACCGCAGTCGCAATAGACCGGCGCTCCCCGTCGAAACGCACCCGCTGTGGGCCGGTGAGTCCGGGTCGGTGTTTCACATGAAACATCGATCGGCCGGACGGCCGTTCCGATGTCCGCCGCGCGAGACCGATTGGCACTCGGCGGCAATGTTTCACATGAAACACAACCCGGCCAGGCGGAAGCGGCCCGCACCGGACGGACGTTCACCGACGGCGCTTCGGCTTGCCGCCCTCGGCCTTTCGTTCGGCGCGGGGGAGGCGCTCGACGCTCAGCACCACCGTCGGCGGATCCACGATCCCGACACCGCACTCCAGGACTTGCGCGTGGCCGCCGCCCGCGCGCAGCAATTCGGCGCGGTCGCGTTCCAACTCCTCCGCCGCGCTGGAGCCCTTGAGGGCCAGCATCCGGCCGTGGTTGTGCACCAGCGGCAGCGACCATTTCGCCAACTTGCTCAGCGGAGCGACCGCGCGCGACGTCACGACGTCCGCACCGCCCGCCACCTTCCGCACGTCCGGCTGCTCCGCGCGACCGCGCACGACCGTCACCTCGAGCCCTGCCTCCTCGATGAACTCCGCGAGGAAGATGGTCCGGCGCAGCAGCGGCTCGACGAGGGTCACCCGCAGATCGGGCCGGGCGATCGCGAGCGGGATTCCGGGCAGCCCGGCGCCGCTGCCGATATCCACGACGGCAGCGCCGGTCGGGATCAGCTCGCCGAGCACCGCGCAGTTCAGAATGTGCCGATCCCACAGCCGCGGCACCTCGCGCGGACCGATCAACCCGCGCTGCACCCCGGCCGCCGCCAGCGCCGCACAGTACCGACGCGCCAGCGGGAGCCGCTCCCCGAATATCCGCTCGGCGGCGGCAGGCGGCTCCGGCGGCTCCGGCGGCGTCGCCTCGGCCGGGGCAGGGGAGTGCTCCGGCTCATTCACACCGGTTCCTCGTTCCACGTGAAACATCCTTCCGGATTCGCGACTGGTCGACACACGGACCCCGCACAACACTAGGGCCCCCGGTTCAACGAACCGGGGGCCCGCCCGCAGGGCGCCGCACTCAGGACGGCAGCACCACCACGTGCCGATTCGGCTCGACGCCCTCGCTCTCGCTCTCGACGCCGTCGACCTCCGCCACGGCATCGTGCACGATCTTGCGCTCGAACGGCGTCATCGGCGACAGGGCCTCCGGCTCACCCGATTCCAGGACGCGCTGCGCCGCCGCCGAACCCAGCGCGCTCAGCTCCTCCCGGCGCTTCGCCCGCCAGCCCGCCACATCCAGCATCAGCCGGCTGCGCACGCCGGTCGTCTGCTGCACGGCCAGGCGGGTCAGCTCCTGCAGCGCGTCCAGGACCTCACCGCGCCGGCCCACCAGCTTCGACAGATCCCGGCCGCCGTCGATGCTCACCACCGCCCGGTCGCCCTCGACGTCCAGGTCGATATCGCCGTCGAAGTCGAGCACATCCAGCAGTTGCTCGAGATAGTCGCCGGCGATCTCGCCCTCTTCGATGAGCGCCTCCTCGGCGTCGCTCACATCTCCGGTCGCCGCGTCCGAGCCCGGCTCGCGGGGTTCCGCGGCATCCGGTTCGCGGCTCGCCGCGGTTTCCGGTTCGTGGCTCTCCGCGGTGTCCGCCACGGTCGTGCCGCTTGCGCCGAGGGCCACAGTGGCGTCCCCTCCATCGGTCTCAACAGTCATGTGTGTCGTTTCCTTCGATCTGCATCATCCGTCGTGTCCGGCCGCTCGCACCGCCCGGCTAGCGGCGCCGCTTCTGATTCGCGCGGCCGCGGTTTCCGGATCGCTTGCGATTGCCCTGCCCGCCCTTGCGCGACGCGGCCGTCGCCTTGCCCGGCTTCGCCGCCGCCGCGCCATTACGCGACGCGGTCGACGCATCGCCGTCGGTCACCGGGGCATCCACCGGCGCATCGGTCGGCTCGTCGGTCGATCCCGTCTTCTGCTTGTTCTTCGGATTCGGCTTGGCGCCCGGATTCGGCTTGGCGCCCGGTTTGGGTGCGTTCGCCGCGCGCCGCTCGATCGCCTGCTGCTTCTTCTGTTCCTCTTCCTTCTCGATCCGGCCGAACACGAGGTGCTGCTGCCCGTAGGTCCAGATGTTGTTGGAGACCCAGTAGATCAGGATGGCGATCGGCAGGAAGGGGCCACCGACGATCACGCCGAGCGGGAACACCCACAGCGCCATCTTGTTCATGAGCGCGGCCTGCGGGTTGGCGGCGGCCTCGGGGCTCTGCCGGGCCACCGAGGCACGGGCGTTGAAGTGCGTGGCCAGACCGGCGATGACCATCAGCGGAATCGCCACCGCGGCGATGTTCACCACCTGGGGGATGCCGCCGTAGTCGAGGAAGGCGTCCAGCTGCGTCCGGGGCGTGGTGATGGCGACCGAGATGGGCGCACCGAAGATGCGGGCCCGCAGGAACGACTGCACATCGTCGGCGTTGAAGACGTAGTTCGCCGTGTGCGCGTTGTCGTAGGCCGACATGCCCAGCTGGCCGAAGCCGGTGCCGGTCCGGTTGAACGAGCGCAGCACGTGGTACAGACCGAGGAACACCGGCACCTGCGCCAGCACGGGCAGGCAGCCCATGAGCGGATTGAAGCCGTGGTCCTTCTGCAGCTTCTGCATCTCGGTCGCCATTTTCTGGCGATCGTTCTTGTATTTCTTCTGCAGCTCCTTGATCTGAGGCTGCAATTCCTGCATCTGCCGGGTCGTGCGCACCTGTTTGACGAACGGCTTGTAGAGCACCAGCCGCAGGGTGAACACCAGGAACACCACGGCCAGCGCCCAGGTCAGACCGTTGTCGGCGCCCAGCGCGAACCCGAAGACGCGGTGCCAGAACCACAAGATCCAAGACACCGGATAGTAGATGAAATCGAGCACGGCTCTATGTACTCCCGTCGGTCGTATCGCCGGTCACCGCGCGCGGCGACCCATTACAAAGCTGATGTGCGGCCGTCTGCGCGGTCGGCTCGTCCGCGGCGGCAGCCCCCTTCCGTTTCCGTTCCGGAACGGGGTCCCACCCACCAGGGTGCCAGGGTGCGCATTTGGCCAGGCGCACGGCCGTCAATCCGACCCCGACGACGAGACCGCGGGTGCGCAGGGCGGTCACCGCGTACTCGCTACAGGTCGGAGTGAAGCGGCACACCGGCATCCGCGTGGGGGAGACGTAGGTCCGATACAGCTCGATGAGGAAGATGAGCACGGTGGCGGGCAGCCTGGTCAGCACCGAGAGACGGCTCATGACTTGCCGCCCGCGTCGTTCGGGGTGGCATCGGCCGCATCCGCGACAACCGTTGCGGCCGTCGCGGTTTCGGGCAGCAGCTTGCGAAGCGCGGCGCGCACCTGTCGATCGAGTTCGGCCGAGGAGGCGGACGCGGCCCCGGGCAGCGCCCGGATCACGATGTCCGCCTCCGCGGGCAGCACATCCGCCAGGGGAGCACAGATATGACGCAGGCGGCGGGCCACACGGTGACGTACCACCGCGGTGCCCACCGCCTTGCTGACGATCAAACCGAAACGCGGACCGCCGATTCGAATCGACGGTCCGACGTTTTCGCCTCCGGTGTCGTCGGACGCCGGAGTGGTGATTAACGCATGCACGACCAGATCGCGCCTCCCGATTCGCCTGCCACGCCGCACCGTCCGGGAGAAATCGGCACGATGGTGCAGCCGGTACGGCTCAGGCAACACCCGAGTGTCCGAGCGCGTAACGGATGGCGGGATGCGGCGAACCGAACGGCGAGCGGGGCATGACGCCCATGCCGGTGCCGATGGATCAGGCCGTGAGCTTGGCGCGGCCCTTTTGCCGCCGCGCCGACACGATGGCGCGGCCCGCACGGGTGCGCATCCGGAGACGGAACCCGTGGACCCGCGCCCGACGACGGTTGTTCGGCTGGAACGTCCGCTTGCCCTTGGCCACGGTCAACACTCCTCGAGTTGGTGGGCGCCCGGCGGCACCCGAAGCTTGTGGGTAATGCTTGGTCTGCGACGAATCACATGGTCGTCCTCGGCGCAGCGCCCATCGAGACATGGGCAGCACGCAGCCGCCACCACGTCAATGGGTGACTGTACGAGAGTACTGACCGGCTCCGGCCAGGTCAAACCGGGGTCCCCGGCCCGCCACCCGGCGCTGACCTCGGACAACGACCGGTGAAACCGCCGCCGCAGTGACCGACGACACGGCCGTGAACCGGCCTTGCCGACGACTCACCCGGGCCGCTAGGCTACATAGCCAGAAGATTGCTGCAGAAGCGCTGGTCGAAGCGCTGCGTGGGGGCGCAAGGCAGCTCGACTCACATCACTGTGGTTCTCCACATCTGTGGATAATTGTGTGGAAAGACCCCTGGAGTGGCATATTCGTATGGCCGACGGCCACGCCTACGCTCGCGCTGCGGGGGGATGCGGGTGGTGTCCGACCGTCTGCTCCTATCTACCTATTCCGGGGAGGAAACGTACGTGGACGACGAGCAGAACGTGTTGACCGGCGTGTGGCCAGAGGTGGTCGCCGAACTCACCACGGGCTCGACCGACGGCGCCATTCCGCCGGTGACCAACGCCCAGAAGGCATGGTTGGGCCTGGTCAAGCCGTTGACGGTGGCGCAGGGATTCGCGCTGCTCTCGGTACCTTCCTCGCTGGCACAGGAGGCGATCGAGCGCGATCTGCGCGAGCCCATCCTGCGGTCGCTGGCCCGCCGCCTCGGTCCGCAGGTGGAGGGCCTCGGTGTCCGGATCGCCGCACCGGCGACGCAGCCGTCCGACCGGCCCGCCGGGCCGCCCCGGCACGCCCGCCTGACCTCCCGTCCCGAGCGGGTCCGCGAGGCCCCCCGCGAACCTGTGGGATATCCCGCGCAACCGGAGTACCAGGCGGCCCCGGAGTACCCCGCGCCGCGCTATCTCTCCCCAGGCGACTTCTCCGGCCGGGCCGACTATCCCCAGAACGAGTTCTCGGCGCAGCCGGTGGCCGGAGAATTGCCAGGCAACGGCCGACCGGACGAACCCGCGGCGCCCCGGCGCGACAGGGACCTACCCGCGGGGCCGGGTGGCGCCGGATCGCCGGGGCAGGAGTCGCTGTTCGCGTCCGAGCCCGAGCCCGCCCGCAGGCCCACGCCCCCGGAGCGACACGATGACGACGAGCCCGTGGTCAACGTGCGCAACTCGTGGCCGACCTACTTCGCGAAGACACCCGAGCCGACGCCGACGCCCCCGGCGTCCTCGGCCAGTCTCAACGCGAAGTACACCTTCGAGACGTTCGTCATCGGTGCGTCCAACCGTTTCGCGCACGCGGCCGCCGTCGCGATCGCCGAGGCTCCGGCGCGGGCCTACAACCCGCTGTTCGTCTGGGGGGCTTCCGGTCTGGGCAAGACCCATCTGCTGCACGCGGCCGGGCACTACGCCCAGCGGCTGTTTCCGGGGATGCGGGTGAAGTACGTATCGACCGAGGAATTCACCAACGACTTCATCAACAGCCTCCGCGACGACCGCAAGGTCGCGTTCAAGCGCCGCTACCGCGAGACCGACATCCTGCTGGTCGACGACATCCAGTTCATCGAGGGTAAGGAAGGCATCCAGGAGGAGTTCTTCCACACCTTCAACACCCTGCACAACGCCAACAAGCAGATCGTGGTGTCCTCCGACCGCCCGCCCAAGCAGCTGGCCACGCTGGAGGAACGGCTGCGCACCCGGTTCGAGTGGGGCCTGATCACCGACGTGCAGCCGCCGGAACTGGAGACCCGGATAGCGATCCTGCGCAAGAAGGCGCGCATGGATCGCCTCGACGTCCCGCACGACGTACTCGAACTCATCGCCAGCCGGGTGGAACGCAATATCCGCGAGCTGGAGGGCGCGTTGATCCGGGTCACGGCCTTCGCCTCGCTGAACGGGCAACCGCTGGACCTCTCGCTCGCGGAGGTGGTGCTGCGCGATCTGATGCCCGATACCACCACGATCGAGATCACCGCGTCGACGATCATGGCCGTCACCGCGGAGTACTTCAACACCACGCTCGAGGAGCTCACCGGCCCGGGTAAGGCACGGCCGCTGGCCCAGGCGCGGCAGATCGCGATGTATCTGTGCCGCGAGCTGACCGATCTGTCGCTGCCGAAGATCGGCCAGGCGTTCGGCCGCGACCACACCACGGTCATGTACGCCGAGAAAAAAGTGCGCAAGGAAATGACCGAGCGGCGCCGGGTGTACGACCAGGTTCAGGAACTCACAGCCCGTATCAAGCAGCGCTCCCGCTGATCCGCCTCCCCAAGCCGATCCACCCGTAGACCAGGGTGGATCGGCTTTTTCGTGTTGTGGATTCCTCGAGGAATCCCTGGGGAGTCCTCGAGGAATCCCCCTGTTCTCCACCGATTTACCCACAGTTCGACGGGAGGGGTGTTGACACCGCCACTCACACCTGCCGGTACACAGTTCGCACAGCCGAACCCATCCACGGCCCCGGACCTGCGTCGATCGGAAGTTGTGCCTGTGGATTCCTCGAGGAGTCCCTGTCAGCTCCTCGAGGAATCCTCGAGTTGTCCACCGGTTTGCGCACAGATGTGCACAAACCGGGCATCGTCATGGAACAACTCGAGGACCGCTCGAGGATGGGAGTGGGACAGATTCGTAACCTCCACAGCGACTCCTCGTTCATCCTCGAGTCACCCGCCGGACATCCCCACGCCGCCACGCCCCCCGAGCAGCGGATTCGCCCGTGGTCCACAGAATCCACAGTGCCTACTACTGTTTCAGTTCTTCTTCTTCAATAACTTCTTTCAAAACAGGGTGTGTGGAAACTCGGCTCGGGGAGCAACGGTGCGATCGGCATCGCGTGACTCGGTGAACGAACGAGCCCGGAGCAGAAGGTCCGCGCGGACCCGCGGGCGACGCACCGGGAGGGCGGCGTGGTCATTCGGCGGCCGCGCGGGTACGGTTTGTTGTCGGTCGCCTGTGCCACACTGCGGTGAGTACACGGGGGCGGCCGATCCAGTACCCCTGCATGAACCGGCGTCGAGCCGAAACGGATCACGACCGATCGAGACTTGGGAGAGGACATACCGGGCGATGGAGCTTGCAAGCATGAAGTTTCGGGTCGCTCGCGAGGATTTCGCCGAATCCGTCGCCTGGGTGGCCCGTAGTCTGCCGTCTCGTCCGCCGGTGCCGGTGCTCGGCGGCGTTCTCCTCGTTGCCGACGAGGACGGGCTGACGGTCTCCGGTTTCGACTACGAGGTCTCCGCCCAGATGCGAGTGGCCGCCGAGGTCGCGGGCCCCGGGCAGGTGCTGGTCTCCGGCCGCCTGCTGGCCGATATCACCAAGGCGCTGTCGAACAAGCCGGTGGATGTCTCCGTCGACGGCACCCGTGTGCTGATCGCCTGCGGCAGTGCGAAATTCTCGCTACCGACCATGCCGGTCGAGGACTATCCCCAGCTGCCCGAACTGCCTCCGCAGACCGGTGAGCTCGGGGTGGATGTGTTCTCCTCGGCCGTCGGCCAGGTGGCCGTCGCCGCCGGCCGCGACGACACGCTGCCGATGCTGACCGGCATCCGGGTCGAGATCGAGGGCTCCAAGGTCGTGCTGGCGGCCACCGACCGCTTCCGCCTCGCGGTCCGGCACCTGGAGTGGCAGCCCGGCCGCGACGACGTGGAGACCGCCGTCCTCGTGCCCGCGCGCACCCTGTCCGAGGCCGCCAAGACGCTGGGCACCTCCGACCAGCCGGTGCAGCTCGCCTTCGGCACCGGGACCGACGGCCTGCTCGGCATCGTCAACGGCGGCCGCCGCACCACGACCCGCCTGCTCGACGCGGAATTCCCCAAGTTCCGCCAATTGCTCCCCAAGGAACACACCTCGATCGCGACCCTGCAGGTGAGCGCGCTGATCGACGCCATCAAGCGCGTGGCGCTGGTGGCCGAGCGCGGCGCCCAGGTGCGCCTGGAGTTCTCCGAACAGGGCCTGCTGCTGTCGGCCGGCGGCGACGACGCGGGCCGCGCCGAGGAGTGGCTGGAGGCCGAATTCCGCGGCGAGCCACTGACGATCGCCTTCAACCCCGGCTACCTCAACGACGGTCTGTCCGCACTGCACGCCGACCGGGTGACGTTCGGTTTCACCACACCCAGCCGCCCGGCCGTGCTGTGCCCGACCACAGAGGAAGAGCCGGAGGTGCTCGAGTCCGGCGCCTTCGCGGCCCTGGACGGCACGTACACCTACCTGCTGATGCCGGTTCGCCTGCCGGGCTGAGCCCGTCGATGAGTACCGCACCCGATGGTCCGCGAGCGGTCATCGGGTCTGTGAACAATGTTGATAACTCTGTGAAAAACTCTGGGCACGTGGGCAACTCGGGCCGCCTACCGAGTTGTGCACGGCACCCGCGGGGACGGTGAACTGAGCGATGCACGTCCGGGCGTTGAGCCTGCGGGACTTTCGCTCGTGGGAGCAGACCGAACTCGAACTGTCCACGGGCCGAACGGTTTTCCTGGGTTCGAACGGCAACGGGAAGACGAATCTGGTCGAGGCGCTCGGCTACCTCGCCACCCTCGGCTCACACCGGGTGTCCACCGACGCGCCGCTGATCCGGCTGGGCGCGCAGCGTTCCCGAATCGGTGCGACCGTGGTGAATTCGGGTCGTGAGCTGCGGATCGATCTGGAGCTGAACCAGGGGTCGGCCAACCGCGCCCAGATCAATCGGTCGCCGGTGCGGCGGCCGCGGGAGATCCTCGGGATCCTGCAGACGGTGCTGTTCGCGCCGGAGGACCTGGCCCTGGTCCGGGGCGACCCGTCGGAGCGCCGCCGCTTCCTCGACGAGCTGTGCACCGCGCGGCTGCCCCGCCTGGCGGGGGTGCGCTCGGATTACGACCGGGTGCTGCGGCAGCGCTCGGCGCTGTTGAAAACCGCGGGCCGCCAGGCACGTTCGCGCTCCGGCACGCCCGCGGATCTGAGCACGCTGGACGTATGGGACGGCCATCTCGCCGCGCACGGCGGCGAATTGCTGGCCCAGCGGCTGCGGCTGGTCCACGAGCTGCACCCCCATCTGGAGCAGGCGTACCGCTCGATCGCCCCGGAGTCACGCACCGCGGCCATCCGCTACCGCAGCGCGTCGCTGCCGCCGGAATTCCTGGACGCCGATCGCGCCCCGCAGCCCGACGATGCGCCCGTCCTGGAGTCGATCATGCTGCGGGAATTGACCGCCGCGCGCGGGAAGGAACTCGAGCGCGGGGTGTGCCTGGTCGGTCCGCACCGCGACGATCTGGAGCTGCTGCTCGGTTCGGCGCCGGCGAAAGGCTTTGCCAGCCATGGCGAGTCGTGGTCGTTCGCGCTGGCGCTGCGGCTGGCCGCCTTCGAGCTGCTGCGCGGCGCGGGCACCGATCCGGTCCTGTTGCTGGACGACGTATTCGCCGAACTGGATCGCCGCCGTCGCGCCGCCCTGGCCGCGGTGGCCGCCACGGCGGAACAGGTGTTGATCACCGCGGCGGTCCCGGAGGACGTCCCGCCCGAACTCGAGGCCACCCCGCTGCGCGTCGAGACCACGGGCGAGGCGGACGAGCGCATCTCCCACATCGTGGATCAGTCCGGTGCCGCGCTCGCACCGCTGTCCGAAGACCCCTGATCCGGTTGTCACAACAATGTCACGTGACACCGGCCGCGGCGCGCCGGAAGTCGGGTGCCGACCGGCTAGCCTGTCCTGCAATGCCCGGCCCCGGGCATCCGGATGCCGACGGAGAGGAGTGGCGGTGGACGGACCCGAGTACGGCGATGCGGGAGCGGCCGCTCCGGCCGAGCCCGGTACCGAGCTGCGCGGTGTCGACCTGGCGCGGCGGGCGCGGGAGGAGGCCCGCGCCGCCGCCAAGACCAGCGGTAAGGCCGTCGGCCAGGGGCGGGCGTCGCCGCGCAAGGGCGGCGTGCGCGCGCTGCGCCGCCGCTCCGGATGGTCGGGTGCGCGTCCCGACGAGCGCGACCCGCAGCGGCTGTCCACCCTCGCCGGTGCCCTGGCGAAGAGCCGTGGCTGGTCCGGCAAGGTCGCCGAGGGCATGGTGTTCGGGCGGTGGGCGAGCGTGGTCGGCGAGGACGTCGCCGCCCACGCCACCCCGGTATCGCTGACCGACGGTGTGCTGAGCATCCAGGCCGAATCCACGGCGTGGGCGACCCAGCTGCGCATGCTGCAGGCCCAGATCCTCGCGAAGATCACCGCCGCGGTGGGTCAGGGCGTGGTCACGTCGCTGCGGATCAGCGGTCCGGCGGCGCCGAGCTGGCGCAAGGGCGAGCGGCACATCAAGGGCCGCGGCCCCCGCGACACCTACGGCTGAGGTTTCACGTGGAACCGGCTCGGACGCCGCGGATCTCGGGACGGTGGGAGCGCCGGTCGCCCGAAGATCGCTCAACTCTTCCGCAAACTTTCGCGAGCGACTTGCGATCGGCCGCTGAGGCCCGCCGGACCCCCGAAACCTACAACCGGACCCGGCAGCGATCGATTTCACGCACTCACGACGCTCTCAGGGGTGTCATAGGTGCATCCTGAGGCGGGTGTACCAGTAGGATGGGGGAGTAACTAGCGGCGATACCTTCGGCGCGTTCCGGGCAAGCCCGCGCGAGGACCCGTAATTCTCGAGCAGATGTCATTCGGGGTCCTCTGTGTGCTGTCCGACGCTGTGCCGAGGGATCAGCAAGTAAGGAGAGCTACCGAGCAGTGGCTGCCAACGACTCCAATGCAAGCGGCTCGACCCAGGGCGATCAGCAGGGCTACGGTGCCTCCAGCATCACGGTTCTGGAGGGCCTGGAGGCGGTCCGCAAGCGTCCCGGTATGTACATCGGCTCCACCGGTGAGCGCGGTCTGCACCATCTGATCTGGGAGGTTGTGGACAACTCCGTCGACGAGGCGATGGCCGGCTACGCCAGCCGCGTCGATGTGACCTTGCTGGCCGACGGCGGCGTCGAAGTGGTCGACGACGGCCGCGGCATCCCCACCAGCATGCACGCGCAGGGCATCCCCACCATCGAGGTGGTCATGACCCAGCTGCACGCCGGCGGCAAGTTCGACTCCGAGTCCTATGCGGTGTCGGGCGGTCTGCACGGCGTGGGTATCTCCGTGGTGAACGCGCTGTCGACCCGTCTCGAGGCCGATATCGACTACGGCGGCTTCAACTGGACCCAGGAGTACAAGGACGCGAAGCCCGGCAAATTGGTGCAGGGCGAGGCGACCAAGCGCACCGGCACCACCATCCGGTTCTGGGCCGACCCGGACGTCTTCGAGACCACCTACTACAACTTCGAGACGGTCTCGCGCCGGTTGCAGGAGATGGCGTTCCTGAACAAGGGCCTCACCATCACCCTGACCGATCAGCGGGTGAGCGAGTCCGAGGTCACCGAGGATGTGGTCAGCGAGACCGCCGAGGCGCCCAAGCACGCCGAGGGCGAGGACGCGCCGCCGCCCGAGCAGAAGGTCAAGACCCGCACCTATCACTACCCGGGCGGCCTCGAGGACTTCGTCAAGCACATCAATCGCACCAAGCAGCCGATCCACAACACGGTGGTGGGCTTCACCAGCAAGGGCACCGGCCACGAGCTCGAGGTGGCGATGCAGTGGAACTCGGGCTACTCCGAGTCCGTGCACACCTTCGCCAACACCATCAACACCCACGAGGGCGGCACCCACGAGGAGGGCTTCCGCGCGGCGCTCACCTCGGTGGTGAACAAGTACGCCAAGGACAAGAAGCTCATCAAGGAGAAGGACGGCAACCTCACCGGCGACGACATCCGGGAGGGCCTGGCCGCCATCGTGAGCGTGAAGGTCGGCGAGCCGCAGTTCGAGGGCCAGACCAAGACCAAGCTCGGCAATACCGAGGTCAAGTCGTTCGTGCAGCGCACCTGCAACGAGAATCTGGCGCACTGGTTCGAGGCCAATCCCGCCGATGCGAAGACCATCGTGCAGAAGGCGGTCTCCTCGGCGCAGGCCCGCGTAGCCGCCCGCAAGGCGCGCGAACTGGTGCGGCGCAAGAGCGCGACGGATCTGGGCGGTCTGCCCGGCAAGCTGGCCGACTGCCGCTCGAAGGATCCGCGCCTGTCGGAGGTCTACATCGTCGAGGGTGACTCCGCCGGCGGCTCGGCCAAGTCCGGCCGGGACTCGATGTACCAGGCGATCCTGCCGATCCGAGGCAAGATCATCAATGTCGAGAAGTCGCGCATCGACAAGGTCCTCAAGAACAACGAGGTCCAGTCGATCATCACCGCGTTCGGCACCGGCATCCACGACGAATTCGATATCGCCAAGCTGCGATACCACAAGATCATCCTGATGGCCGACGCCGACGTCGACGGCCAGCACATCAGCACCCTGCTGCTGACGCTGCTGTTCCGGTTCATGCGGCCGCTGGTCGAACAGGGGCACGTGTACCTGTCCTGCCCGCCGCTGTACAAGCTGAAGTGGCAGCGCAGCGAGCCGGAGTACGCCTACTCCGACCGCGAGAAGGACGCGATGCTGGAGCGCGGGCTGTCGAGCGGCAAGAAGATCAACAAGGACGACGGCGTGCAGCGCTACAAGGGTCTCGGTGAGATGAACCCGAAGGAGTTGTGGGAGACCACCATGGATCCCTCCACCCGCCTGCTGCGGCTGGTGACGCTGGACGATGCGGCCGCGGCCGACGAGCTGTTCAGCGTCCTGATGGGTGAGGACGTCGAAGCGCGGCGCAGCTTCATCACGCGCAACGCCAAGGATGTCCGCTTCCTCGACCTGTAGGGGGATGCCCGTCGTTCCGGAGGACGGAGGCGATGCGCCCCGGGATGACGAGTGATTCGCCCCGACCACCCGAAAAGACTTCCTACGGAGACTGATTCATGACCGAGACCACATTGCCTCCCGACGGCGGCGACCGTATCGAACCGGTCGACATCCAGCAGGAGATGCAGAACAGCTACATCGACTACGCGATGAGCGTGATCGTGGGCCGCGCGCTGCCCGAGGTGCGTGACGGTATGAAGCCCGTGCATCGCCGCATCCTGTACGCGATGTTCGACAACGGGTACCGCCCCGACCGCGGCTACGTGAAGTCGGCCCGCCCCGTCGCCGAGACCATGGGTAACTACCACCCGCACGGCGACGTGCCGATCTACGACACCCTGGTGCGCATGGCGCAGCCCTGGTCGCTGCGTTATCCACTGGTCGATCCCCAGGGCAACTTCGGTTCCCGCGGCAACGACGGCCCGGCCGCCATGCGCTACACCGAGTGCCGGCTCACCCCGCTGGCCATGGAGATGCTGCGCGAAATCGAAGAGGAGACGGTCGATTTCGCGCCGAACTACGACGGCCGCTCGCGCGAGCCCGTGGTTCTCCCCAGCCGTGTCCCCGCCCTGTTGATCAACGGGTCCGGCGGTATCGCGGTCGGCATGGCCACCAATATCCCGCCGCACAACCTGCGCGAGGTGGCCGAGGCGATCTACTGGGCGCTCGACAACCACGAGGCGGACGAGGAGACCACCCTCGCGGCCTGCATGGAGGCGGTCAAGGGCCCGGACTTCCCGACCCACGGCCTGATCGTCGGCACCCAGGGCATCCAGGACGCCTACAAGACGGGCCGCGGCTCGATCCGCATGCGCGGTGTGGTGGAGATCGAGGAGGACAATCGCGGTCGCACCACGATCGTCATCACCGAGCTGCCGTACCAGGTCAACACCGACAATTTCGTCAACGCGATCGCCGAGCAGGTCAAGGACGGCAAGATCGCGGGCATCTCCGACGTCCACGACGAGTCCTCGGACCGCGCGGGCATGCGGATCGTGGTGACGGTCAAGCGCGACGCGGTCGCCAAGGTCGTGCTGAACAACCTGTACAAGCACACCCAGCTGCAGACCAGCTTCGGCGCCAACATGCTGGCCATCGTCGACGGCGTGCCGCGCACCATGCGGCTGGATCAGCTGATCCGGCTCTACGTGGCCCACCAGTTGGACGTCATCGTCCGGCGCACCCGCTACCGGCTGCGCAAGGCCGAGGAGCGCGCCCACATCCTGCGCGGTCTGGTCAAGGCGCTGGACGCGCTCGACGAGGTCATCGCGCTGATCCGGCGCTCGGCCGACACCGAGACCGCGCGCACCGGCCTGATGGAGCTGCTCGAGATCGACGAGATCCAGGCGACCGCGATCCTGGACATGCAGCTGCGTCGCCTGTCCGCCCTGGAACGGCAGAAGATCATCGACGAGTTGGCGAAGATCGAGCTCGAGATCGCCGACCTGAAGGACATCCTGGACAAGCCGGAGCGGCAGCGCGCGATCGTCCGCGACGAGCTGAAGGAGATCGTCGACAAGCACGGCGACGACCGGCGAACCAAGATCGTGGCGGCCGACGGCGACGTGGCCGACGAGGATCTGATCGCCCGCGAGGACGTGGTCGTCACCATCACCGAGACCGGCTACGCCAAGCGCACCAAGACCGACCTGTACCGCAGCCAGAAGCGCGGCGGCAAGGGCGTGATGGGCGCCGGCCTCAAGCAGGACGACCTGGTCAAGCACTTCTTCGTCACCTCGACCCACGACTGGTTGCTGTTCTTCACCAACCTGGGCCGGGTGTACCGGGTCAAGGCCTACGAGCTGCCCGAGGCCAGCCGCGTCGCGCGCGGCCAGCACGTGGCCAACCTGCTGGCCTTCCAGCCGGAGGAGAAGATCGCCCAGGTCATCCAGATCAAGACCTACGAGGATCAGCCGTACCTGGTGCTGGCGACCCGCAACGGCCTGGTGAAGAAGTCGCGGCTGACCGACTTCGACTCCAACCGCAGCGGCGGCATCGTCGCGGTGAATCTGCGCGACAGCGACGAATTGGTCGGCGCCGCACTGTGTTCCGCGGAGGACGACCTGCTGCTGGTCTCGGCGCACGGCCAGTCGATCCGTTTCGCCGCCAACGACGAGGTGCTGCGCCCGATGGGCCGCGCCACCTCCGGCGTCCAGGGCATGCGGTTCAACACCGACGACTGGCTGCTGTCGCTGAACGTGGTCCGCGACGATACGTTCCTGCTGGTCGCGACGTCCGGCGGCTACGCCAAGCGCACCGCGATCGAGGAGTACACCGCGCAGGGCCGCGGCGGTAAAGGCGTATTGACGATCCAATACGATCCGAAACGTGGCAACCTGGTGGGCGCACTCATCGTCGACGACGAGGATGAGATCTACGCCATCACCTCCAGCGGCGGTGTGATCCGGACGGCGGCCAATCAGGTGCGCCGCGCCGGCCGACAGACCAAGGGCGTGCGATTGATGAACCTCGGCGATGGCGATACGTTGCTTGCGATCGCGCGCAACGCCGATGAGCCCGATCAGGTTTCCCTCGAAGAGGAGGCCAGCGGTGCGGACAAGCAGTAGGTTCGGAAAGCAGTAAGTTTCTTCACAGGCAGCGGCGGCACGACGGATCGAAGGAATCCCATTGACCACTCCGAATCAGCCGAATGACGAGCGGCACCACGCCAACGGTGTGACCGAGCGAATTGCGCCGTCTCCGATTCCGCCCCGGCCCATACCGCGGCCGGGCTCGGGAGGTGACAACGGCTCGGGAGGAGCATCCGAAGTGTCCGACAAGCAGGGCGAGGCGGGAAAGGCCGGGGAGCAGGCCCCCGCCGAGGGCGACGCACGATTCGAGAAGGGCTGGTCGCAGCTGCCGCAGCGGGAGCCGCAGTCGAATCTGCATCGTCCGGGTGAGCCGCCGGTGGCGGGCCGCCCGCAGGCGGGTGGCGGCCTGGGTGGCGGCATGACCAACGCCCGCACCACCGCCGACCTGGCGGCCAAGGCGGCCCGCAAGGAGGCCGCGATGGTGAAGTCCGTCGGCATCGACGGGCCCACCCGCAGCATCGCCCGGCCCGAGCTGGTCAAGGACATGCCGGATCTGTCGGAACTGCGGCACCCGTTGCCGCCGACCGAGGCTCCCGGCATGCAGGGCATTCCGCAACCGGCCGCCGTCTCCCCGGCGGTTCCGGCGGCGGTCGCCGCGGCCGCCGGTGGCGAGCCGCTGCGGGCGACGGTGCAGGTGCGCCACGTCGATCCCTGGTCGACGCTGAAGGTGTCGCTGGTGATCAGCGTGGCGATGTTCTTCGTGTGGATGCTGGCGGTCGGATTCCTCTACATCGTGCTGTCCGGCATGGGTGTGTGGGACAGGCTGAACAGCAGCTTCACCGACATCATGTCCAACGGCAGCTCGACGTCCACCGAGCTGATCGACGCCGGGACGGTGTTCGGTTACGCGGCGGTGATCGGCCTGATCAACGTGGTCCTGCTGACCGCGCTGTCCACGGTCGGGGTGTTCATCTACAACCAGTGCACCGATCTGGTGGGTGGCGTCCAGGTCACGCTGGCCGACCCGGACTAGTAGCCGCCGGGGGGGGGGGGGGGCGGGGGGCGGCGGGGGCGCGCCCCCCCACCCCGGATAGGGGATTTTGATGGCACGCCGCGGACGAGTGTGTAGGGCACGGGGGGGG
>NZ_JARWQD010000138.1 GCF_029869545.1 Nocardia wallacei | reverse complement strand
GCCTCGACACCGTGGCTGTTGCCCAGCACCACCTCCGTCGAACCGCCGCTGCCGACGATCGCGACCGCCGGGGTGACCAGGCGCATCAGCGCGGGCAGCACGAACGCCACGCTGCACAGCAGCACGATCGCCACCAGCATGCGCTGGGCCTGATCGGCATCGGGCAGGCCCGCGGTGGTGGTCAGATCGTCGGTGTTGCCGATGGCCACGAACGCGATCATGTACACGATGGCGGCCACCGGTTTCCAGAGCATGAACGCGATGATCCAGCCGATCAGCTTCGGATACGCCTGCCTGCCGGTACTGGTCCCCGAGGCCGCCGCCGCCAGCGGCAGCACGCCCGCGGCGACCACCAGCAGGCCCTGCCGCACGATGGCGAGCACGATCTGCGCGAGCGCGCCCAGCAGGCCGACGATCGCGATGATCAGCACCAGGCCCGGCGAGAATGCCTGCAGCTTGGCCGTTTTCACCATGAATTCGGCGATGTTCTTGGCGTTGCCGTCGGTGGCGTCCTGAATCACCCACGCGGAGAAGCGATCCGACGCCTGGGTTCCGGCCACGATCACCGCGCCCAGCATCCAGGAACTGAACACCACTCTCGCGAACATCCGGAACGACTCGCCCGCCTCGTTCAGCGCGGCCCCTCGCCGCGCCTCCGCCAATCTGGCGCCGGACAGGATCACCGACACTATGAGTAGCAGGATCTGGGCTTGATAGGTGTAGTCGTTGATTCTCTGGAACAGCTCCCCGCCGTTGCTTATTCGCTCGTTGGGCACCTTCATCCAGAAGGTCAGCGCGAGGATCAGCGCCTGCCCGAGCCCGTTCATCAGCGAGTCGACCACCTTGCCGAAGGTGGAGTCCCACGCCTTGTCGCGGACCGCGCCCGCGGCATCGCCCGGGTGGGTCGCGGCGTTACCGGCCTTGCACGCGGCAGACGCGGCGTCGCCGAGCGAGACGCCGGGCAGACCGAGACCGTCGAGATCGTCGTGGATCTCGTTGCAGGTCTGGTCGAAGCCGTACTGCGCGTAGGCCACGGTCGGTGTCGCGATCATGACGGTGAACACGACCGCGAAGATCGTGAGAATGCGCCTCACCATGTCGTCCACCCTTCGATGCTCCGCAGGGAATCGATCCGGACCGGTTGTTGCCCGTCCACAGCCGTCAGCTTCCAATCACCGTCACGCCAGGCGACCGCGAGACGCATGCCGACCCATGTCGGTTGGCCATCGATGACTTCTCTTGCCTTTCTTGCGATGTCGACGACCGCGTGGTCGTCGGTGTAGGTGTCGACGCGGAACGCGTCCGAGGCGTACAGCAGCGGGGTCAGCTTGTCCGGCACCTTCCCCGCGGCCAGCAGGCGATCGCATTCGCCCAGGTACTCCGGTGAGACCGCCGCCAGCCGCAGCAACAGCTCGCGGCGGCCGAACATATCGGTCGCACCCCCGCTCACCATGTCGTCCACCCCGTCAGCGAGTCGATGTACTCGGTAGGCGAGCCCTTGGACTCGGTCGGCTTGAGCCGCCAGTCGCCCGAATCCCACACCATGACCAGCCGGACCGCCGCCCAGAGCTGCTTGCCGTCGGTCACCGGGCCGCGGGCGGCCAGGCGCACGATGGCCATATCGTCGGCGTAGTTCTCGACCCGGAACGCGTCCGGCGCCACCAGGTATCGGGTCACCCGCTCGGGTTGCTGCTCGGGCAGCTTGCCCGCATCCAGCGCCTTGTCGTAGGCCGCCAGCTGCTGCGGCGCCACCCGCACCTGCTGGGTGTACAGATTCCGGTCGGCCGGGCGGGCGTTGAGGCGGTAGGTGATCTGCGCCGCCGCCAGCACCGCGCCCTGCGGGGTGTGCGAGTACCCGACGGCCAGCCCGTTCTCGTCGATGTGGGCGGGTCCGTCGCTGGTGGAGAACGGCACCGAGGCGCCGTGCACGCGCTGCCAGCCACGGGGCTCGGTGGTGCCCGCGGGCGCGGCGGTCAGCCAGTCCTCGTCGGTGGGACTCTTCTCCAGCGAGGGATCCTGCCGGAGTGGTTGTCCCGCAGGGTTGTTCGGGATATCGACGCGGCGGCCGAACAGATCGACCTCCGGTGCCGCGAACCCGGTGGCTCCCGTCCCGGCGACCGGCGAGGGCAGCGAATCCGCGGGCTCGGTACCGCCCGAATCGTCCCGCCCGACATACATGAACACCCCGACGATCACGATCAACGCGAGCACCGCGGCCGAGGCGATGACGCCGAAGGAGACGCCGCGATCGGCATCGGTATACGAGCCGCCCGCATCCTTCCCGGTCATGTTGGTGCCTCCAATGTCACTATGTCGGTGGGCAATTGGTCGATGGAGTCGACGGGACGCGCGGTGGCGTCGGACTCCGGCAGTCGTAACCTCCAGTCCTCGCCGAACCATTCGACGGTGGTGTGATTCACCGCCCGCGAACCGTCGGAGTATTCCGTATAGACGTCCACGTTCGATCTGTCTCTGGTGAAGCCGAGCACGCGATAGCCGAGCACGCGCGGCGCGTACTGCTCCGCCGCGGGACCGGTGATCGACAGCTGCACCCGGTTGACCGCCCACTCGTCGCGGGCCGGACCGGGCACGAGCTCCCGGGCGACCACCGTCGACCACTGGCTGTCGGTGGCCACCGACAGCCGCACGGAATGGGTGATGGCCGCGACCGCCGCACCCGCGGGGGTGCGGTCGAATCCCGTTGCGGCGCCGTCGCTGTCGCTTCGCGGCCCCTGATCGGTCACCGGCAGGGCGACACCCTGATACGGCTGCCAGCGCACCCCGCTGGGCGGATGCGCCGGATCCGGATTCGACGAATCACCGTCGCTCCCACCGCATCCGGCGGCCGCCAGCACGGCGGCGCCGAGCACGCCCGCGGCGGCCCGGCGCAGGCGCAGCGGGTACACCGCGTGCGCGGGTGCGTCGATCTCGGCCGATGTCATGGGGGCCCACCGTTCACGTCGGCAGTATGGTCAGTGCTATCGCGCTCGCCGAACTCGCCACGATCGCCCCGATCAGGCTCATGACTATGCCGTGGGAGGCATCGTTCACGGCCATGTCGTCGCGCATCGCCGACCACAGCCGACCGGCCGAGATGATCATCCAGGCCAGGCAGAACAGCAGCACGACCCACAGCAGCCAGTCGATGAGCTGCATGATGGGCTCGACCACATCGGACGGCATCTGCTTGTAGGCAAGCACGGTCGCGGGGGACATCAGCTACCGATGACCGCGTTCATGATGGTTCCGGCGCTGGTGGCGATGATGCCGCCGATCATGGCTCCCGCCACCATCTTCGGAGATTCCAGGCCGCCCCCGGTCCACTTCTCCCATGCGAATTTGCCTCCCGCGTAGGTGATTCCCATGATTCCGGACAGCAGCACGAACCACGTGAAATACCGAACCAATTTCAGCAATTTCTCCGAGGCGGGGGGCGCCTCGGGCGTCGGATTCCCGACCTGAGCGAGAACAGCGCCGTACGTCTCGTGCACGGCCGCCAGGATGGTACTCATCGAGCGTCCTCTTCTTCTTCCAAGTGCGAACTGCCAGCTACTTTTTCACGAATGAGGTCGACGATGCTCATGCCGAGTTCGTCGACGTCGTGCGGAACCTCTTGTAACGGATCGAGTTTGCGTTTCTTCTGCTGCGGGGGCGGATCGGACGGCGACCACACCGGCAGCTGGTCGGGCTCGACGAGCATCCACTCCTCGTGCCACGGCACCTGCCACATCCGGCCGGCCAGCGAGCCGACCACATCGCGGTAGCGGCGGATCTCGGCGGGCATGCGGCCCGGCCGAGCGGCCACCGTGATCAGGCCGAGTACCTCGCTCGGCCCGGCCAGCCCCGCGCGGTGCTGGCGCAGCAGATCGTGAGCACGGGTCAGTCCGGCGATCGTCTCGCGGGCGACCAGCACGACGAAGGGGGATTCGCGCTCGAAGACTCCGGGCCAGCGCCGGTGCGAATCCGCGGCGGGCGCGAGCACGTGCGAGAGGGTGCTGGCCCCCGCACCGCCGTGCACGCCGAGCAACCACACCAGCGGGGCGCGCCCGGCGCCGGGCACGGGACGATCCCAGACCGGGGCGCGGCGCGCCTCGGGGGGCGCGACGACGCCCGCCCTGCCGGTGGGACCCTCGCCCCCGGCGGCGGATTCGGATGGACTTCCCTGTTCCTTCATGGCCGCGGTCATGATGCCACCCCCGCGACCAGGGTGCGATATGCCCTGCGGGTGTCGGCGGCAAGCGTGTTGGGGCGCACCAGTTCTCCGCGCGCCAGCTCCGGATCGTAAGGGATCTCGCGGATGTCGCGAACCCAGCCGGTGAGGTGTTCTCGCAAATGTTCGGCGACCACGGGCTCGTTGCCCGGAAGCTGGTGCGACACCACGATCGTGGTGTCGCCGACGATGCCGCCGCCCTGCCCCTCGGCCGGGCCGCCGAACTGATCGTCGAGCCATTCCAGCGTGACGCGCAGCCGGTTGGCGGCGTCGGCGCGGGCCGGAATCGCCAGTACCAGCGCGATATCGGCGTCCTCCAGCAGCGGGCGCAGGTGCCGCCCCGCGATCGGGCTGCCGCCGTCGTAGACGGGCGTGTATCCGGCGTCGGCGATCGCGCGCGAGACGGTCAGGTAGGTGGCGCGGCGGCGCAGCGGGGCGGAGTCGCGCCACAGCAGCCCGATGCCGGAGCTGGCCTGCGACAGGCATTCCTTCAGCGGTGCCGGTTCGTCGTCGCCGCGGCCGTAGAGCCACTGCTGCAGGCTGATCGGGCTCAGGTGCTCGTCGGCGCCGCGCAGCGCCAGATCGCTGCCCGCGGACGTCGCGTCCACGGCGACGGTCGGGGCGCCCGCGGCGCCCAGCTCACCGGCGATGCCGAGCGCGGTCGTCGTGGTGCCCGCGCCACCGCAGCCGCCCACCACCAGGACCGGGCGCGGCAGCGCGGCCTCCTCGCCGTCGCCGCGGCGGCCCTTGCGTAACCGCACCACCGGAGCCTTCGCGCGCGATCGACCGCTCGCCGGGTCGCCCGCCTCGGGCGTCTCGTCGAGCCACCGGCTCCAGTCCTGTCCCATCGTCTCAGCTCTCCTCTTACCCGGCCGCGATGCCCGTGATCAGGGTGCGGCCGCCGATCACCGCGGTGGTGACCGTCTGCTTGCCGTAGGTCTTCGGCGCGGCGCCGGGCCGTCGCTCGGTGACCTCCACCAGATACCTGTCGGTGCCCTCCTCGCCGCGGCCCACCGCCGTCACCCGCACGCAGTGGGCGGTGCCCAGCGGGACCGAGTCGATGCCGCGCTGGATGACCGGTGCGCCCGAGATCGCGGCGCCGGGCGCCACGACCTCCCGGGCGCGCTCACCGGACCGCTCGACGTAGTACGAATGCTGGAACCACATGATCGCGTCCGGGCCGGACGCGGTACCGCCCGGTTCGGCGCCGCGCATCATCCGATCGGTCCGCTCGGTGGGGCAGAAATCCGCGGCCGCCCCGTCGCCGGTGACCGATGTCAAGCGCACCGGTGACGCGGATCGGGCGCCGGAATGGGCTGGGCCGCCGCGGGAATGCAGCAGATACAGCGCGGCGGCCCCGGCGGCCGCCAGCAAAAGCACGGCAATCAGGAGGATCGCGGCGATGCGCCATCGGCCCGGGCGCGTGCGCTCGCGCAGGGTGTGCGGCGAGGCGGCGGCGCCCGGCCCGTCGCGGCCGATGCGGCCGCGCTGCACGGGTTCGCGGGGCGGGGCGGGCCGCTCGTCCTCCTCGTCGTCCCACGGGAACTGGACGACGTCGCCGTCGCGCTCCGGGTAGTCGTCGTCCGGGCCGGGTGCGTGATCGCCCACCCAGTCGCTCCAGCCGCCGACGAATTCGCTGCGGCGGGCGGGCGGATCCTCGGCGAACGGGATGTCGAAGGGTTCGGGCTCGGTGTCGCGAATGTAGTGCGGGTAGCGCGCCGCACCGGCGCCGCCCTCGTCCTCGGCGAAGGACGGCTGCTCACGCACCGGCGGGCGCGCCGCGACACCGGGCGGCTCGAGCGCCGGATACCAGCGCGCCAAGTCTTTGTACGACTTCAACATTCCCCCCTTCCCGCGGAGCCAGGCACGTCGTGCAGCATCGTCGGACCCTCTCGGCGATCAGTTCGTGGAGAACGGGTAGTCGTGGGCGGTACCAGCGGTGGGCGAGGTCGACGGCACGCCGCCGGGGCCTGTCCCAAACGGAAATTGTCCCGTACCCGACGAATTCGGCGAACTCGACGCGCCGGGAGGCGGCACCAAGATTCCGGTAATCGGGCTGTTCGAAGTGCCTTTCGGGGCCTGCGGACCGCCGTGCGCCGCGACCAGGTCGCGGGCCGCGGCAGCGAACCAGTCCGCGACGAACCGGACCGGGGCGTCGCCGCGGGCGTCCACGGCCGCGGTGGCGTAAGCGCCGTGGCGCTGGACGGTATCCCAATACCGCACCCACGCGGCGGTATCGAGCAGATCCCGGTTGTCGGTGATGTTCTGCACGACGGCGTCGAATGCCTGGTTCACCAGCCGCGACACCGTGGTCGGCGGGACCAGCTGGGTGACCGCACCGGCGAGCTTGGTGGCGAGCAGCACCAGCGCGACCGGCGGGTTGCTCAGCGCGGCGCGCGCCAGTTCGCCGATGGCCGCGGGGTTCAGCACCGTGCGCACCGCGGTGCCCACCGCGTTCAGGCCGATCACCCCCACCTTGAACATCGCGCGCATCGGGTCGGCGAGGGCGATGCGGCTGCGCGGGTCGGAGGCCTCGGCGATGCGCTGCGAGATCGACTGCTGCGGCTGGTAGGACAGCGACGCGGGCACCGTGCCCTGCAGATCGGAGTTCACCACCGTGGTGGCGGTCTTGATCGAGGTGAAGGCCAGGGCCTGGGAGATCGAGACCAGCGCCGCGATCGGGTCGCCGCCCGAGAGCCGGGACTGGCCCGCCACATTGGTGACCGCGCGCAGGATGGGAGCGCCCGCGGGCGCGTCGCAGGCGAGGTCGCCCGCGGCGCAGAAGCTGGCGACGCGGCCGGTGAGCGCGCCGAAGTCGACCGCCCGGTCCCGGTCGGGGCCGATGCCGCCGCCGACCGCGGGCTCCTGGGCCAGGGTCTGCAGTGCCGACACCCGGTCGCCCGCCGTGCCCGGTGCCGCATCCGGGGTGGCCTTACCCGGCGAGCCCGGAAACAGCGGCGCACCAGGATTGCGGGTGGGATCGGCGAAAAGCGCTACGGCGGCGATCTTTTCCGGCGGCAGGACGCCCTGGCCGGCGCCGATCTCCTGGGCGAACATCGAAGCCACGTGGGCGCCTTGGGAATAGCCCACGACCGCGAATCTGGTCTGCTCGCAGCGCCGCGCGATCTGCTGGGCCATCCCCCGCAGCCGGGACAGGCCCCCGGCCAGGGACTCCGAATACGGGGCCGTCCCACCGGGAACCGCGCCGCCGAAGCCGGATTCGTAGGGCACATAGGCGCGGTCGACCAGGCCGCGCTCGGGCGCCTGCGCCAGCAGTGGCAGGAATACCGAGGACAGCATGCCGGTGTCGGTGGTCGGCGCCGCGTCCGGGGAGGATTCGCCGGTGCCCTGAATTCCCAAGGCGTACAGGGCCGGGCAGACATCGATCGGAACCTCGGTGGTGGGGCCGGACGGCTGCGCCTGCGCTGGAACCACCCCGATCGCCGCCACCGCCGCGATGGCGAGCGCGACCGGCGTACTCCGGATTGTGCGCGTGGCCAGCAAGACCTGACCCCCTTCACCAGCTGTATGCATCAGTCGGGAGGGCCGAGTGCCGCGGCGACCCGTTCGTCGGTGATCTTGTAGCGCAGGGCGATCACCATGCGTTCGAGTTGCCGCCGTAGCCGCGCGTGCCCCGAAACGCAATAGACCGTAACAGAATCGAGCGAACAGCGCAGTGCATCCTGCACAATGCGAACGCATCCCCGGAACAATCCACGTCAGAACCCGAAACCGACCGGAAGAATTCTAACCCCCGCCCCCGAGTTCCACTCGCCATAGCAACAATCCGGCGACTCACCCCCGTATCCCCCACGCCGCGAACCGAACTCACGACCGCACCCGCGGGATCGACGACCCTGAGCAACCCTGGTTGACTGGCGCGGATTAGTCAACTAAGGTTGCTTGCATGGCTGGCACCGAGAGTCGACCGAAGGACCCCGCCGATGCGCTGGCCGCCGTGGTCGCGCTGCGGCGGCTGGCCGATCAGGTCGAGGATGCCGCCGTCGAGCAGGCCATGCGGGCCGGTTGGAGCTGGCCGCAGGTCGCCGAGGCACTCGGCATCACCCGCCAGGCGGTGCACAAGAAACATGCCAAGCGGCTCATTGCCGCCGGCGTCACCTTGAGGAGGCGTGGCGATGGCCGCGATCGATAAGTACTTCCACCGGATCATCCTGCGCGGTGAATCGGAGGCGCGCGCCGACGGCTCGTCCTCGATGGAGGCACAGCATCTGCTGCTGGCCATCGCCGCCGAGCCCGATCCCGACACCGACCCGGTCCTGGCCGCGGCCGGGCTCGACCATCGCACCGTGCGCGACGCGCTGGATCGGGAGTACGAGGCCAGCCTGGCCGCGGTCGGCGTGTCCGCCGAGGACTTTCCGCTCCCCCGCGCGCACCGCGGCACCGGCAGCCCGGCCATGGGCGCCTCGGCCAAGCTCGCCCTGGAACGCACCTTCACCGCGGTGACCAAACACGACGCGCGCCCCGTGGACCTGCTGCTGGGCGTGCTGGCGGCGGAGGTCGGCACCGTCCCGCGCGCCCTGGCGCTCGCCGGAATCGACCGCACCGACCTCATCGCTCGCGCGCGAGAACATCGCACGGCGAGCGAAAAGTGAACGGCATCACCAGATTTCAGAGGCTCCCCGGGGCATCCGAGAGCCGGTTACGCGAGCGACTTCCAGAAGCCGGTCAGCGCGTCCGCGCCGCGGGCCGGGTCCTGCACCATCCACCAGTGCCCCAGGCCGTCGAGTACCGCGGTGCGGGCCCCGGCCCGATCGGCCGCCCGCGTCCGCAGATCGCTGGCGCCGATGTACGGGTCATCGGTCGCCAGGATCGAAAGTCCCGGCCGCGCAGCCGCATTCGCCAGATCCCGGCCCGCCTCCGCCATGGCGGGCTGACGTGCCGAGCGATACAGCGCCAGGATCGCCCGCCCCATATCCGGGCCCTGCTCCGCGGCGATCGAGGTGGCGATATCGCGCGGAATGCCCAGTGCGACCATGCCTTCCGCCCGCTCCTCGGCACTGCCGCCGAGCATGGCGGCCACGGCCTGCTCGCCCTCGCCCGGCGTCTGCCACACCCGGGCCAGGTCGTGCCAGATGTACTCGGGGTCGAACAGCCCGACGGCGTCGCTGGCCCAGCTCCGCACGAGTTCCGGCCGATGCATCGCGACGGTGACGACGTGGCCACCGCCCCAGTCGTGGCCGACCAGGTCGACCGGTTCGTCGAAGCGCGCCAGCTCGCCCTCGAGCCAGTCGCGGTAGTCCAGGTAGGTCGCCGAGAAGCCGTCCGGCAGCGGCGCACCGAATCCGGGCGGCGACAGCCGCACCACATCCTCCCGGCCGAGGGCGTCGACCAGCGGTCCCCAGATCGCTGCGGTCTCCGGATTGCCGTGTACGAGAACCACCGTCATGCCCGCCATTGTGGCATCGCGCGGCGGATCAGGCGGCCGATGTCACTCGATAGACGTCGTACACGCCCTCGACGTTGCGCACCACGTTCAGCAGGTGGCCCAGGTGCTTCGGGTCGCCCATCTCGAAGGTGAACTTGCTGATCGCGACCCGGTCGCCGGAGGTCATCACCGACGCGGACAGGATGTTCACCTTCTCGTCGGCGAGCACCTTCGTGACATCCGACAGCAGGCGGGTGCGGTCGAGGGCCTCGATCTGGATGGCGACCAGGAACACCGACGACGGCGACGGCGCCCACTTCACGTCGATGATGCGCTCGGCCTGGGCGCGCAGCGAATCGGCGTTGGTGCAGTCGGTGCGGTGCACGCTCACCGCTCCCCCGCGGGTCACGAAGCCCATGATCTCGTCGCCGGGCACCGGGGTGCAGCACTTGGCGAGCTTGGCGACGGTGCCCGGGGCGCCCGGGATCTCCACACCGGCGTCGCCGCTGATGCGCTGGCGGGTGGGCAGGGTCGAGGGCGTGGACCGCTCGGCGAGTTCGTTCTCCACATCGCCGACGCCGCCCAGCTGGGCCATCAGCCGCTGCACCACGGTGTGCGCCGACACCTGGTTCTCCCCGACGGCCGCGTACAGCGCGGAGACGTCGGCGTAGTGCAGTTCGTGGGCGAGCGCGCCCATGGCGTCGGCGCTCATCAACCGCTGCAGCGGCAGCCCGGACCGGCGGACCTCCTTGGAGATCTGTTCCTTACCGGCCTCGAGGGCCTCCTCGCGGCGCTCCTTGGCGAACCACTGCCGGATCTTGGCCTTGGCGCGCGGGGACACCACGAAGTTCTGCCAGTCGCGGCTGGGCCCGGCGTTCTGGGCCTTGGAGGTGAAGATCTCGACGACCTCGCCGTTCTCCAGCTGCCGCTCCAGCGCGACGAGGCGCCCGTTGACGCGGGCGCCGATGCAGCGGTGGCCGACCTCGGTGTGCACGGCGTAGGCGAAATCGACCGGCGTCGACTTCTGCGGCAGCGTGATGACGTCGCCCTTCGGGGTGAACACGAAGATCTCGGGCGATTTCAGGTCGAAGCGCAGCGACTCCAGGAATTCCGCCGGGTCCGCGGCCTCGCGCTGCCAGTCGAGCAGCTGGCGCATCCAGGCCATGTCGTCGACCTCGCCGGAGTCGCCGGAGTGCTTGCCCCGCGTCTCCTTGTAGCGCCAGTGCGCGGCGATGCCGAATTCGGCGGTGCGGTGCATGTCCTGGGTGCGGATCTGCACCTCCAGCGGCTTGCCGTCCGGGCCCACGACCGTGGTGTGCAGCGACTGGTAGACGCCGTAGCGGGGCTGGGCGATGTAGTCCTTGAAGCGCCCGGCCATCGGCTGCCACAGCGAGTGCACCACGCCGACCGCGGCGTAGCAGTCGCGTACCTCGTCACAGAGGATGCGGATGCCGACCAGGTCGTGGATGTCGTCGAAGTCCTTCCCCTTGACGATCATCTTCTGATAGATCGACCAGTAGTGCTTGGGTCGGCCCTCCACGATGGCGTTGATGCGGCTGGCGGCGAGGGTGTTGACGATCTCGGCGCGGACCTTGGCCAGATAGGTGTCGCGCGAGGGCGCGCGGTCGGCGACCAGGCGCACGATCTCGTCGTACTTCTTCGGGTGCAGGATCGCGAAGGCGAGATCCTCCAGCTCCCATTTGACCGTCGCCATGCCGAGCCGATGAGCAAGGGGCGCAATGACTTCCAGCGTCTCGCGGGCCTTCTTGGCCTGCTTCTCCGGCGGCAGGAAGCGCATGGTGCGCATGTTGTGCAGCCGGTCGGCGACCTTGATCACCAGCACGCGCGGATCGCGGGCCATGGCGATGATCATCTTGCGGATGGTCTCGGCCTCGGCCGCCGCGCCGAGGTTGACCTTGTCCAGCTTGGTGACGCCGTCGACCAGGTGGGCGACCTCGGCGCCGAATTCGCGGGTGAGCTCCTCGAGCGAGTAGCCGGTGTCCTCCACCGTGTCGTGCAGCAGCGCGGCCACCAGCGTCGTGGTGTCCATGCCGAGCTCGGCGAGGATGTTGGCGACCGCCAGCGGGTGGGTGATGTACGGATCGCCGGATTTGCGGAATTGGTGGGCGTGCTTCTCGTCGGCGACGTCGAACGCGCGCTGCAGCAGCTGCAGGTTGGCCTTGGGGTACAGCTCGCGGTGCACGGTGGCCAGCGGTTCCAGCACCGGCTTGACCGCGGCGATACCGCGCTGACCGGTCATCCGGCGGGCGAGCCGCGCGCGGACCCGGCGCGAGGCCGAGGTGGGCACGGCCGCCGGGGTGCCCGGCTGGCGCATCGGCATACTGCGCGGGGTGGGGGCCGATGCGGAGGCGTCGCCGGTGGTGGGAGCGGCGTCGCTGCCCGCGCTCGATTGCTCGGCATTCGCCTTCTCCAGATGCTGAGTCATGCCACCACCTCTCCCGGCTAGATCGGACCACCCTATCCGACCGTCCAACGGCTCAGACCACCAACTTTAATCCGGTCGGGTGACACGCGCCGTGGTCGGCGGCTTATCGGTGCTCAGGCCGGACAACCGGGCGGATCGCGGACCGGCCCGACGCGCCGTCCCGGGCGTCCGGGCGGGTTTGCAGGACCGTGGCTGATACCCGCGCGGCCGGACCGGCCCGCGCTCCCCGCACCGATTCGTTAATAACCGGCCCGTCCGGGCCGATGCAGGGGTAGACACGCCGTTGTCTGCTGAACGACACCGGGATGAAATCCGCTCACCGTCCGACCCGGACGATGATCAGGACGTGGTCCGGTACCACGAACAACTCCGCATCGGGGGCGGGGGCGAGGCCCCACCGTGGGTCGTCGCCGTCGTGGCGAGTTCGGCCCTGCGCCGCACCGCACTCGGAGGACAGATCGACATGGGCAGACGTGAGAAACCCCTGGACACCCGCACCGGACCACTGGCCGCCTTCGCGGGTGATCTTCGCAAACTGCGTGCGGCGGCGGGCAATCCGTCGTATCGCCGGATGGCCAGCGTGGCCCTCTACTCGCCGTCGGTCCTGTCGGAGGCCGCCAGCGGGCACCGGATCCCGACGCTGCAGGTGACCCTGGCGTTCGTCCGGGCCTGCGAGGGCGATGCCGCCGAATGGGAGCAACGGTGGCGAGAGGTCCGCGGCGACACCGGATTCGAGCCCGCCGAACCGTCCGGCGAGGACCGGCAGCCGGAGCCGACCGGCCATCCGCACCCCGCGCAGCTTCCCATCGGCGTGCACGACTTCGTCGGGCGCACCGCGGAATTCGAGGGCGCCCGGACCGTGCTGGCGCATTCCGCCGAGGGCCGGGTGCCGCTGCTGGTCCGCGGCGCGGTCGGCATCGGCAAGACGACCTTCGCGCTGCGCCTCGCGCACCGTATGACCGGCGAATTCCCGGACGGGCACCTGTGGGCGGATATGGGCGCCGTCGACGTGCAGCCGATGGAGGTCATGGCCGGATTCCTGCACGCGCTGGGCGTGCCGCCGGACCGGATACCCGCCGACGACATGCATCGCATCGGCCTGTACCGGTCGATGCTCGCGCAGCGGCGCGTGGTGGTGGTCCTCGACGACGTGCGCGACGAACGCGCGGTCCGGCCCCTGCTGGCGCGCTCCGGGACCAGCCAGATCCTGATGACCAGCCGGTCGCGGCTGCTCGGGCTCGACGGCATCCGGCGGATCACCCTGACCCCGCTGCCCCGCGCGGAGTCGCTGGCGCTGCTGCGGCTGCTGATCGGCAACGACCGGGTACGCGCCGAACACGAAGCGGCGCTGCGCATCACCCACTTCTGCGCACATCTGCCGCTCGCCGTCACCATCGCCGGGCGCAAGATCGCCGCGCAGCCCGGGCGCCGCCTCGCCGAGGTGGCCGACCGGCTCGAGGCCGGTGTCCAGGTGGCCGACTGGCTGCGGATCGGTGACGTGAGCCTCGCCGGATCCCTGCTCCCGGCGTACCTTTCGCTGCCGCCGCTGGCCAAGCACGTGGTGCACATGTTCGCCTCCGGCGCCGACGAGGTGACGCCGGGCGGGCTGGCGCGGGTGCTGCACATCTCGGTCGACGCCGCCGAATACGCCGTGGACAGTCTGATCGATTCCGGTCTGCTGCACCGTGTTTCGGCGCCCGAGCGCTACCTGCTGGCGCCGCTGGTGGGCAGGCTGGTGGCCCAGCAGACCGGTCGTTTCGCGATGTATCCGGAGATGGATACCGTCGAACTTCCGGTGATCAGCCTGCGCACCGCGGACCCGCTGCTCGGGTGACCGGTTCGCGGGCGCCGGTCGATTGACGTTCGATTGTTCGAAATACGTTCGGGCCCAGGCCGATACCGCCGCTCCACCGGTAATCTTCGTCGCATTCCACTTCGGAGGATCAACGTGGCGAGGAGTCGCAGGTGAAGGATTTTCAGCGCAATCAGGCGGCGGCGTTTCGGCAATTGCACGCCGGTGGCACGTTCGTGCTGCCGAACGCGTGGGACGCGGTCAGCGCCGCCCTGGTCGCCCACGCCGGGGCGGCCGCGGTCGCGACCACCAGCGCCGCGGTGGCGTGGGCGCTCGGGCGCGGCGACGGCGAGCGGCTGACCCGCGCGGACATGGTCGAGCAGGTGCGCCGCATCGCCGGCGCGGTCGCGGTCCCGGTGACCGCCGATATCGAAGGCGGTTACGGCCCGGCACCCGAGGATGTCGCCGCGACGGTCGCCGCGGTGATCGAGGCGGGCGCCGTCGGCGTGAATCTGGAGGATTCGCGGCGGCCCGGCGGTCCCCTGTTCGACGACCGTGAGCAGGCCGCTCGCCTCGACGCCGCCCGCACCGCGGCCACCCGCGCCGGACTGGCCGAACTGGTGATCAACGCCCGCACGGACGTGTACCTGTTCGGCATCGGCGCCCCCGAGGACCGCTTCGACGAGGTGCTGGCCCGGGCGGTCGCCTACGCGGCGGCCGGGGCGGACAGCCTGTTCGTCCCCGGACTGCTGGACCTCGGCACGATCGCCGAGCTGACCGCGAAGTCGCCGCTGCCGGTGAACGTCATGGCCGGGCCGGGTGCGCCCGCGGTCGCCGAACTCGCCGCGGCGGGCGTCCGCCGCGTCAGCGTGGGTTCGGCGATCGCGCAGGCGGCCTACGAGCGCGTGCAGGCGGCCGCGGCCGAACTGCTCGCCCACGGCACCTACACCGCCCTGTCCGGCGGGCTCGACTTCGGTTCCGTACAGGCTCTTTTCACCGAGACGGAAGGCAGACCCCGATGACCGCCGTTCGTACCCCCGGGCGCACCGGTGTGGTCGCTGCGCTCCGCGGCACCCCGCGCCCGGTCCGGGTGCTCCTGCTCGGGGTGCTGATCAATCAATTGGGCGCCTTCGTCCAGACCTTCCTGGTGCTGTACCTGATCCACCACGAATTCTCCCTCGGCCGAGCCGGTTTCGCGCTCACCGCCTACAGCGCGGGCGCGGTGCTCGGCACCATGCTCGGCGGGGAACTCACCCACCGGCTCGGGCCGCGCACCACGATCGTGGCGTCGATGACCGCCTCCGCGGCCTGCCTCGCACTGATTCCCCCGCTCAGCGACCCGGATTCGGTGCTGGCGCTGGTCGCGGTCGTCGCGGCCGCGGGCCTGGTGACCCAGGCGTATCGCCCGGCCGCCGCCGTGCTACTGAGCGATCTGATGCCCGAACAGTTCCGGGTGATGGGCTTCTCGATGATGCGCATCGCGCTGAACACCGGCGCCGCGCTGGCCCCGCTGCTGGCGGCCGGGCTCATCCTCATCGACTGGAACCTGCTGTACTGGGTCGATGCGGCGACGGCCCTGGCGTATGCGGTCCTGGCGCTGACGCTGCTGCCCGCGACCTCCGCTCCGAAACCGGATCCCGCTGCGCCGCACCGGCGTTCGGGCTACGCCGTGATCGCCCGCGACTACCGCTACCAGCTGTTCCTGGCCTCGGTGCTGCTCGGCACGCTCATCTACGTGCAGTACACGGTCGCGCTGCCGTTGAATCTGGCCCGCGAGGGCTATTCCACGGCCTGGTACAGCGCGGTGCTGGTCACCGCGTCGGTGGTGCTGATCGCCTTCGAGCTGAAGATCACCTCGTATCTGACGCATCGCCGCGGCAATGTCGTGGGCGCGGTCGGCACGGCGATCATGGGTCTCGGGGTCGCGGGATATGCCCTGGCCGGGAGCGCGATCGCCGTGGTGCTGGTGTGCACGGCGGTGTTCGTGCTGGGCGTGATGATCAACGGGCCCACCATGTTCGCCTATCCCAGCACGTTCCCGGACGCGGTGAAGGCCCGCTATGTCGCCACCCACCAGGCCACGTTCGGGCTGGGCCTGGCGCTGGGCCCCACGCTCGGCGTGCTGGCGTGGGAGCAGCTCGGTGCCGGAGTGTGGCCGCTGTGCGGCGCCCTGGGATTGGCCGCGGCCTGGTTCGCCTACGCCGGGATGCCGGAGCGAGACGCGGCATCCGGCGACTGATATTCGCCTCCGCCCGGATCGAAGGGTCGAAACAGCGTGTCCACCGATATCGGGACCGGACCGTCCCCACTCCTCCGCTTCCGGCGGTCGCCGATGTGGACCGGCGCCGCCGCGATCTCCGCGCTCACATTCGCTGTCTGGGCCTCGACAAGGCTGCACGTGGGGCCCGCCGCCCGCGAAGCGGCGCTGTTCGTCCATCTGGTCTCGCTGGTGGTCGGCATGGGGGCGGTGCTGGTCGCCGACTATCTGGCCGTGCTGTGGCTGGCCCGGCGCACCACGCTGGCCGAGGCGGTGCGCGGCATGCGGCGGCTGCATCTGCCCATCTGGCTGGGCATGTCCGGCCTGGTGGGCAGCGGCATGTTCCTCGCCCCCGACCTCGCCGCGGGGCCCACCCGGATCAAGCTGGTCCTGGTGTTCGTGCTCATCGTCAACGGGCTGCAGGCGGCCGCACTCGGACACCGGATGGCCGCCGAATCCATACCCGGCCGCGGCCTTCTGCTGCGCGGGGCCGCGAGTGCCCTTGTCTCCCAGGCGTGTTGGTGGGGCTCGATGTGGATCGGGTTCTCCACCACGCAATCCTGAGCCGGGTTGACCGGATTTGATTGTCCGGCTGCGCGGTCGGTATCGGCCAATCCGGGCCTCTGCTGCACTGAGTTGTCGGATTCCGCGTTCCGGCAGCTCCTGCCGCCGCGCGAACGGATCCGCTCATCCTGCAGGAAGGCATATCTCCCGATGCGAACATCCCGACTCGCCCTCTGCGCCGTCACCGCCGCGCTGGCGGCCGCCCTGGCCTCCGGATGCGGTTCGGACACCGAACCCGGTGCGCCGCAGTCCGATTCGATCACCGTCAACACCACCGAGCCCGCCAATGCCCTGATTCCCGGCAATACCACCGATGCCGGTGGCTCCAAGATCCTGCGCTCGCTGTTCAAGGGGCTGGTGGACTACGACCCGCGCACGGCCGCACCGCGCAATGCCGTCGCCGAATCCATCGAGACCTCCGACTCCCGCGTGTTCACCATCGCCGTGCGCAAGGACTGGACGTTCCACGACGGATCGCCGGTGACCGCCCGCAGCTTCGTCGACGCCTGGAACTACACCGCGTACGGGCCGAACAATCAGCAGGGTGCCGGATTCCTCTCGGTCATCGAGGGATTCGACCGGGTTCGGGGCACCGCTCCGGCCGCGCGCGAACTCGGCGGGCTCCGTCTCCTCGACGACCACCGGTTCGAGGTCACCCTGACCCAGTCCTTGCCGTCGTTCCCGACCCGGCTCGGCTACGTCGCCTACGCGCCGCTGCCCGCCGCGTTCTTCACCGACCGCGCCGCGTACGAAGAACATCCGATCGGCAACGGCCCGTTCGAATTCGTCTCGCACACACGCGGTTCCAGCATCGTGGTGCAGCGCGCCGACAACCCCACCGGCCTGCGCAAACCCGTGATCCGGCGGGCCGAGTTCCGCTTCAACAAGTCCCTCGAGGGCGCCTACGCCGATGTCGTCGCCGATCGCCTCGACTTCCTCGAGGTGCTGCCGGGCGACGCGCTGGTCGGCGGCCGGTACCAGCAAGATCTCGCGGGCCGCCACCTGGTCAAGACCGGATCGGGTCTGCAGTCGATCACGTTCCCGCTCTACGATTCCCGCTACGGCGACCCGCGCGTGCGGCAGGCGTTGTCGATGGCGATCGATCGGCAGGCCGTGGTCGACCAGGTGTTCACCGGCGACCGCACCCCGGCCGCCGGTCTGGTGCCGCCGACCGTGCGCGGCGCGGCACCCGATCAGTGCGGCGACCTGTGCCGGTATCGCCCGGAGCAGGCGCGGGAATTGTTCGCCAGCAGTGGTTTCCAGGGTCCCATCGAGATCTCGTCCAACGTCGACACGGCCAACGAGAAGTGGCTCACCGCGGTCTGCGCCTCGATCACGAACGCGCTGGGTCGCGAGTGCCGGTTCGTCCCGGTACCGACCCTCGGCGAATTCCGCCGCAGTATCGACGGCGGGCAGATGAACACGATCTACCGCACCGGCTGGGTCGCCGACTATCCGTCGATCGAGAACTTCCTCAACCCGCTCTATCGCACCGGCGGCTCGTCCAATACCGGAAGGTACTCGAACCCGCAGGTGGACGCCCTGCTGGCCCGGGCCGACGCCACCCCGGCCGAGGCCGAGGCGGCAGCGCTCTACCAGCAGGCCGAGCGGCTCATCCTGCGGGACATGCCCGCGATCCCGCTGCTGACCCCGGGCGTGCAGACGGGGTGGTCGCAGCGGCTGCGCAATGTGGTGGTGACCCCGTTCCGCGACCTGGATCTGGAGACCGTGACGATCGCCGCCGATCGGCCGTAGGCTCGCCGAACCCGCACACCGGCCCTGGGCCGAGACGATCGCCGTTCTCGCCCAGGGTCTTTCGCTGTCGTGACCGCCACGGCGATCGGTTGATGTTCGATGCCCGCGAACGGTGTCGACCAACGCCGTCGTGAATTTGACTGTGTCTCAGCGTTATCCGATACCGACACAGGTGGAGAATGTGACCGAATACGACGTCGACGTCCTGGCCATCGGCGCCGGGCCCGCGAACCTGGCACTGGCGGTGGCCCTGGAGGAGTCCGGGGCGACCGCACTCGCCGAGAACACCCTGCTGCTCGAACAGCACCCGGACGTGAAGTGGCAGCGCAACCTGCTGCTGCCGTGGGCGCGCAGCCAGGTGTCGTTCCTCAAAGACCTGGTGACCCTGCGCAATCCACGCAGCCGGTTCTCGTTCCTCAATTTCCTGCACGAGCGCCGGCAGCTCGACGAGTTCGTCAACCTCGCCACCTTCAACCCCTACCGGTGGGAGCTGTCGGAATATCAGCAGTGGGTGGCGCATTCGCTCGAACGCGTCCGGGTGCGCTACGGCGCGCGGGTGCAGCGGGCCGAGCCCCGGCTCGAGGCCGACGGCCGGATCGTGGGCTGGACCGTCCACCTGGCGGGCGGCGACCGAATCTCCTGCCGGGACCTGGTGTTCGGCACCGGGCGCGATCCGCATGTTCCCGACGTGTTCGCGAGCCTGCCCGGGGACCGGATCGTCCACAGCACCCGGTACTGCAGCCGCATCGCCGAATTCGACGGCGACAAGCCCCTGCGGCCCGTGGTGGTGGGCGGGGCGCAGAGCGCGGCCGAGATGTTCATGGCCGTGCACACCGACCTGCCCGGTGCCGCGCCGACCATGGTGGTGCGCTCGATCGGCCTGCAGAACTATCAGACCAGCAAATTCGTCAACGAGCTGTTCTACTCGTCGTTCGTCGACGAGTTCTACTACAGCGAGGCCGAGGCCCGCCGCCGGATCCTCGACGAGATGCATCTGACCAACTACGCGGGCCTCGCGCCGCCGTTCCTCGACGAGCTGTACTCGATGCTCTACCGGCAGAAGATGCTGGGGCAGCAGCGTTCTCGCATCCTGCCCATGACCGATGTGGTCGCGGCGCGGATGGACGGCGACGAGGTCGTGCTCGACCTGCGCGATCTGCGCAGCGGCCGGATCGAGCCGATGCGGTGCGATCTGGTGCTGCTGGGCACCGGCTACTCCCCCGAGATGCCCGCGCTGGTGCGCGATCTCGCCGACCGCATCGGGCTCCCCGGTATCGAGGTGACCCGGCGCTATCGGATGGAACTCGGCGGCTCCGCCCGCGGCGCGGTGTACCTGCAAGGCGTCAACGAGGCCACGCACGGCATTTCCGACACCCTGATCAGCGTCCTCGCGCACCGCTCCCAGGACATCGTCGACGACCTGCTGGACCGGCGCACCGAGCTGCGTCGGCGGCCTGTGGCGGAGGTGCGGACGGCATGAGCGGCAACGAGATTCGACGCCTCGACCGCGGCGCGCTCACCGACGCCTACGGGGTCGCCTCGCAGCGCCTGCTGCCGTGGGCGGCGCTGAGCGCCCCGTTCGAGGGCGCCTGGTGCGTGCTGGGCCCGGGCGCCGCCTCGCACCCGCACGCGCATCACGAGCACGAGCTGTTCATCGCGCTCTCGGGCCGCGCCGTCCTCGAGGTGGACGGCACCCCGCGCGAGTTCCGGGCCGGTGATCTCGCCTGTCTGGCACCGGGTTCGACCCACTCGGTCCGCAATACCGGCGAGGACGACTTCGAGTGGTACGCGATCTGGTGGGACACCGCGATGTCGGCGGAGTTCAGCGCCCGGCACGGCGTATCGGCGCGACAGGAGACGGGCTCGTGACCGGACCGACCATCGTCATCTCCCCCGCCCCCACCGCCAACGGCGACCTCCATCTGGGGCATATCGCGGGGCCGTTCCTCGCCGCCGACGTGTACTCCCGATACCTGCGGTCGACCGGCCGGAAGGTGTTGTTCGGCACGGGTGTTCAGGACACCTCGACCTTCGTGGTGACGACCGCGCGGCGGCTCGGCACCACCCCCGAGGCGCTGGTCCGGCGTTCGGCCGCGGAGATCGAGGCGACGCTCGGCGCGCTCGGCATCGCCGCCGACGGCTTCACCGGCTGGGAGGACCGGTTCACCGCGTTCGTCACCAAGGTGGTGGCCGATCTGCGGGCGCGCGGCCGAGTGCGGTTGCGGCCCATGCGGTTTCCCTACGCTCCGCGCACCGGGGAGTACCTCGTCGACGGTCACGTCACCGGGACCTGCCCGGTGTGCCTGGCCACCAGCTGCGGCGGATTGTGCGAGAGCTGCGGGCATCCCGTCGCGGCGGGTGAGCTGCTCGACCCGCGATCGACCCGGGATCCCCGGGAGCCCTTGGAGTTTCGCGAGACGGAGGTGCTCGTGCTGCCCGCCGAGGAGTATCGCGGGCAGCTGCGCGCGCACTTCGATCGGGCGGCCGCCGCCCTGCGCCCGCACGCGGCACAGGTCATCGACGAGATCCTGGCCCGGCCACTGGCGGATTTTCCGGTGACCTACCCGCTGTCGTGGGGCATTCCGGCGCCGGATCTGCCCGGTCAGGTGGTGAACCCGAACGCCGAGCCGGTGGCATGGACGATGTACTGCTCCATGCTGGCCGCCGAGGGCGCGGGCCTGTCCCCGGGCTCGGAGGACGAGCTGTGGCGGCGTGAGGCGGGCACCGAGATCGTGTACTTCCTCGGCGTGGACAACATCCATCCGTTCGCCATCTCCGGGCTGGCCATGCTGCTCGCCTACGGCGAGCACTATCCGCTGCCGGCGCGGTTCCTCACCAACGAGTTCTACGAGCTGGACCGGGAGAAGTTCTCCACCAGCCGCGGACATCTGGTGTGGGGTCGCGAGCTGGCCGCCGCGGTGCCGCGCGATCTCATCCGATTCCATCTGGCCTGCGACAGCCCGGAGACCCAGCGGACCAGCTTCAGCCACCGGGAACTGGCCCGGCTCACCCGGATTCGCCTCGTGCGGCCGTGGAACCGGATCGCCGATCGCACCGCCGAGTGGGGGGGGCGCGGCCCCCCGCCCCACAGGGGGCCGGGGGGCCCCCCCCCCCCGCGCCAGGGAGGGCGCGGGCGGGCCCCGGGACCGCCGCCCCCCAGAAAGCCAGCCC
>NZ_JARWQD010000137.1 GCF_029869545.1 Nocardia wallacei | reverse complement strand
CCCCACGCGCGGGGCCCCCAACCGTTCACGTAGCGGGGACTACATCGCCACTTTCTGCTGTCGCTGGGCGCGGAAGAACTCCGCCCAGGACGTCACCTCCGGATGCTGCTTGAGCAGCGCACGACGCTGCCGCTCGGTCATTCCACCCCACACCCCGAACTCCACACGATTGTCCAGGGCATCGGCACCACACTCCATCAGCACGGGGCAGTGCCGGCAGATCGTCGCCGCCTTGCGCTGAGCGGCGCCGCGCACGAACAACTGATCGGGGTCTACTTCCTTGCATCGGGCCTGGGAAACCCAGGCGATCCTTGCTTCGGCCTGCTCCACGTCCAATCGAGCGATGGGGGTAGTCATATGCATTTGGTGTGCCCCTTTGCAGTCCGAACACCGGGTCAACGGCGCTCCAGAATCGCGTGCAGTGCGCAGCAACCCAACCCCGCTGCGTCCTGCACCACATTCCACTTTGAGTGTTAGCTCTATCACACTGGGTTCTCAATCTAGGTAAAGGTATGGCGACTGCGCAAGACCGTCCCGAGATTTTTTGGTACGCCCGTCCATGCAAATGCGACAAAGAACCGGGCAGTCGGCACAATCAGTGCGACACGCCCGGTTTCACGCCCGTGACGCGCCGAACCACGCCCGAAGCCAGCTCCCTTGACGAGGTTCCCCCAACGCCGGGTCGGCGGTCTACCCCCTACCTACGTATTCCTATGCCCACCCGGCACCCTCCCCCGGCGATGCGACCTCCCCGCGATGCGACGCAGGAGCGAGCCGTCCAGCCCCCTGCAGAGCGTCTCTGTACGCCGGAAATAGGCCGCGCAGCGAGAGCCTGACGACTACACCTGGGAGGTTTTCGGCGCGTCTCGGTTTTCGAGAGTCGCTGCGAAAACCCTGCGACGCCGAAGGCGGCGCCACAGATACAGTTGGGGCGTGCCGATCTCACAAACGCTCGCGAGGCTGGCTGGTGCGTGCGTCCTGGCGGCCGTGCTCATCGCCGGGCTGATGTTCCCGATCGCCGGCGGTTTCGGGTATGTGTCCAACCGGGCCGCCGACGCCGTCGACAACGTCTCCGCGGAACTGGTGGAGGGCAACGCGCCCGCGGTGTCGACGATGGTGGACGCCGCCGGGAACCCCATCGCCTGGCTGTACGAGCAGCGCCGCTTCGAAGTGCCGAGCGACAAGATCTCCAACGATATGAAGCTGGCGATAGTGTCGATCGAGGACCGCCGCTTCGCCGAGCACGGTGGCGTCGACTGGCAGGGCACGCTGCGCGCCTTCCTCACCAACACCTCGAGCGGCGAGGTGCAGCAGGGCGCCTCGACCATCGATCAGCAGTATGTGAAGAACTTCCAGCTGCTGGTGGTGGCGAAGACGGACGCCGAGCGCCGGGCCGCGATCGAGACCACCCCGGCCCGCAAGCTGCGTGAGATCCGGATGGCGCTGACGCTCGAGAAGGAACTGACCAAGGACGAGATCCTCACCCGGTATCTGAATATCGTGCCGTTCGGCAACGGCTCCTACGGTATTCAGGACGCCGCGCAGACCTATTTCGGCGTGGATGCCAAGGATCTGAAGGTGTCGCAGGCGGCGATGCTGGCCGGTATGGTGCAGAGCTCCTCGAAGCTCAACCCCTACAACAATCCCCAGGGCGTGCTGGATCGCCGCAATACGGTGCTGGACACCATGATCCAGAACATCCCCAGCCGCGCCGAGGAGTTCCGCGCCGCCAAGGCCGAACCGCTGGGCGTGCTGCCCGAGCCGAAGGGTCTACCGCGCGGCTGCATCGCGGCCGGGGACCGCGGCTTCTTCTGCGATTACGCGCTGCAGTACCTGGCCAACGCCGGTATCAGCAAGGAGCAGATCGACAAGGGCGGCTACACGATCCGCACCACCCTGGATCCGGCCGTGCAGGATTCGGTCAAGGCCGCGGTGTCGGGGGTGACCAAGCCGGATCTCGACGACATCGCCCAGGTGACGAGCATCGTCGGCACCGGGCAGGACGCGCACCCCGTGCTCGCCATGGCCTCCAGCCGCACCTACGGACTCAGCAGCGAGGGGCACGAAACCGTGCAGCCGCAGCCGTATTCGATGGTCGGTGACGGCGCCGGGTCGGTGTTCAAGCTCTTCACCACGGCCGCGGCGATGGAAAGGGGGCTGGGCATCGACGCCCAGCTGGATGTGCCGTCGTTCTTCTCGGCGAAGGGTATGGGTAACAGCGGCACGCCCGGCTGTCCGCCGGAGACGTACTGCGTCAAGAACGTCGGCAACTACCGGTCGCCGATGTCGGTGACCGAGGCGTTGGCGCAGTCGCCGAATACCGCGTTCGTCAAGCTGATCCAGGATGTCGGGGTGACGCCGACGGTCGATATGGCGGTGCGGCTGGGCATGCGGTCCTACGCGGCGCCCGGCACCTCCGGCCACGGCAACCAGAGCCTGGCCGACATGGTCAAGCAGCAGAACCTCGGCTCGTTCACGCTGGGCCCGTTCGGGATAAATCCGCTGGAGCTGTCCAATGTGGCCGCGACGCTGGGTTCGGGCGGCAAGTGGTGCCCGCCGTCGCCGATCCGCGAGGTGGTCGATCGCAGCGGCAAGCAGGTGCCGCTCACCCAGCCCTCGTGTGAGCAGGTGGTCGAGCCCGGGCTGGCCAACACGCTCGCCAACGCGATGAGCAAGGACGACATCTCGGGTACCGCGGCCGGTTCGGCGCGCGCGGCGGGCTGGAGCGCGCCGCTGTCGGCGAAGACCGGCACCACCGAGAGCCACCGGTCCTCGGCGTTCCTCGGCTTCACCAATTCGCTGGCCGGTGCGTCCTACATCTACGGCGACTCGCCCACGCCGGGCGAGATCTGCTCGTTCCCGCTGCGCAGCTGCGGTGACGGCAATCTGTTCGGCGGTAACGAACCGGCGCGCAGCTGGTTCGACGGCATCAAGCCGGTGCTGGATCGTTTCCCGCCGTCGACGCTGCCCCCGCTGGACGACAAATACGTGCGGGGAGCGAACAATTCGCAGATCCCCGACGTGGCGGGGATGACCGAGGCCGAGGCCCGGTCGGCCCTGATCGGCGCCGGATTCCAGGTGTCGACGGTGACCGTTCCCGCGACGCCCGCGAAGGGCACGGTGATCGGCACGACGCCGAGCGGCTCGGCGATTCCGGGCGCGATGATCACGATCAACGTCAGCGACGGCACGCTGCGCGAAGCCCCGGCCCCCGGCCCGGCACCGATACCGAACCTCCCGGGCCTCCCCCCGCCACCGCGCCTACCCCCGATCCCCATCCCCATCCCGATCCCGCGGTGACCGACGGCCCCCGCCCGCTACCCGTCTCGGGTAGCGGGCGGGGGGTCAGAGGCGGGACTTTACTGCGGCGGAGAGGCGGGAGCCGTCGGCGCGGCCTGCGGCCAGGCCGGTGGCTACCTTCATGACCTGGCCCATCTGCTTCATGCCGGGGCGGGCGCCGGTTTCCTGGGCGACCTGGGCGATCGCGGTGTCGGCGAGGTCGGCGACCTCCGCATCGGTCAGCGGCGTCGGGAGGTACTCGTCGATGATCTCTTCCTCGGCGCGCTCGTTGGCGGCCAGTTCGCCACGCCCGGCCTGCTCGTAGACCACGGCCGCCTCGTTGCGCTTCTTGGCCTCCTTGCCGAGCACGGCGAGCACGTCGGCATCGGTGAGTTCGCGCGCCTGCGGCCCCGCGACCTCGGCGTGCTGAACGGCGGCCAGCAGCATGCGCAGGGTGTTGGTGCGCAGCGCATCCTTGGCCTTCATCGCGGTGGTGAGATCCGCACGCAGCTTCGATTTGAGTTCCGACATGCGCCCACGGTAGCCGCAAGATCCGACAGCTCCCACCGCATTTACGCCACGCCCGTGCGTGTCCCTGTGCGGAATCACACTCGGTGTTCCGCACGGTGGTCGCCTATTCTGAGCGAATGCCCGTCTTCTCGTCCCCTGTACTCCGACGAGCCGCGCTGGGTGCCGCCGCAGCAGGTGCCGCCGGAATCGGCTATGCCTCGCTGATCGAACGCAATGCCTTCGTGCTGCGGGAGGCGACGCTGCCGGTGCTGCAGCCGGGATCGGCGAGCCTACGGGTGCTACACATCAGCGATCTGCACATGACTCCCGGCCAGCGGCTCAAGCAGGCCTGGGTGCGGGAGCTGGCCCGGCTGGAACCGGACCTGGTGGTCAACACCGGCGACAATCTGGCCCATCCGCGCGCGGTGCCCTCGGTGGTGCAGTCGCTGACGGAGCTGCTGTCGCGGCCCGGCGTCTTCGTCTTCGGCAGCAACGACTATTTCGCGCCGGTGCCGAAGAACCCGCTGAAGTACTTCGACAAGAACCACAAGCGCGTGCACGGCGCGCCGCTGCCCTGGCAGGACCTGCGCGCGGCGTTCACCGAGCGCGGCTGGCTGGACCTGACGCATGTGCGCCGGGATCTCGAGGTCGCCGGGATCAAGATCTCCACCGCGGGCGTCGACGACCCGCACCTGAAGCGCGACCGCTACGACACCGTGGCGGGCAGCCCCAATCCGCTGGCGGAACTGAGCATCGGCCTCACGCATTCCCCGGAACCGCGCGTGCTGGACCGCTTCGCGACCGACGGCTACGACCTGGTGCTGGCCGGACACACCCACGGTGGGCAGCTGTGCCTGCCGTATTTCGGTGCGCTGGTCACCAACTGCGGCATCGATCGTTCCCGGGTGAAGGGGGCCTCCCGCTGGGGCGCCCACACCCGGTTACACGTGTCCGCGGGCCTGGGCACCTCGCCGTGGGCGCCGTACCGGTTCTGCTGCCGCCCGGAGGCCACGCTGCTCACCCTGGTCGCCGGTCCGCCGGAGCGGCCGATTGCCGACACCGGCCACGGGGTATCGGAATCGGAGGCGGTGGCGCGCTAGGGTAACGCGCCGAGGGAACTCCAGGCAGGGGACGAGGGTTGAACAGCGGGTTCGAACAGCGGCCGAACGATCCGACTGCACAGACCGAGGCGATCCCGCACGTCGACCGGCCCGCCTGGCAGGAGTGGGCGCAGGACGACAATTCCTCGGCCGCGACCGAGCAGCTGAACATGGGTGTGCCACAGCTCAATTCGCCCCAGGCGACGCCCTGGCAGCAGAGCAACCGGATGAACGCCGGTGCCGAGATTCCCCTGTCACCGGCGGGTCCGGCCCAGGCCCCACCGCCGCAGCCCGACCAGTTCTGGCAGTTCGTTCCACCGGAAACGCCTGCACCGCAACCGAATCCGGCATGGCATCCGGGCGGGTCGCACCACCCGCCGACGTCGACCTACGCCATCCCGCCCTTCGAACCGCCGCGGCCCGCGCGCAACCGCATGGCGTGGGTGTTCGCCGGGGTGGGGGCGGTGGTCGCCGTGGCGGTGGCCGTGACCGTGGCGCTGATCGTGTCCGGGCGGAATTCGTCGGATTCCGGATCCACGGCGGGCGGGCCGTCGATGGTGAGCGCCCTCACCACGGGCAAGGGCACGCCCGCGCCGAACCGGCCCAGCGCGACCAGGCCCGTGCCCAGCGGTGCCGCCGCCGCGCCGCTGGTCCCGGGCTACCAGGTGGTGCCGATTCCCGAACGCGGGGCCGCGTACGACGCGCCGCCGGAATGGAAGGTGGACCCGCTCGGCACGGCCGTCTGGGGTCATCCGCCGGAGACCGTGGAGATCGCCGGGCTGGCACAGGACGGCAAGGACTACTGCCCGCGCTACACCCGCACCAACGCCTTCCTGACGATGTCGCCCCAGGCCGATCCGGCCGCGGCCGCCGCCGATGTCGGGGTCCGCATGGCGCGGGTCGGGTGGTCCGCGACCGTCGGTGCCACCCCGGGCTCGGCCGAGAACCTCACCTCGCTGGACGGCCAGCTGCAGGGCGCCTTCGTCGAAACCACCGGCACCGCCCCGCCACCCGCGCCCGGCTGCGCCGCGACCTTCTCGGTCTTCACGTTCGCCTTCCCGAGCGAGAACGGCAACTTCGTGATGACCATCGCCGCCGACACCGGCGTCCCCCAGGCCGTCGACAGGGCGACGGCGAAGCAGGTCCTCGCCAGCATCCGCCCGCTGCCGGACCGGTGACCAGCCGATTTAACGTCCGCGCGGACCCTGCTGTAAGCTACGACAGGTTCTCATCACGGGGTGTGGCGCAGCTTGGTAGCGCGCCTCGTTCGGGACGAGGAGGTCGCAGGTTCAAATCCTGTCACCCCGACTCGTGTGTGGAGACACGACAGGGCCCCTGATCAACGATCAGGGGCCTTACTCGTTGCCTGATCAGGGCCTTACTCGTTGCCAGATCAGGGGCATATTCGTTGCCTGATCAGGGCCTTATTCGTTGCCAGATCAGGGGCTCTCGTTGCCCGATCAGGGGCTCTCGTTGCCGGGTCAGGGGCTGTCGTTGCCGGGTCAGGGGCTGTCGTTGCCCGATCAGGGGCTTACTTGTGCCCTTTCAGGGCCATACTCGTTGGCCGACGGGCGGATTCGGGTCATGACAGCAGCGCGCGGACCTCGGCGAGCAGGTCCAGTTGGCGCAGATAGTTGCGGCCGTCGAAGCCCAGCGATATCTGGTCGGCGGCGGCGAAATCGAGGATCCGCGCCGCCGCCTGCTCCGGGGTGCCGGTGATGGTGACGGCAGCGACCTGCTCGGGTGTCATCTCGAAGAATTCGCCGAGGGTGCGGATCATCTTCTCGCGGTCGGCGCGGTCTTCGGGTTCCTCACCCAGGACGCAGTGCACACCGAGATTGATGCGCGGCGCGGGTCTTCCGGCCGCGGCGGCCAGGTCTCGAAGGCGGGCCGCGGCCGAGGTGACCTCCGCGGGGGTCAGCGCC
>NZ_JARWQD010000136.1 GCF_029869545.1 Nocardia wallacei | reverse complement strand
CCCCCCCCCCCCCCACCCCCCAAACCCCACACAACTTGCTCCGCCCCCCACCCCCCCCCGCACTCGGGCCCCGGCCCCCCCCCGCGCCCCCCCCCCACCCCCCCCCCCCGCCCCTCGGGGGCGGTGGGGCGGGGAATACAGGGGAATCGCTGGGGCCGTGAGGCGGGGAATGCAGAGAACCCCTGGGGCCGTGAGGCGGGGATCTAGCTCTCGCTGGAGGCGCGAGTGCCTAGGTAGTGGAGGAGGGATGGGTCGGTGGAGGTGAGGCGGTCGACCTCGGTGCCGCCTGCGCAGTCGTATAGGCCGACCACCGCCTGACCGGGGCGGCGGCTCAGGACCCGCCAGGTGCCGCCGGAGTCGGTCCAGCGCTGCAGGACCGCCACGGCGTCCTCGGTCATGGTCGACTCCCTTCGATGTGGTACCGCCATTGTGGCGCCCGGGCGGAGACGGGGCGCGGAGGTGCCCATGACCGATCCGGGGGCGGATCGGCACAATCGATGACGTGACCGGATTCACGCTGTCGCCCGCTCGACGCGACGAACTCGCCGAACTGCTCGACGACGCACCGCGGTTCGAGGCCGAATATCCCGGTGTCGCCGAATATCTCGCGCTGTCGCCCCGGCTGTCGGGCACCGGTGACGAGGACGCGGACGCCGCCTTCGACCTTCGCATGCTGCACTATCTGACCGGCGGCGACAGCGACAACCCGTACTGGGACATCGTCGCGCCGAGCGTGCACACCGGCCCGCCGCAGCGTGGCGGCCGCCGAGAAGTCAACGGCGGCAGCGACTCCGGCAGCACGCGCTTGCGCTACGCGCAGACCGTCCTGCAAGCCGTCTACACCTACGCCATCCCGTCCCCGCACACGCTGGAATGGGTGGCGCGGACGTGCGACGGACGCCGGGTGCTCGATATCGGTGCGGGACGCGGGTATTGGGCACATCAGCTGGACCGGATCGGCGTGCCGGTGCTGGCCTACGACTCCGAACCACCGCAGCGGCAACGCAATATGTGCTTCCCCGCGACGCCGGGCCAGCCGGTCACCTGGCATCCCGTCGGCGATCTCGACGACCTCGCCGCCGCGCCCTGGTCCGGCAGCGTCCTGCTGCTGTGCTGGCCGCCCGGCTGGGGCGACGCGATGGCCTCGCAGCTGCTCACCGAGTTCCGCGGGGCCGGTGGCGAGCAGTTGATCTACATCGGCGAGCCGCCGGGCGGGAAGACCGGCGACGACGCCTTTTTCGACCTGCTCGGCACCGGCTGGCGGATCGCCGACACCGACGCGAACTTCGTCCCGTGGTGGAACCTGAACGACAGCGCACAGCACTGGGTGCCGCGCTGACGGTCAGCGCAGCGCGGGAATCACCTCGCGCTCGAACAATTCGATGCCCGAGGTGTCGTAGGCCGCCTCCGGGAAATTGAAGATGGCGTAGCCGAGCCCGAGATCGCGGACCTTGCTCAGGTTTTCGACGATCTGCTCCGGCGTGCCCACGGCCGCCGTGCCGCGGAACAGGTCGCGCACCTGAGTCTCGGCCTGCGCGGCGCCGGTGAACGGGGCCAGGCGCGCGGTCAGCGCCGCCAGCCGGTCCTCGACCTCGGACTCGGTGCGGCCGATCGCCACGTTGAAGTTCGAGGAACGCACGATCGCGTCGAAATCGGTACCGACGTCGGCGCAGTGTGCGCGCAGGACCTCCGACTTGTGCGCGAAACCCTCCGGGTCGCCGCTGAAATTGGTGTAGTCCGCGTACTTCGCCGCGATGCGCAGCGTCTTCTTCTCGCCACCCCCGGCGATCCACAGCGGAATTCCGCCCTCCTGCAACGGAAGTGGGCGCACGAGCGCGCCGTCGACCTGATAGTGCTTGCCGTCGAGGGTGGCCGAGCCGGTGGTCCACGCCTGCCGGAAGATCTGCACGCCCTCGTCCAGGCGGCCCAGTCGCTCACCGGCCGAGGGGAATCCGTACCCGTAGGCCCGCCATTCGTGCTCGTACCAGCCGCCGCCGATGCCCATCTCGACGCGGCCGCCGGAGATCAGGTCCACCGTCGCGGCGACCTTGGCCAGATAGGCCGGGTTGCGGTAGCTCATCGCGGTACACATCTGCCCCAGCCGAACCCGCCCGGTGACCGCCGCGAACGCCGACATCAGCGTCCACGCCTCGTGGGTGGCCTCCTCGGTCGGCACCGGCACGGTGTGGAAGTGGTCGTAGACCCACAGCGACTCCCACGCGTCGCCCGCGTCGATGCGCCGCGCCAGCTCCCGCATCACCCCCCACTGCGCCGCGGGATCGATGCCGACCAGGTCCAGCCGCCAGCCCTGCGGGATGAAGATGCCGAAGCGCACGTGAGATCTCCTTCGCGTGTGTGACCGGCCGCGACGGATTCGCCACGACACCGTCGTCCACTGTCGCGACTCGACGGCGCGGCGGCAACCGTTACGCGCTCGGCGCGTCCATTCGGCGGCGAGCGGCGCTCGCGACACCGGCAAATCGCCCGCATCCGCAGCCGTCGGTGGCCTCATCACCCACGGAAACCCCGATTTTCCTCGCGGTGTGTCGTGCCACCACCCGGGCCTCGGTGATGTTCAATCGGTGCCGTTGAGGTTCCAGCGAACGAGCGAAAGGTAGTAGACATGGCACTCCCCACCATGACCGCCGAGCAACGCAACGCCGCGCTGGCCAAAGCGGCCGCGGTCCGCAAGGCCCGCTCCGAGCTGATCGAAGAGGTCCGCAAGGGCAAGGTCTCGCTGGCCAAGGTGCTCGAGCGGGCGGACAAGGAAGATCTGGTCAAGAAGACGAAGGTCGCCGCCGTCATCAAGGCGCTGCCCGGCATCGGCCCCGTCAAGGCCGCCAAGCTGATGGACGAGGCGGAGATTCCCGCCGATCGCCGTATCGGCGGCCTGGGTTCGCGCCAGCGGGCGGCACTGCTCGAGGCGATCAAGAACTAGGCCCCGCGGCGGCGCTCAGCATCCGGACCTGCGACGGGACCTGCACCAACCGATGTAATTTGGACCTCGCGGGCGGATCCGATAACCTTGCTGAGCACCACCGGTCCGGGTGGCGGAATGGCAGACGCGCTAGCTTGAGGTGCTAGTGCCCGATTAAGGGCGTGGGGGTTCAAGTCCCCCTCCGGACACAACCACTGGGCCCACGGGCGGTTGCGGGGCAGCTTCGGCGACCACCGTCCGTGTGTTGTGGTTATAGGTTAGTTTCAGGCCCAGTTGTCGGTATATCTCACGTTTGTCGTTGGGGTCTGCGGTCCTCAGGATGGCGAGCAGACCGCCGATGTTGTCGACCAGTTGTCTGATTTCCTCGGGATTCATCTTGTGCGTAGTGGCCACCTGCGCGTTGATCGCGGTGATTCGGTTTGCCACGACGTCTCGCTCTCGTTGCACTTCGCGTGTCCATTCGGCGACGAGCTTCGGGTCGGCTCCGGCTTCCAGCGCGGCGCGATGGCGGGCGAGTTTCTGATCGCATTCGGCCAGAGCGTGTTGCGCCGCGTACAGGTGTGGAGTGTCGTCGCGTTGGGATTTGTCGAGCAGTTCGAGGGTGTGCTGGATTCGGTTGGGGCAGAATGCTTCGGCGAGCCAGGCGTCCACGGAACCGATGATGGCGTCTTCGCGCAGGTACACCGAGGGCGGATGGTCGATGTTGTTGGTGAGCGCGTATTCGGAGGGGTAGCGGCAACGGTAGTGCGCCGCGTCGTGATTCCAACTGCCTTGCATCCGTCGCCCGCAGCTCTCGTGGAACAGCAGCCCGCGGAAGCCGTAGCCGTGGTGGCGGCGCACGGTGATCTCGCGACCGTTGGAGCGTGGTCCGCGGGAGGCTAGTCGGAGCCGGACCGCTTCGAGGGTGTCTTTGGTGATCAGTGCCTCGTGCACGGGCCGGTCGGAAAAGACCCAATCACCCTTGGGATTCCAGGTGAGTTTGGTCTCGTGGCCGAGGGCGACGTCGTCGACGTCGATCAGCGATTCGTGCTTGTGCTGCTTGTTCCACACCTCGTAGCCGGTGTAGCGGGGGTTGGTGAGGATGGTACGAACCGCACTCTTGGACCAGGCAGCACCGCAGCGGTGGCGATTGCGTCGCCGGTCGTGCGCCGATGGGCAGGGGATGTCGTCGGCGGTGAGTCGTTGGGCGATGGCGAAGATGCCAATGCCGGACAGGTATTCGGTGAAGATACGGCGCACAACCGGGGCGGTGAGGGGGTCAGCTTCGAGTTTGTGTAGCCGTTTGCCGTCGGCGGCCTTGCCGGGGTTGGGGTGCGGTCCGGCGTCGAGGAGCCGGTAGCCGTAGGGTGGTCGGCCGCCCAGGTAGCGGCCTTCGACCTGCGCCTGGGCTGCCATCGCCGCGCGCACGCGGATCTTGATGCGGTTGCGTTCACCTTTCGACATGCCACCGAACACCGACATGATCAGGTCATGGGCCTCGGATTCCGGGTCGATCGGGCCACCGACTTCGGGCACCCACAACTGCACCCCGTAGTGCACAAACACTGGGAAGGTGAGGCCGAACTGGTTGCCGTAGAAGGCACGTTGGGGCTCGCCGATGACCACGGCGTCGAACCCGCGATTGCTTTGTTTCAACAGCTCCAGCAGCCGCGCCCCCTGCGGGCGGCGTTTCCACGGGATCGATCGAGACTGCCCGATGTCGAAGAACTCTGCGACGATCTCACCGTGCCGCTCGATCAACGCGCGCGCTCGCGCGAGTTGCCAATGGCGCGACGCTTCCGGGTCTTGCTGGTCCTCGGTGGATACCCGTCCCGCGAACGCGAAACTGATGCTCACGCGGCTCTCCTTGTTGTTGACTTGTCGTCTTCCGGTATTTCGGACGCGGCCCGGCGAATCAGCCGCAACAGGCCCGCTGCGGCTGCGGGGGTGAGTGTGGGTGGTTCTGCCGGAACGACGACGATGATTCGTTCCGGCGAATCCGCACTCTCTCGCCGTTGGGTCATCGCACGTCCGGTCGTACGCAGTCGCGAATCCTGCGCCGGGCGCGTCCGGACCTGTTATCGATGCTCCACGGACTTGCTGTTGTCAACCACCCGTCTCTGACACCGCCGCTGATCTTGATACTCTTTTTGCTCCTAGGACGTACCATAAGAGGAGTGCTCCTTCACCTCCGCCGGTGATTCACCGGCAATTATTCATCAGACCAGGAAATATCGAACCGAAAACGAGTAATCAACGGCCATCCTTCAGCAATTGATAACCATTCGGCCCATATTCATGCGCCGAATGGTCGACAGGTTGGTCCAGTATATATTTCATATGGCGTATTAGCGTGAAGTTTGCGGCCATTTCGCGCAGGGTGATTGGTTTCCGCATCGGTTTTCCATTGATTTATTAGTGTCGCCAAGATATCCCGTTCGTGTCGGGAGGTGTCGGTTGCTGTCGATTGTGGTGGTCGGTCATGGGGTCGCCTCCGATGTCTCGCTGGTGGGGTGCTTCACCGGAGGACTCCTGAAATTCGACCGGAAATGGACATCGCGGATGCGCAAGCGGAGATAATGCCGTTCGACCGGGCGAAAGAGTTCTGGCGATACCGGGGTACCGATCGAGATCGCCAGCCTGGACCGCGAGGCGCACCGACTGTGCCCCAACAGCGACCGGCGGCTCAGCTCCGAAGTCGGTGGCAAGAGAGTGGCGGCATGGACAACGCAGCGCCTCGAGGCTGCTCGGCCCTCACGCCGCCCCGGTGCGCAGCTCCAGGGCAGCCGCGATCAGCGCGCGGGCTGTGTCTCCGTGGACGGCATGCGCGGCCAGGAGGGCGAAGGATTTCTCGTCAGGCCGATCTCGGACGGCTGGGTGATGGTCAGCTCGGCGGCGACGGTTTCGACCAGGACCACCTTGCGGTCGTGGCTGGTGAGGCGAGCCCCCTACGGCCGCGCCCATCCGACCGGGGTGTGCAGTAGACCAACCTTCACGGATACCTTCGCTGGATGGGATGGCGGGTTGGGTTCGGATCGGCGGGCAGGAGATTCTACTGCCACGTTTCACGTGTTGAGTGATGTCCGGATTTCGTCAGCGAGAGCGGAGTTCCCGGCGGCGATGAACTTCCGGCGTGTGCTCATTGCACGGTTGATGTTCGTCAGGGAGCCCAGGTTGTAGTCCAGTGGCAGTGGTGTCCCGTCGAGTTGGATGACGGTTCCGCCCGCGGCGTGGAGTATGTAGTGGCCAGGGAGGAGGTCCCAGATCGCGAACCCTTTGGCGAATTCGATCATGGCGTCGGAGAATCCGGCGGCTACGTGGCACAGTCCGACGGACCCGAAGTCGACACCGATGCGGCCCTTCGCTTTGCCGTCGCCGGGTGCGGCGCTCAGTGCGGTCAGGAATCGCTGTTGCCGGGCCAGCGGCTGGAACCGCTGTTCGGGACGCATCAGATAGTTGGTGACCAGCGCGTCGGGCAGTGCGGCCTGTGACGGCCGGGCGAGGGCATGTTCGATGCCGTCGGCGGTGATCATGAACGCTCGATCGGTTCCGGTGTCGTCGCGGGCGGCGAGGTAGAGCTGGACGTGGTGGAAGATGTCGCCGACGACAGCGACGATCGGCCGCGCCAAAGAGCGCGAGTAGATCAGGATGTGGGTGTATCCGTACAGGCCCCGCACAGCCAGTTCGCTCGTGTCGAGAGGGTCGACCAGCACGCACAGGTCGGGGGCGGGTTCGTCGCCGATGACCTCGGGGTCGGCTTCTTCAGAGGCGTAGACGAAGGCTGGAATGTGTTCGGCCAGTAGGTCTTTGTAGCGTTGGTGCATCCACAGGTCGTAGTCGGACAGGAAGTTGTCGGTGTGGCGCAGGTTCTCGTTTTCGGCGCGGTTGCCAGTGAGGGCGCCGGCGATCAGTCGTGGCCGGATTTCGAGCATCATCCGGCGGACGAGGCTGGCGAGGTTCTGCGCGAGGTCGGGGATGGCGTTCGGTTCGGTCGTGGGTTGAGCGTCTTCCTGTTGGGTCATCGCAGCTCCAGTGGGGGTTCGATTCCGGGCGGGCTCATTGTGGCAGCGATGAAGACGGCTTCGAGGTCGGCGGCGTGCATGATTTTCGCTCCGGTCAGGTCATCAAAGCTGGCCACTCGCAGATCGCGACTCTTGGTCATGGCTCCGAACACGGCGAAGTACAGGTCCGCGGCTGGGTAGTGTTCGCGCACTCGGCGGGTGAGGTATCCGATGACATCGGCGTGCTTGACCTCGAAATCGCAGATGAAGATGGTGGTGGCTGCGTCTGCGGCAGGGAAGAACGAGGCGTCGTCGAGGTCGATGCCGTCGCGGACCTTGTTGCAACGCAGGTAGCCGATCTTGCAGCGGGAAAAGCGGGACGACGCCAGGAAGCTGGCCATCACGAGACCGGCCTCGTTGACACCGAAGCACACATCGACATCGAGTCGTCGTCCGACATTCTTGATCTGCGCGGACAGCCGTTCCACGCCGTACCCGAACGTCGCCCAGGTGAGGTCCAATAGCTGTCCCGGCCGAGGGTTCGGCAGCGTGAACACACTGATGTCGGGGTTGCCGTATTCGACGGTCGGCGCAGTCAACGTGAATTGCTCACCGACCTGGCTGGTCGGCCCACCGGCACCGGAGTCCCCGGTCTGCACCCACGCGGTCGCGGATTGCGCTGGGGTGCGCGGTGGTTGTGGCTGCGCGTCATGGGTGAACTGTTTGAGCGACAGCTGGTCTTCGATCGGCAGGCGTTCGTAGGCTTCGGCGACCAGTTCGGTCGGCGAGATCTGTTCGTCGGCAATGCCGAGCGGTCCGCGCCCGTAGGCGGTGCACAGGATCAGCACGCTCGACATCGACGGGGGTGAGCCTCGTCCGCGTCCGCGGGCCCAGGATTCCCAGGCGTTGATGGAGGTGCCACCGAGGCTCGTCTGGTGGTCGGTGGCCTCGTTGTAGCGCTCGGCAGCTTGATCCTGGGACAGACCGGCGGCGTACCGATGCGCCTGCAGGCTCGGCACATCCGGGTATCGGGCCATCAGCTCGGTCGCCGCGCGTGTTACCGACCCCATCTCGGTCCATAGCTTCTTGCCGACGGCGGCCATTTCCCGGCCGCGTGCCTGCGGGCTCAACGATTGGCTCGTCCGAGAATTCGCGTTCGACGGTCTCGATGAGACACCCACGGCAGACAGCCCTCCCCACACCCGGAACGGTCACGGCGCACTCAGGTTACCCATCGAGATGGGCAATCTCAGAGTTCCGGGGAAACCCGCAGGTCACGCCAACCCATGGACCGGGTGATCGTCGAACTGTCGCGCAGGTGTGAGGGGAACAGTGCTGGTGCGACGGTTATTGGAAGCCCGACGAACCACTACGGGAGGTAGCCGCATGACCGATGCCACGCAGAACACGATGCGCCGGTGTCGGCTGCCAACACAGCACCGCGACGACGGAACGCCTTCTGTCGCAGCGGTAGTCCGGATAGGCGAAGGGTGCCGATCACGGGTGCCTGAGCGATCCGGGCTGGGGGTTCGACAGGTGGCGACGGACCGTTCAGCGGGGGTGCTGGCATGACATATCCGTACATGCCCAGGCAGGACATGCCGGTGCAGCCTGGTCGGCCATCTGCGATCGGGTACGTGGACAGTGCCTTGCCTGCGAGAGTGGCCAACGAGGAATCCGTCCTCCGACGTGCGGACCATATGGGTTATCGCCTGCTGCGTGTAGTCGTCCGCAATTCAGCGAGAGTCGACGATCCTGTTGCGCGACTGGTTAATACAGCTCGCGGATACGACGTCGCCGCCGTGATCACGCCGAATCTCGATCACATCGGTGGTGACCCAGCGCCGATCTGCCAGGTGTGCGACGTCGTCACAGTAGAGCCGGACCAGACCTACGCACAGGCTCACGTATCGGCGAGCGCGGCACAATGAGCACCCTGGGGAGCCGAGAAAGTGGCTCGACCGCGCAACAGCGGCACTACGCACTTATGGCCGCGTATGAACGACGGTGCGACACCGACAAGGCGGATGCGCTGCGGGCTGGTGGTCCGCCGGAACCGGAACGGCCGGACAGGATTGCGGGCGTGCTGGCCTACTACGTCCACCGCGCTGATCACGGTGATGAGCGGGCGGCCCGCTTCGTGCGGCGGTTGCCTCCGCTGAGTGATCCTCGACAAACCAGCCTGGAGGGATAGTGCCACTCACCTGCGTGTTCCGTGAAACACCCGAGGAGGTCGCGTCGGCAGCGGCCGAACTGATTGCGACCCACGCACGCTCGGCGATCACCGAGACCGGCGAGTGCCTGATCGCGGTCGCCGGTGGATCGACACCTGCGCTGACCTACCGTCGACTGACCAGTTGCGATATCGACTGGGCCAGAGTGAATTTCGTGCAAACCGACGAACGGCTGATCTCGCAGGCCGCCGACCGATCGGCAGCGCTGATCGAGGCCACGCTCGGCCGCATCTTTGCCGGGCATCCAGCAGGCTGGCACCCAGTTCCCACCGCGGGTGACGGCGAGGTCGTCGCTGCGGAGTATGCCGACCAGCTCGCCGCGTTGCGCGCCGACGGAGTACCCGATATCGCGGTGCTGGGTCTCGGGACCGATGGGCATACGGCGTCGATCTTCGGTCACAACGTGAACACCGGCCAGGCCGAGTATGTCGTGTCGACTGTGTATCACGGCGAGCCACGGATCAGCCTCGGCGTCGACTATCTCCGGGCGATCCCGACACGTGTTCTGCTGGCGACCGGCGCCAGCAAGAAGGCAGCGCTGTCCTCGGTTCTGAGCCCTGATGCTCATGTCGTGCCGGTGCCGGCTGCTGTCGTGCTCGGCGACGACGGCTTCGTGTTCGCCGATGCTGCCGCATGGCCGGGAAGGGATTGAGATGCCGGATGTTGGAATCGGCGACCGGCCGGTGATTGTCTTCGATCTCGGTGGCACCTGGTGGCGGTCGGCGGTCTGGTCTCCCGACGGTGCACTTGACGTTCCGGACCGGCATCCCGCGGTCACGAAGGCGCGCACAGGCAGCAACGCCGCGACGCTTCGCGACTTGATGGTGAAGTTTCTGCTGGACCGGACACGCCAGTTGCTGGACCGCGAGCCCGGCGTGCAGGAGGTAGGCATTTCCATCGGGGCCGCGACGAATGGTCATACCGGGCAGGTGCTGGCCAGTGCACCGCTCTGGGGTGACAGCACCGATCGTTACGATCTGGCCGCCGCTCTGGCAGCGGCCGAGCCCAGTGTGCGGTGGTGGGTCGTCAACGATGTGACGAGCCTGGCGCTGGCGATCACCGCTAGCAGCCGAGTCGGCGACAGTGGTCTGCGAAGGATTGCGGCGGTGACGGTGAGCAGTGGAATCGCCGCCCGCACAATCGATGTGGCCTCCGGCGAGGTCCTGTTGGACCGCGTGCACGGAGTCCAGGGCGAGATCGGGCATCTACCGGCCGTGGCGGCCGCGCCCATGGGGATCGAGCAGCCGGTGTGTGACTGCGGCGCGGTCGGGCACGTGTCGTCGATCGCTGCGGGGAAGGCGATCGAGAGGCTGCTCTCGCAGTGGGCGAACATTCTTGGTCTCGGTGAGGAGGCCGAGGAGGGGACGGTCTCGTATCTCGGTCAGCTGTGCGCGGCGTTGGACGCGAACATCCCTACGGCGACAACGTTTCTCGACTACGTGACGGCTCCACTCGCGCGGGCGTTGCTGTATGCGATGGCCATCGATCCCCGTATCGACCACATGTACCTGTCCGGCGGGGTCGTCGACACCTTGGGCGACCACTACATGACGAGCCTGTACCGGACCTTGGAGGCCGACGGGCTCTATCTCGTATCCACCTATCAGCCCAGCGTTTTCCGAGACCGGATCTCGCGGTGGGAGTCCGATGGGCTCGATCCATTGCGCGGCGCAGGGTTGTTCGCTCGCCAACAAACGCTACCGGCCGGACGCCGGTACGGGGGATAGGAGTCGATGACGTGGACCGCATTTGGGGTGTCGGTGCGACACAGACGATTTCGTACAAGATCCGGCGGACTCGGCAGTGTTTGGATCCGGACAACAGCGATCTGGCCGACGCGGTCGGGGTGGGGAATCGGCGCACCCTGGTTTTCATCGACTCGACCGTCATGAGCCTGTTCGGCGACCGGATCGTCGGCTATTTCGCCGACTACACCGCGAACTGCACCGTGGTACCGATCGATACGACCGAGCGGAGCAAGAACTCCGACACCGTGAGCCGGATCATCCGCGAGTACGACAAGTTCGGGCTCAGCCGGCGCCGCGACGCCGTCGTCGCGGTCGGCGGCGGTGTGCTGACCGACGTTGTGGGCTTCGCGTCGAGCATCTACCGCCGGGGCGTGCCCTACATCCGGGTCCCGACCACCCTGCTGGGCATGGTCGACGCCGCCGTCGGCGTCAAAACGGGGATCAACTTCAACGGCCGCAAGAACCGGCTCGGCACCTACTTCGCCTCGTCGGAAACCGTCGTCGATCCGTGCTTCCTCACGACGCTGCCGGACCGGCAGATCTCCAACGGCATGGCCGAAGTGCTGAAGATAGCGCTGGTCAAAGACAGCGGACTGTTCGACCGGGTCGAACGAGAATGGACCACCGCGCGCCACTTCGGATCAGACACGACCGTGAGCGGCCCGGTCATCGATGCCGCGATCACCGCGATCCTCGAAGAGCTGGAGCCGAACCTGTGGGAGGACAACCTCGCACGGCTGCCCGACTTCGGGCACACCTTCAGCCCCGCGTTCGAGCTAGCTGCGAAACCGAAGCTGTATCACGGAGAGGCCGTTGCGATCGACATCGCCCTGTCGTGCCTGATCTCGCTCCATCGAGAACTCATCGATGACGACTGTGCAACGAGGATCGTCGCCCTGCTGTCTCGTGTCGGCCTGCCCCTGAGCCACACGTGCCTCACCGACGAGATCCTGCAGGCCGGACTGGCCGATTCGATCCGCCACCGCGACGGCAGCCAGAACATTCCCCTACTCACCAAGATTGGCACAGCCATCTTCGCCCAGGACATTTCCCCCACGGAACTGACAACCGCGGCCAACGCATTGCGCCCGCTCCACCGCGAACTGTGCGAGGCCTGAATGGCGACAACACTCACCATCGACAACCGTGCGCTCGTGCGCATCGGCAGCGGTCTCCAACTCCAGCGCACCGCCAGCCCATTCCAATCTGGAACGGGGCCGGTGCGGCGGGTTCTGCGAGTCGGTGTCTGTGGGACCGACCTGCAGATCCAGCGTGGCGTTCGTTCCGATCGTGCCGCGATCCTCGGCCACGAAGGTATCGCGGTACGGCTCAACAGCGGATCCGGCGCCCGCGAGCGCTGCGAGATCTTCAACCCTGTCGATCCGGACGACCAAGACGTGATCCTCGGCCACAGCCACGACGGGCTCCTGCAGGACTACTTGCTCCACGAGATACCGTCGCACCGTGTCGTCCCCGCCCACGGTGCGCTTCCTCTGGATCTGGGCCCGTTGGTCGAGCCGACTGCGACCGCTCTGTACGCCTGGGAGCTGATGCGTCCGCGGCTGCACTCGGGTGCATCAGTGGCGATCTTCGGGGGCGGGTCCGCCGGGCTGCTGTTGGCAATGCTGGGCGAAGACCTCGGCTACCGCATCCAGGTGGTGCACCCGCGCCGAGAACGGCGGCGATTCCTCCAGCAGCTCGACGTGCTGCATGCCGACGCCATCACGGACTCCGTGCGAACCGGCAGCGTGACCGGAGCCGTCGTGTGCGTGCCGCGCGAAGCCGCGTTCGAGGCTGTCGGCCGGGCCATCGACAGCCTCGCGGCCGACGGTGTCCTCGACTTGTTCGGCGGCATCCCCGCCGACCTGCGCCACCCTGGGCTCCCGGCCGCTGACCTGTCCGCGGTGCGGCGCACCAACGTCTGCGGGCACGGCGTCGCCCCTACCAACGTGGACACGAACCGTGGCCAGCGGCTGTGGCTCACCGGCCACCGCGGAACCTCGGCAATTCAGCTCGGCCACGCCCAGCAGCACCTGCTCGCAGCCCCCGCCCGTTACGCCAGGGTGATCACGCAAGTGGTCTCCTTGGACGAGGCAGCCCAGCGCATCCCGGCGATGGCACAGCGCGACCGGTCGCTGGGCGAGTACGCCAAGGTCGTCGTCGATGCGACCATGGCGCAGCGGACGCGCTCGGTCGACCTCCACACCACCGTGGCCGACCAACTCGGAGGCGCCTGATGAAGCCACGTGGTGCGGCGACCTATCAGCGCATCGAACACCACGATCAAGCCGCATTCATGACTAGCGTGACGCTTGCGGAGACAGAGCTTGGAAATGGTTGCAGCACAGTCCTTCTCGCTCCTCACATGGTCGGGATCTGTCGATCCGACCTCCGCGAGATCAGCGGCACACGGTACGAGCGCCGCGACTTCGGTCACGAAATCGCGGGTACCGTCTTCGCTGCCCCGCCCGCACTGGCGGACCTCCACGGCCGGACGGTCCTGTTCGATCCCCACCCGGCACTGACGGGACGGACCTCCGGGTTCGCCGAAATCGTCGAACTCACCGGTGAGCCGCAGCAGCTCCACGCCGCGCTGGTCCCGGTCCCGGCGGGACTCCCGGACCGGATCGCGGTATTCGGCGAACCCCTGGCGTGCGCGGTGCACTGCGTGACCCGCATGCACGAGGTCACCGCCGAACTCGCGATCGACCCTCACTCGCCGATCGCGGTCGTCGGCGCCGGGATGGCCGGCACATTGATCAGCGCTGTTCTCACCGCGCAACGCCACCGCTGCGTGCTGGTGAACCGGAAGAGCGAACGCATCGAGTTTCTCCGCGACCGCCGCGCGCTACCGCCCGAGATGCTGCGGCCGGTTCCACGCCACACCCAGTTCAACCGGGTTGTGCTGGCGACCGCCGCCGCGACACCGGATTATCTCGTCACCTGTCGGCGGATGCTCGCCGACGCCGGAGCGCTGCTGATCTTCGCTGGAACTCAACCAGGCTCCTGCTATCTGCACGGCATCGACATCGACCCGGTGCGGCGCAACCAGCTCGCCCGGACGGTCCACGGAAACGGCAGGTACTACACGGTGGCAGGCACCTACGGCGCGACCCGAGCCGATTTCCTCGCCGCCTTGTCGCTGCTGAGCCAGCCTTCCGGCACCGACGGGTGGTCCCTGGCCACCTGTGCGCAGCGCCTGACCACGCGCATTGTCGGTCTCGCTGAGGCCGCCGACTGCCTGACGGCCAGCGCGGTGGGCGGGGTGCTCGGCAAGACGATCGTGCAGATTCACCCAGCGATCCACCGGGAGTCGTAATGCACATTCCCCGCTACAACTACCGCGCCCAGTTCGACGACCTGCCCGCCACCTCCGAACGGATTCAGCGCGCGCTGGCCACCGGCGACTACGTCCTCGGCGAGACCGTCGCCGAGTTCGAGCGCCGCTTTGCCGAGTACCTCGGAATCGAGCATGCGATCGGGGTCAACACCGGCACCGACGCGCTCATCCTGGCACTCACCGCGCTCGGCATCGGGCCCGGCGATGAGGTCGTCACGGTCGCAAACACCTTCCACGCCACCGTCCTTGCGATCACCGCGGTGGGCGCCACCCCCGTGCTCGTCGACTGCGAGCGCGACACCTACCTCATGGACCTCGACGCCCTCACCGCGGCCTGCGGGCCGCGGACTCGCGCGATCATTGCCGTCCATCTATTCGGCCGGAGTCTCGACATGGACCGCCTCACCACGATCGCCGACAGCCACCAGGCCGTCGTGGTGGAGGACTGCGCACAAGCCGTCGGGGCCACCTGGCGCGGCCAGCGGGTCGGCACCTTCGGTGCTGTAGCCGCATACAGCTTCCACCCCAGCAAGAACCTCGCCGCCGCCGGGGACGCCGGTGCCGTGGCCACCAACGACGCCGAGATCGCGCGCACCGTGCGCATCCTGCGCGGCCTTGGACAGGACGGACAGAACAACCACGTCAGCCTCGGTACGAACTCGAAGCTCGACGCCCTCCAAGCCATCGTCCTCGACACCAAACTCGGCCACCTGGACGCATGGAACCGCGAGCGCCAACGCATCGCCCGCCACTATGCAGAAGCCTTGGCGCACACGGGAATCGCCGTCACCCCGATACCCGAAAAGCCCGGCGACCATGTCTTCCACCTGTTCCAGATCGCCGTACCGCGCCGAGACGCAGTGCTCGAACACCTCCGCTCCGACGGCGTCGACGCCGTCGTCCGCTACCCCGTCCCCATCCACCGCCAACCCGCATTCGCGCGCTACCGGTTCGCCGCGAACTACCCCAATGCCGAACACCAGGCGACCAGCACCCTCTGCCTGCCGATCCGGCCCGACCTCTCACCGACAGACATCGACTTCGTCTGCCAGTCCCTGCACACAGCCATCACAGCCACCGAGGAGATCCCCGCATGACCGTCTCTGTTGCACCCGCACTGCTGGGCGCCGATCCACTGCACCTGCAAGCCGCGATCGACGCCGTGAACGACAGCAATGCGCCGTACCTGCACCTCGACATCATGGACGGTCACTACACCCACGACATCAGCTTCGGCCTGCGCACCATCACCGCGATCCGCGACCACACGCAGCTGCCACTCGATGTCCACCTGCAAACCATCCAGCCCGACCGATACGTCGACGACCTCGTCCGAATCGGCGTCGACCGCGTCTCCCTGCACATCGACGCAGCAACCGACATCGACGCCACCCTTGACACGCTGCAGACCGCCGGTGTCCGCAAAGGACTAGTGCTCAACCCCGACCTCGGGATCGCGCGGCTCGCCCCCTATCTCGGCCGGCTGGACTTCGTCATCCTCATGACCAGCCAGCCCGGCACAAGCACATTCGACCCCACCGTCCCGGACAAGATCCGCAAGCTCCGAACCATCCTCCAGGACAGGTACCTCGACACCGTCGAACTCGTCGCCGACGGCGGCGTTGCCGGCCACACCGCACCCAAGGTAATCGAGGCCGGTGTCGACACCCTCGTCGCCGCAAGCGCAGTCTTCAAATCCCCCGACACCGATATCCAGACCGCAATCGACAACCTCACCAAATCAGGCAACCCTGCCGCTAACGTCGGAAACTCGTAGCGGAGCCCATTCGCATCGAAGCCGGAGCCGATGCAGCTGACCCGTGCAGGACGTGGGGGACGCGGCAATGCCGGGGCGGGCGGGCCTACCGGTTACGCTAGGTCCGCCCGACATCGCCCGAGAACGCACCTGGCTCCATCGCCTGGGCGGTGATGACGAAACACGGGATACCAGAACGACTTTCGCCGAATCGAGAACCAACGCACGGAAGGATTGCACTGTTGCCGGACACGTCCGAGGCCCTCGCAATCGAAACCGTGACCAATGTCGACGAGGAGACCTTGACGGCGCTCGCGGGCTTGCTGCCACAGCTGTCCACCACCGCCGCACCCCTCACCGCAGAACTGCTCGAGGAGGTTGCGACCAGCCCGTCCACACAACTGCTCGTGGCGCGTCTGGACGGCGACATCGTCGGTGCTCTGACCTTGGTCGTCTACGCAATCCCTACCGGGCTACGAGCCCGGATAGAGGACGTGGTCGTCGATCAGGCTGCACGAGGCCGCGGTGTCGGAAAATCCCTCACGACAACGGCATTGGACATCGCCAAACTACGTGGAGCGCGAACTGTCGACCTCACCTCCACCCCGTCCAAAGTCGCGGCAAACCATCTCTACCAGCAGCTCGGATTCAAGCCACGAGAATCGACAACCTACCGAATGCGCCTATGAGCGCCACGGGACTCAAAACATCCCGGACCGCCAAGAACCCGCAACATCCGCGACACCAGCTGCCAAACAGCCGCCCGCAACCAAGCCCGAAGCCGTACTCCGCCAACGTAATCGCAATCAGCCAAATCCCTGTATATGGCGGACCAACCACCCGAAGGGACGCATGATGGACGACTCGCAGCCGTCGCCGGAAGCTCAGATCCGTACATTCGCCCTAACCCTGGCTTCCATAGCCCACAACGGCCTCGTGTTCGCGACCGATGTGTTCGACCGGCAACGATACGAACAAACCAAGTCCATCGCCGTCGACCTCTTGGCGATGGTCAGCGACGGCGCGCCACACGATCTGAACAAGGTCGTCTCCCTCGAAGAGGGATACATGACCCCAAAGGTCGACGTCCGCGGCGGCGTCTTCAACGACGAAGGGCACATCCTTCTGATCCGCGACCGCAGCGACGAACGATGGACACTGCCCGGCGGCTGGTGCGACATCCTGGAACCACCATCGGTGGCGATCGAGCGCGAGGTCCAAGAAGAATCCGGACTCGTCGTTCGCGCCGGCAAGCTCGTCGCGCTACTCGACCGCGACGTACAGGGACACCAGCCCGTGTTCCCGTACCACGTCTACAAACTCTTCTTCCTCTGCGACACCGTCTCGCACGGCGAACCCAGCCCAGTCGAAACCATGGAGATCGGCTGGTTCCCCGTCGATGACCTGCCCGAACTGTCCCACACCAGGGTGCTCGACAGCCAGATCCAGCTGCTTCACGAGCATTGGAACAAGCCCGAACTGCCCACCGTATTCGATTGAGCCGTGCACGAAGTGGCGCTGGATCGAGCAAAGGGTTGAGTGCGGGCCGGGCCGCAACTGCCGATTCTGCCGCCGCCTAGCGAAGGGAGCGAAACCTCAGCATCGTGCGAACCAGCCGAGTCATGGCCAACCACTCTGAGACTTGGCCATGACTTTCGTGGCCCTGCATCAGTGTAGGGTCTCGAAAGTCGTGGCGGACCGCGAGCTCGCTGACCTGGCCGTTTTCTGGTTGTCTCACGTCGTGACGGGCGTTGCCAGTCTCAATTCGATGGCATTTCCTGATGCTTCGTTCGTGGTCACGAGATCCGACTGCGAGACTGCGCCACGCCACTGCCCGACCAACCACCGCCGGGCGATCGCTCGATAAGCGGCTACAGGATATGTAGCGGCGAGCTTGCAGCGTGGATTCCTGAACCATACGGAGAGGTATCGGCTAGAGGCGGTACTGCGGTGCGGACGAGGTCGGCGACGGCTTTGGATCTGCTGTGCGGTGGCCAGGCGATGACGGTCGTGACGTCGGCGCGTCCGGTACCGGCACGATGGCGTGCTTGTCGCGCAGGTGGGTTCGGACGGGCTCGGGCATGACCGCCCAGGTCCGGCCGAGGGCGATCAGCCGTGTCAGCTGGGTATGGTCGCGAACCTGCGGGCCGTCCGGATAGCTCCCATCGTGTCGAGGCCAGCGCGGCAACGGCAGGTCCGTCAGGTCGGAGACCTCGGCCGAAGACATCTGGGTCCGGTCGGCGAGGGGTGCACCGCGGAGCGCCGCACCCGACGCGCTGCCGTCGATCGACCGGGCGTGGTGCTGGCCACGAAGGTCGGAGCGTCCAGCGAACTGTTGTCGAAGCTGCTACGCCGCCGAACCGGGAGCACCACTCCACTGTCACCGACCTCAACGGCTTCCGCACCCCAACAGGGCGCGGCAATCGCGATTCACCTCGCGACCCTCCCCGATGACGGACCGACCGGCGGATTCTTCGACGACGCCGGAACAGTGCACCTGGTGACAGGCTGACTGGCGAACGGGCACATCCTGTTGCGTCGTGTGTGCGCGTGTGTTGATTCGTCATGTGCCGGAAGTCATTAGGCAGCCAGGACATAGTTCGGAAGCTGGTCGAGATCGGTGGGTGCGCGGTCCCTGGTGTGACGCAGGAGGAGAGGGCGCAAATCCCGTGCGCGGCGGCTTTCGACATTCCTCCCTCAGAGGATTTCCAGTAGTCTGTTGACCACACAAGCTCGTCACACGGGGGATGCGCATGGATCCACTGACGATAATCGCCACGGCGTTGGTTGCCGGCGCTGCGGCGGGGGGTCAGGACGCCGCGTCTGCGACGGTCAGAGACGCCTATGCAGCGCTGCGCGACCGCATCCGCCGCCACGCCGACGATAGCGACACAATCGCGGCAGTCGAATTGAACGAGGCGGCCCCCGGCAGCAATACTGTCGATCTGCAGGCGGCACTGGCCGCGGCGGGATTGAACGACGACCGGGAACTGCGGGCGGCCGCCGAGGTGCTCCTTACGCACCTGCGCCCCGATGGCACAGCAACCCGAATAGACCTCCGCCACGCTAAAGGCGTTCAGGTCGGCGAGCGCAACACGCAGACGAATACCTTCGGGTAAGCACGGCGAAATGGACGCCGATCGGGAACGTGGTGGGGCCGCGGGTGCGGGGGCAGCGGGTCCGGACGGTGAGGTCACGATCGATGCCAAGGGTGCCATGGGGGTACAGGTCGGGTCCGACAACACCCAGATCAACTACCACTATCACGGGACCTGGACAGACGGAGTCGCACCGCCGCCGCTGGTAGACGCGCACGGCGAGATCGAATCCCCGTATCGAGGGCTGGGCTCGTTCGGCGAGCGCGACGCGGCGTTCTTCTTCGGCAGGGAACACGCCACGGCCGAGTTACTGGAGCGGATGGCCCGCTGTGCCGACGGTCCTGGCTTGCTGGTGGTCTCCGGGGTGTCGGGCGCGGGGAAGACCTCGTTGCTGCGCGCCGGGGTGATCCCCCGCTTCCGGGGGGCCGGGTTGACGCCAGTTGCCGGGTCGGCATCGTGGCCGTGCCTGGTCCTCACACCGGGCCATGAGCCGCTCGACGAACTCGCCGTGCGCGTCGGGTCGTTGGCGGGTGCCGACGCCGGCTCCGTTCGGTACATGCTGGATGAGGACCCCACGCGGTTCGCGCTGACTGCGGCTCAAGCCGCATTGGCCCTACCGGGCGAGTCGCCGGTTGACGTCGCCGAACAGGACCAGGACCGACCTCGACGGCTGTTGCTGATCGTCGACCAGTTCGAGCAGACATTCACCCAATGTTCGGATGGGGCTCAGCGGCGCGGTTTCGTTGAGGCCCTGCATGCCGCCGCGACCAACCCTAGGTCGCACGGCACCGCACCCGCGCTCGTGGTGCTTGTGGTACGCGCCGACTTCGAGGCTCGCTGCGCGGACTATCCCGAGCTGACCGACGCGGTGCAGAGTCGCTACCTGGTGACCGCCATGACCGAACAACAGCTGCGGCTGGCGATCACCGAGCCACCCAGGAAGAGCGGTTCACGCGTCGATGCAGACCTCGTCGAGACGCTGCTGCGCGAGATACGGACCCGCAGATCGGATCCGGACGGACCGATCGCGGGCACCGGAGTACTGCCGCTGCTGTCGCACGCCTTGGACCAAGCCTGGCGCCACCGCACCGGCGACGTTCTCGTTCTCGCCGACTACGAGCGCACTGGGGGCATCGAACGCGCCGTCGCCGACAGCGCGCAACACACTTACGACCGACTCACGCCCTCGCAACAAGACCTTGCCCGCCAGATCTTTACCCGCCTGACCGCCACCACCAGCGACGGCGCTGACACCGCCGACCGAGCCGAGCGCAGCGAGCTGACCCGCAACAGAACCGAAGCCGACGCACGCGATATCGACGCCGTCCTCGAAGCGTTCGCAGCCGAGCGTCTGCTCACCATCGCCGCGGAAACTGTCGAGATCAGCCACGAAGTGCTGCTCACCGCCTGGCCGCTGCTGCGTGACACCTGGCTCGCTGAAACACATCAAGACCGTGCGGTGCTGACCCGACTCCGCGTCACGGCGGCCGAATGGGCCAGCCACGCCCATGACCAGGCGTATCTCTATTCCGGTAACGTGCTGGACGCCGCCATCAAGACATCCCGCCGCATCGCCGACAACACGACCCGCCACCCGCCATTGAGCGGACGAGAACGCGAATTCCTTCGGGCCAGCACCCGAGCGCAACGTCGTCGCGTGCGCCGCGGGCGGGCCTTTGTCGCGTTCTTGGTGCTTGTCGTGGTGTTGAGCACGGCCACTGTCATCGTGTACCGGGCGAACCAGAATACGACCCGCGAACGCAACGCTGCACTATCCCGCGAAGTGATCATGCAGTTCGAGTCCGCCATTTATGGCGAACGCAGCGGGGAGAAGGCGCACTCTCTGGTGGCACCCGAAGCGAACATCGGGTCGGCGTCGGAGATTCAGGCCGGCATCGATGCGATTCCGGACGGGGCCACTCACGTCATAGCTATCAGCATGCTCGGCGAAGACCACTACGCGGTGGAGATCACCGAGCGCGAACGCGGCGGTCGGACCAAGGTGTTCCGGCAGACTGCGACCACAACGGTCCGCGGCGGACGCGCGCTCATCACCTTCATCACGTTCGGGAGGACAGTCCCGCCGGTCGTAGACGACGCTGCGTTGGTCAAGGACGCGCAGGCGGCTCCGCCAGAGGCCACCGAGCAGCGGACGTTATGCGCGCAGCCGGTGTTCGATGGTGCCAACCTGCGCGAGCCGCCGCCCGCGCAACGAATGCTCAACCTGCCCGCCGCCTGGCAGTTCAGCCGCGGCGCCGGCCAGAAAGTGGCGATCATCGACACTGGGGTGAACCGGCATCCGCGGCTGCCGGGCTTACAACCCGGTGGCGATTATGTCTCGAACTCCGATGGCACCGAGGACTGCGACGGCCACGGCACTCTCGTCGCGGGAATCGTCGCGGCCCAGCCGAGTGCGGACGATGCGTTCTCCGGTGTCGCTCCCGACGCCACGGTATTGAGCATTCGCCAGCTCAGCCTCGCCTACGAGCGCAAGGACAGCAGTGATGAGCCGGAGCCGGGCTCGATCGCAGGCTCAGGCTACGGCAGCGTGCGGACGCTGGCGTCGGCCGTTGTGCATGCAGTTGACCTGGGTGCGACCGTCATCAACATTGCCGTAAACGCCTGCGCCGCAGGCGGAACCGACATCGGAGACGCCGCCCTCGGGGCGTCGGTGAAATACGCCTACGACCACAACGTGGTGGTCGTCGCGGCGGCCAGCAACGTGGAGTCCCGCTTTAGCTCGTCGGCCAGCAACGCGGAGTCCCGCTCGAGCTGCAGGATACAGAACCACAATCCCGACGTCTCCGTGCCGGGATGGTCGACGGTACAGACCGTCGCGAGCCCGGCCTGGTTCGTGCCGTACGTGCTGTCGGTTGCGTCGGTCGACCCGGACGGGAGCCCGTCACACTTCTCACTGAGCGGCCCGTGGGTCGGTGTCGCGGCGCCGGGTGAGGGAATCGTCTCACTGGACAGTGCACCGGGCAGCACAGGACTGGTCAACGGGGTGCAGACAGCGGCCGGGGTCGGCTCGATCCAAAGCACAAGTTTCGCCAGCGCGTACGTAGCGGGGCTCGCGGCGCTCGTCCGGTCCCGCTTCCCGTCGCTCACCGCGCGCGAGGTGATCGACCGGATCACTCGCACGGCACACGCGCCGGGTTCCGGGCGCGACGAGCGGGTCGGCTTCGGGCTAATCGATCCGCTCGCCGCGCTCACCGCCCAGCTACCGAATCGGCCGGACGACCCAGGGGTGAATGCGGTCCAGACGCCAGCGCCATCCGTCGGTTCGCAGAACCCGCTGACCCGGCGGGTCGCGATCATCGGCGCGCTCACCTGTCTCGTCGCGTTGCTGATCGCTATAGCGCGAACCTGGATCCGCAGGAGAAGGCGTTGGCTTCCACCAAGGACGCCATCACGATCTGTCGGCCGCTGGCCGCGGCGAACCCGGCCGCGTTCGAACCCGACCTCACCAAGTCGCTGAGCAACCTCGGATGCGATTCCCCTCATATCGTGGAGGCCGGACCGAAGAGCATAGGCAGGTGGCGGAGAACAGACGCAAGTTCAATTCGGAGTTCCGCGAAAGTACGGTGCGGATCGTGCGGGAGATCGGCGACCGAACTCGCAGGCAGTCCTTGGTGAGCGATCCGTTCCACGGAGGCGTTGTCCTCTTCGTCTGCGCCGAATCGTGACCGCTTCGCCCGGCAAATGTCATAGGTGGACAGGAGTCAGCTTGTCGTGTGATGACCGGCTGAACCTGCAGGCTTTCGTGGACTCGCCGTCCAATGCCCCTTCTTTGCATCGTCTGCCTGCCAATCCAACCACCCGATCATCGGCATTTCCGGATGCTATGCGTCGCGGTCGATCGATCTCGCTGGCGTATCCGGTGGCGCGGCGGTGGTCTTCCGGTTTCGAGACCGCGGAGTCGTCGAGCTGTGTGACTGGCGGGTACAGGCCCGGTATCGCCGCCTTCGGCGGTGGCGACCGGCCGGAGATGCTGTCGGCCTCTGGCCCAAAATTCTTGGCGGACAGGGTGTTTCACTCTTCGGATCGGGCTGAGTGTGAGCACACGTATCTTGGGTACAAGGTATGGACCTCGGCCAGCCGGCTTTGGTTGTCAGTGTGGCGGGGGGTCAGGTGTCAGTGTGGCGAGGTATTCGGCGGCGGGGCCGGTCTGGGGTGCATCGATGCGCTGGTAGATCTCGACCGCCTCTCGTAGTTCGGTGATGGCGGTGGCCGTGTCGTCGAGCCCGACTCGGCACCGGGCTGCTCCTTCCAGTGCACGAGCCTGTTCGAGTTGGTTGCGGATCGTGCGTGCCAACGCGAGCGCGTCGGTGAACTGTAGGAGTGCGTCGCGTCGCTCACCGGTCTCGAGCAGCAGTTGTCCGACTTCGTTGAGCGTCTCGGCTTCGCCGCGGCGGTCGCCGAGCTCACGGAAGAGGGGCAGTGCCTGCCCGAGCAGGTCCGTAGCGTCGGCATAGGCTCCAGCCGATCGGCGCACGACGGCGAGGTTGCCGAGGGTGTTGGCCTGGCCCAGTCGGTTGCCGAGTTCGCGGAAGAGGGTCAGCGCCTGCTGCTGGAGGTCGGCGGCCTCGGCGTAATCTCCGGTCAGTTGGTGCACGACACCGAGGTTGCCGAGAGTGTTGGCTTGGCCGAGCCGGTTTCCGAGTTCACGGAAGAGGGCCACCGCTTGTCGGTGGAGGCTGGCGGCCTCGGCGTGGTTCCCGGTCCACATGTGCACGAGGCCGAGGTTGGTGAGGGTGTCGGCTTGGCCGCGGCGGTTGCCGAGTTCGCGGTAGAGGGCCAGTGCTTGTTGATGGAGGTCGGCGGCGTCGGCGTAGTCCCCGGTTAGTCTGCGGACAAGGCCGAGATGGTCGAGGGCGCCGGCTTGCCCCAGTCGGTCGCCGAGTTCGCGGTAGAGGCCCAGTGCTTGTTGTTGCAGGTCGGCGGCGTCGGTGTGGTCTCCGGTGCGCTGGTGCACGATGCCGAGGTTGCCGAGCGCGTTGGCCTGGCCCAGTCGGTTGCCGAGTTCGCGGTAGAGGGCCAGCGCCTGCCGGTGGAGGTCGGCAGCGTCGGCAAAGTTCCCGGTCAACTGGCGCATGATGCCGAGGTTGGTGAGGGTGTTGGCTTCGCTGAGGTGATCGGCGCCGAGGTGGTGGGCAGTGTCCAGGGCGCGCTGGTGGAGATCGGATGCCTGTGGCCATGGTCCGTCGCGTTCGAGCAGGCCGGCGAGGATGTCGGCCAGGCCGATCGATCGTGAAGGCTGGGAGGTGGTGGTGTGTTTGAGGCAGGCGAGCAGGTTGGCGCGTTCGGTGCGCATCCACGCCAGCGCCTGCATCTCGTCGCGGAATTCCGGCACCGCAGCGTCCGGCAGTGAGGTGACGGTGTGGGTGCTGGGGCGGGCAGTGGGTCGTGTGCGGCGGGCCAGGTGTCGGTCGGCCGCGGCGGCCGTGGCCTGGTAGTAGTCCAACAGCCGATCCACCGCTCGACGGTTGGTGTCGGTCAGGTCGGTGTCGGCCAGGGTGCGGGCGTAGGTGCGGAGTAGGTCGTGTTGTCGGTAGCGGCCGGGCTGGGTTTCCTCGACGAGATGGTCGGTGTAGAGCGCCTCCAACTCGGTCTGCGCCGCCGCGACGGGGACACCGGCCAGCGCAGCGGCCGTGTGCATGTCGGTATCGGACCCCGGATGCAGGCCCAGACACCGGAACAGGCGTTGCCGTTGAGGGGGTAGGTCTTGGTAGGACATGGTGAACGCGACTCGCACCGCCCGTGGTCCGGCCTCGAGTTCACCGAGCCGGTCCGCGGTGGCGGCGAACTCGCCCGCCAGCATGGCGATGGTCCAGGCCGGGCGCTGCGCCCACCGGCCGGCCAGCAGCACGATCGCCAACGGCAGGAACCCGCAGCGCCGGACGACCTCGGCGACCGCAATCGAGTCTGTCTCTGTGGGGGTGCGGTGAGCGAGGGCGAGGAACAATTCGACGGCGGCATCGGGGGCCAGCACGTCCAGCGGCACCGCAACGGCGCCATCGAGTGCGACCAGGCGACGCCGGCTGGTGACCAGCGTCAGACAGCCGCCGCCCGCAGGCAGCAATGGTTCGACCTGCGCGTGGTCACGCGCGTCGTCGAGGACCAGCAGTATCCGTTTGCCATTCACGCGGTCCAGCCACAAATCCCGGCGCCCCTCCAGGGTGGCGGGCAGGGACCGGGGATCGACACCGAGACCGGTGAGCAGCCTGGCGAGCACGTCGGCGGGATCCGCGGCAGTCTGTCCCGGCGTATGGGCGTGCAGCTCGACGAAATACCGTCCGTCGGGGAATTCGGTCGCCAACTCGTGGGCGGCGCGGGTGACCAGGGCGGTCTTGCCGACTCCGGGCATGCCGTCGATGGTATGGATCGACACCACCTGCCCCGGCCCGGCCGCGTCCACGATTCGCTGCAGCTCGGTGTCGCGTCCGACGAAGGACGCCACGTCCCGGCGCAGCGTGCTGGTCACCACAGGACGCGGCGACGGCTGGACGACCGAGTAGTGGACAGTGAGATCCCGACCGACCTTCACACCAGTGATGACGATCGCGGGTTCTGGTGGCGCAGCAGTACCCCGGTCTACCCCTACTGCGCCGCTGGAGGGTGCGGCGATCGCCCGTCCGCCCGTATCCCGCTGATCCTGAACGAACCTTCCACGGAAATGTTCTCGGCGATCACTCCGGCACCCGTGGCAGCGGTGACATCGGTGATCTCCAGCTGACCGGCGCGGATCTCCCGCAACCGCACACCGACCGTCTCGGCGACCTGCGGCGCGTGGTGCTGCACTGCCACCAGCACCTGCCCTGCCGCGGTCAGCAGTTCCTCGTCGTCTCCGGCGCCGGCCTGTGCGAGTTCCTCGACCAGCACCGCCCGACGTGCAGTCGACTGCGGCTGCCGTTCCACGACCTCCACATCCACCGACCGATACCGGCCGGTGATCAGCCTCTTCAATGCCTGATACGCATCAGTGACCGCCCGCTCGGCCGTGCCCGTCAATCCCGCCGCCGCACCGGCAGCCACCGCGGCCACCACCATCGTCACCGGCTCCACCCCACCGACCTCCCGCACTCGAAGCCACCCCGGCGCGATAGGGGATCCGTATCACTCAACCAAGCAGGAACCACCCGGCGCAAGAGATTCGACCGAACCATAACAACCGGTCTGAAACGACACTTCCGGCAACTCGCTGTCCGTAACACCACTCGCTCATCGGCTACTTACAGGGCAGTCGGCGGGGTTCCTTCGGTCACCCGCGCGGTGGCCGAGCCATCTGCCAGCGGGAGTTCGCAATCTCAGAACTGTGGCAGGTCCGCCACGTCACCGCCAAACTTTCTGAGATTCCGCCACGAGTTTTGAGACCCTACAAGTCATGTAGGGTCCCAAAATTCGTGGCGGATGCGATCCTCCTGACCTGGTGATTTCTGGCTTGTCTCAGGTGGTGGCCAGAGGTGGTTGTCTCGTTTCGGTGGCATTTCTGTCCTGGTGCCGGTCGGCCTGGCGTCGGTTGACGCTCTTGCCGTGTCATGTATTGGACAGGTCTTGGTTCGGATCGTCGCCGGATGGCAAACGCGAAATGTTGTCCGGTCGGGTTGCGGCCCAAGCGATTAGGGTCGGGCTTGTGGATGTTCTGGACAGGTTTCGGTTGGATGTTCCGGTTGCGCAGGCGGGCATGCCTGGCATCGCGGGCGGTCGGTTGGCCGCTGCTGTTGCGGGCGCGGGTGGGCTCGGGACGATCGGTTTGATGCCACCGACCCCGTTGCGGGCCGCGATCGGCCGGGTGCGGGACGAGGCTCCCGGTCGGTGTGTGGCGGTCAATCTGTTGATGCAGTTTGCGCGTCGTCACCATGTCGCAGCCTGTGTCGAAGTCGGTGTCGATGTCGTGGTGGTTGCATTCGGCGGAGACGCCGCGCTGGTGCGTGAGCTTCGCGAGGCTGGCGTGTTCGTGCTGGTGATGGTCGGAACCGAGAACCAAGCTCGTCAGGCAATGGGATGGGGTGCGGACGGTCTGATCGCTCAGGGCCGCGAAGCGGGCGGGCATTTGGTGGGAACTGTTGCGGCCCTGGAGTTTCTGCCGCGAGCGCTAGCTATTGCGCAGGAGCGGCCGGTGTTTCTGGCCGGAGGTGTGGCGACGGGTGCTGACACCGCCGCCGCGCTGGCTGCCGGTGCGGCCGGGGTGGTGGCCGGGACTCGCTTCGTCCTCACCGAAGAGTCCAGTGCTCACCGCGAATACCAGGAGCGAATCCTCGCCGCCCGCACGACGCTGGAGACAACCGTGTTCGGGTTGGGTTGGCCTGCCCGGCACCGGGTGGTGCCCAACTCGGTCACCGATCGCTGGTGCCGCCCAGACGGGGCGGCGCGTCGGCTTCCGGCGCTGATCAATGCACTCAGTGGCCCGCTGGCCCGTTGGGCGCCCGAGAACAGCGAAGGATCGGTGCTGCGGATGCAGCGCCCCGCGATTCCATTGTTCAGTCCGGCAGCGCAGCTGGAAGGGATGCCCGCGCAGTGGGTCGATCGGGCCGCACTGTATGCCGGTGAGTCCGTGCTGCGGATCGACGGTGTGATTCCCGCTGAACAAGCAGTCGCCGAGTTGGCCGGGTAGGAACCTCACAGTCGCGCCAGAATGGTGGCAGCGCGTCAGATCAGCTGGCAGAGGACAATTTCCTCGGTCTGCTGTTGGTGTGAATCGTTTCGGTGGTGGTGGGACGGGTGATTGTGTCATCTTCGTCGTTGGTGGCCCCGATCTCATTGATCGCGTTCAGGACGGCTTGGCCGAGTGGTGTGAGTGTCATGGCCCGGTTCGCGCGGGCGCGGTCCAGGAGTGCGCCGCCGAGGTCTCGTTCGAGTTTGTAAATTCTTCTTCTGATCGTGACGGGGTGGCGGCCGATGGTTCTGGCGGCTGACAGGAGGCTGTCGTATCTGCAGGCGATGACGAAGTCGTTGAGGCGACCGCTGTCGGTCTTGATGAGGGCCTGCCGCAATAGGATCGGTGATGCTGCGAGGTCGGCCGCGGTGGGGTGGTTCGGGCGGTCGTGGAAGGGGGGTCGGCGGGGTTGGCGTCGGAGGGGAATGTTGTAGCGCTCAGCCCATTTAGCCAGGGTGCCCGAGGTCATGCCGGTTTCGTGGGCGAGGTGTTCCATGGGGCGGCCCAGGGTGATGTATTGCTCGTGGAGCCAATCTCGGTCGACGTGGGTGATGCGTTGTCGTCCGGGGGTGCGCAGCGGTATGTGGTAGTCGCGGGCGAGCAGCGCGATGACGGTGGCGTCGACGCCGATTCGTGTGCCGATCTCGGCGGTGCTGAGGCGCTGGTGCAGGTAGAGGTCGCCGAGTTTGCCTGGGGGCAGGGCCGCTTTCGCGGTGAGGTAGGCGGATCGGTTCGCTGCGGTGTCGGCGGAGAGCGGGGCGGGGTGGATCTCCAGGAGGTGCCGGACTGTGTCGAGGGTGGTGCCGAGTATTTCTGCTGCTCGACCCGGGGTGTGTTCTTCGTGGCGGATCAGGCGGTGCAGGTGGGTGATATCGATGTCGGCGGGGTCGGCGCCGGGCAGTGACAGTCCGTGCAGCAGGTGGGTGGGCGGCTGCCAGCTGGGTGGTTCGTCATCGATGCCGTGGGTGGTGAGGAATTCGAGGGCGTGGTCGTCGAGGGCGCGGGCCAGTTGCGGTGTGAGCCGGCGGACGAAATCGGCTGTGCGGGTATGGAAGTGCTTGTTGTTGACGGCGGTGGGGCTGGCATCGTTGGGCAGGCCGCTCAGGCGTTCGAACAGGTAGCAGCGGGCGCGTTTGGCGGTGGCGCTGTTGAGGGCGACCGCGCCGATGTCGCGGCAGATCCGCTGCCAGGTGTGCTCGGGTAGCAGGCCGGTGTAGTCGAGGCTGCGGCGGCGCTGGTAGTCGATAGGTGCGCCGACGTCGGCGAGGTAGTCGCTCATCAGAGTGAGCGACCGCCGGACGTCGTCCCAGTGGCCGCAGTCGGCGAGCAGTTTCAACGCCCGGATGGTGCGGCCGTTGTCGGTGACACCGCCGAGCATCTGGGCCGCGTCGGCGATCGGCAGCATCGTCCCGACGATCAGCAGCGCGACCGAGAGTCCGGGCCGGAGTTGTCGTTGCTGAGGGCGTGGCATCGCCAGCCGCAGTGACCAGACCGGCCAGAGCAGCGTCGGGAGGTTGCGAGCGAGCGCGGTGATTCTGGCCGGTCGGCTGTCCGGGCGCTGGGGAAAGACATCGGCGATGCGGTAGCGCAGCTGGTCGCCGGGGTTCATCGACGGGGCGAGGGCGGACAGCTGGACCGCGTCCAGCACGGGGCTGGCGCCGGTTCGCCGCAGGGTGGAGGCGTTGGTCTTGGTGGCGGAGTGGGTTTTTCCTCGGTAGTCGCGTGTCTCGGTGATCAGCCAGCGCAGGGCGTCACCGCCTCGGTGGGCGTCGGGCGCGCCCAGGGCGGCGAGGGCTGCGGTGACGGCAACGGCTGCCGTGGGCGCGGCCGGTAAGGCGCGGCCGGGCCTGTGGGTGTCGGCTCGATGGGTGGCCTGGGAGTGCGCGTCGAGCAGGTCGGGTGGGATCACCTCGGCCAGCGATTCCGGGCTGGCGTAGGTGAGGACGCGGTCAGCGACAATTCTGAGGTCGGTCAGTGCCGTTTCGCCCGGCATGGGTGCGGTGGCGTAGACGCCGAACGCAGCGGTGCCGGTGTCGATGATGTTGTCGATCCGGCGCTGGGCGTGCAGGGCTGGGTGATCGGTGTCGAGGTGACCCGTGTCGGCTCCGGTCAGGTCGGCGCCGCAGCGGGCGGGGGCGATGCCGACCGCGCCGGGCAGTGGGCTGGCGCAACGGCCGGGCGCGGGGACCGCGAGGCCGGGCAGGGGAAGGCGGCGTTGACGATGCCGGCAGACCGGGCAGGTGTCGGCGAGCAGCCGGTGGTGGCGCAGGCAGGCGAACGACCAGGCCAGGCGCCAGCGCAGCTGCCAGCGGCCACCGGTCTCGGCAAGACATTGCGGGCAGAACCGCGACGAGCTGACCGGGCTCCAGGGGAAGGCACTCAGTTTGCGGGTGACGGGGTCGATCCGCAACGCGGTGCCGTGGTAGCGGTCCAGCGTGGCCGCCGCGATGTCGGCAGGGTCGCAGGTGGTCGCGGTGGTCAGCGTGGTCATCTCGTGCGGCGTTGGCCGGGCGATCCAGGCGGTCACCGTAGATCTGGGCTGGGTGAGCCCGACAGCGTCGAGCATGTCTTGCCAGCTGGCGCGGTGGCGGGCGGCGAGGGCTTCGAGCCAGGAGTCGATCGCTTCGCCGGGCAGCGGCTCCACCCGGATCGGCAGCGTCCGGGCGCTCAACCGGTCTTCCGCAGCCGGGTGGTGACCTTGCGGGCCGTGATCGCGGCTTCCAGTTCCTGGCGGCCCTTCTCCGCGGCGGCGTCGTTTTTCACCTGGTCGAGCAGCGCGATATCGAGCTTCTCGGCGCCGGTGCGGACCGCTCTTTGGCAACCGCGATTGATCAGGGTCATCAACGATCCGATATGGCCGGTGGAGCGGGCGAACAGGTAGTCCGACAGGTCGTCGGCGATCATCCCGGGGTGCTTGTCGGCCAGCACGACGCGTTGCTCGATGCCGAGCAACAGCTTGCGCCACTGTCTGCGGCCGGTGTCGGTGTCGACGGTGAACCCGGGCATATCCAGCGCAGTGGCGCGCCGCCCGGTCTGGGCGAGCACCGCGTCGTGATAGTCGGTGCCCTCGGAGAACAAGCCTTTCGCAGCCAGCCCGACCCCGACGAACACCAGGGTGACCGGGAATTCGTTGGCGATGTATTTGAAGTGGTTGCTGATCTCGACCCCGCTGCGGTGGTTCCATCGCAGAAAGTGCAGGTCATCGACCACGATTATGGTTGTGCCGCAAGACAATACGCAGTCCAGGGCGCGGTGGGCGAACTCGGCGGCCGTGCCGCGGTTGACCCCCGGGTGGCCGTAGAACTCCAGCATCGCCCGGTTCAATTCACGCATACCGGTATTGCCGGTCAACCCGACCCGGCAGACCGGCCAACGCTCGTGTCCGGCGTCGGTTTCCTCTCCGAGCACGGCGACCTCGCGGCGATGGAATTTCTTGGCGAACGCCAGCACCGCGGTGGTCTTGCCCAGGCCCGGGAAGGCATCGACCGCGACCGCGCCCTTGGCCTTGTCGCCGTCCTGGCAGTTGCTGTCCACAATGTCCCACAAGTCCTCGTGCAACGCCTCCATCTGCGGCGTCATCAACGGACCGAGGTTGGCGTGCCATTCGCGCCGCTGCCGGTTGTGGTCTTCGAACGCGTTCTCGCCCAACGCTTCCAGTTGCCGACGCGTCAACGACTCCGGCCGAATCCGGGCCGGGGTGTCACAGAACCGGCGCCAGCCCTCCTTGCGGGACAAGGTGAGATTGTCCAGCCGCGGCGCCGATGGCGTCGGCGCTGATGAATTCTCGGTGCCGGGCCGGGCGCTCACACATCCTCCAGGGCGTCGGCGTAGAAGTCCTCGTCATCGAAATCGTCTCTGCCGTAGTCGAATTCGTCGTCAGTATCGTCGGCGTCACCACCTTCGGGTTCGGACTCCGGCGGCGGCGCGGGCGCGGCACTCTCAGCGGCTCCGGCGGTGCGGGCCAGGATCTTCGCCACCGATGGCAGCGTGCTCACCTCGTCGGCGGTGGAAGTGCCGTCGAAGGTGGCCGCTTCGCGCGACAGCCGCAACGCCATGCGGCGCTCGACCACCGACGAACCCAAGCCGAGGTTCCAACGTTCCAGCAGGTCCGCGACCGCGAGCCGGTCGTCGGGGTAGGTATATTTCGCCGCGGCCAGCTGGCGGGCGAACTTGAGGGCGTCCTCGCTGAATGGCATGTCCGCGACCGGGGCGTGTTCCCAGCGCAGCGCCCGCCACCCGGTATCGGGATTTCTGAACCAAGCGCGGGTGATGTCGTCGGGGTCGTAGTGGATCGGCCAGCGGCGTTTGGCTTTGGCTCCGGCGTAGGGGCTGAGCTTGCCGCGCAGCCCGTCGAGAGCATCACCGTTGTAGCGGCGTCCGCCGAACTCGACACCGTAGTGCTGGATGGTGCGCCACTCGACCTTGAGGAACTCGTAGGCCAGGTCCGGATCCCTCGGGACCTCGATGTAGCCGGCGCGGGCCATGCCGTGCTCGAACATCGCCGCAGGTGAAAACCGCAGCCCTTCGACCTGCGGGTCGACCAGGCCGTCATGGGGGCGGCAGTGGTAAACCGTCGCCACCCATTCCCGGATGATCGCCTCCAGCTCATCCAGATAAAAGAACGCCTCCGATTCCGGATCCAGCCCCCGCGAATGAACATCGGGACCCTTGTAACCGGGCAGCGCCTGGAGTAGATCCTCGCGCAGGGTGCGGAAGAACCGCTCGACCGGGCCCTTGTCACGACCCGTTCGCAGCCTGGCCGGTTGGATCGAGATCCCCATCCGCTGACACACGCTGGTCAGATGCTCCGAGACATAGATCTTGCCGTGATCGATCACGATCGTCTCCGGCACCACCGCCGGATTCGCCGCCCCGCGCAGTGGGCCCTCGATCGCATCGACATCGACCAGCACCGACCGCGGAATACCGTGCTCGGGCCAGACCGCATGGCGCGGCCACTCCGCGCCGGCCGGGCGGGGCCGGAACGCCTGGAACAGCGTCGCCGCCGCGTCCACCGACTTCGTCGACACCGGCGTGATCCGGATCCCGCAGATGCAGCGCGAGTACCAGTCCATCGACACCGTGAGCTCGGCCTGCATCCACCGCAACGTCACCGGATCCAGCGCAAACACATCCAGCCTGGTGGTGTCCATCAGCAGATACTCACCCGGCCGTGTCGGGCGCAGCTTCCCGTAAACCCCGTCCGGACGCCCCGCGATATCCCGATTTCGCTTGGTGCTCAACCGGAACAACGGATTCCGCCGCTCCAGCTCCTCCAGAATCCGGAACGCCGTCGCCCGCGACGGCAACTCCACCACCCCCGCACCGAACCGTCCGGTCACCCGCGCGTTGGTCCGCTCGATCACCAACGTCCGCGACGGCCGGGACTGTTCGGTGTGCTCGGCCATCACCTCCAGCGCAGTCTCGGCCCAGCGGGAGTCGGTGCTGCCGAACGAATTCCGGCCCGTGGACCTGCTCTCCACCAAGCCCGCTTCGCCGGCCCTGCGATAGTCGGCGACCCAGCGCTCCACCGTCCGGACACTGACCCCCAGCTCGATCGCTTTCGCCTCGTACCGGGTAGTCGACGGCAACGCCGGATCGTATTCGGCCCGTGGCTCTTCCGCCGCGGCCAGCTCGGCGGCGCCGGACTTGTAGCCGGTCAGCACTTCCCGGACATGCGCGGCCCGCTCGAGCAAACGACACCGTTCGGCGTCGCTCAAGTTGTCCAGAACAGCGCTTGCCAACGCCTCGTCGTCGGTGCCTGCCGGGCCGTCCTCGACCGGGACCACCCGGACACTGTCGGAGGTGAGCAACTCGCGCACCGACACACGGCGCACCGACCGCTCCGCCGACTGCGACCGCAGGACAACCTCATTGCCGACCGGCGTGAGGATCATCTCCACGACCTCGACAGCCTCGCCGTCATAGATCAACCGAGTACCGACACCGAATCGGGTTGCCGCCCTGGCCATCACGCCGCCTGCAGAATGCTGCCCGACCTGAGCCGCGTGGACATATCCACCACGAACTCCTGCCGCCACAACAGGTGCAACAGTCCTGCCCGGACCACCGCTCGCGGAAGCGTCGATATCGAAGCAAGTACCTCGGCGATAGTCATCCCGCTCGTTACCGAGCCCCGCACCCCATCGAGAACGTCCGGCTCGAACAACCAGGCCCGCCGGTAGCCGGCGAGGAATCCGACATTGCCCAGCTCAACCGGCTCCGGTTCGATCCAGACCTCGTATCGCCAGCCACGAGCCGTCACCACCTGCTCGGTCCACCCAAACGTGAACGCGACCTTCGGATTCTGTAGCCGCGCAGCAGGTTTCACATCGACCACCACCGGGCCGGATCCGGTGAACAACAAGAAGTCCGGGACGTGACGGCGAACCTTCCCGCCGCACTCCGCCCGCAGCAGAAACGGCTGCGCCACGATCCGCCGCACCGAGCAATCGAAATCGGCGAACAACAGCCGAGCCAGCTCGAGCCGCGACTCATAGACGACATGCCCGGACTCGGTCGCCGACCAATACGACCCCGAATAGTGCTTCTGATCGTGATACCAGCGGAACCTCCGCCACGGAGCCGCCCCGCCCAACACCTCAGCCCCCACAGCTTCCAGCGGCTGGACCAGCTCGGACCCATCGGCACGCCGGAAAGCGACCTCGACAGCATCGACACCGACCGACCGCTGAGAGCCCGGCACACCCACGCTCGACAACTCGAAACCTCCTGCCGCGGAAGCTAACTGGCGACGATCATTCACCAATCAGCCCGCGACGGGAGCGGAATCTCAAAACTATGACGGATCCGCCACGTCACCGACACTCATTCTGAGATTCCGACACGAGTTCTGAGACCCTACAATCAGGCCCTTGCGAACGCCTCTTCAGCAGCGAACTCGTTGTCGAGGACAGCTTTTCGGAAGGCTGTCCACTCGATCTCGTCGAAGACGAAGGCGGCAGAGCCATTGACCGCGGCAACATGCCAAGTTCTTCCCGTAACGGTGACCTCGACACAACCGTTAGCGTTGGTCAGCCGGTCTGACGCGACCTCGTTCTGCCATGCGGACCATTGGGCAGGTGTGAACAGGATGGCCGGGCTGTCGGCCAGTTTGGTGTCGGTTACCTCGATCAGGGCTGTCCGGTTGCCGGTCGAGTCGCTGAGGAAGTCGACTGCTACGCATCCGTTGGCGTGGTCGCTGTAGGTACTTTTCCTGCGGCCTGCACGTCGTGCGCCGGTAAACATCGTCTCTCCCAATGGTGCGTTACGCATCGATGAGCTCTCTGATCGCCTCGGCTGTAGCTTCCGGCGAGAGCGCAACGTCGCGTAGTTGTTCGACGGTCTTAGTGTACCCATCCACGTATTTCGACTCCTGCAGGTAGACGGCGCCGTGCCGCATCTCGACGTACGCGATCGAGCTGGCTTCGGCGAAGTCCAGCAGGACGAACCGTCCGGCGATAGCTTCGTGATGGCCGATGCTGGTCAGCAGCAGTCGCAACGAGACATTCGGGAGATCTGCGAGCTCGAGCAGATGCCGGTACTGCTCGATCATCACTCCGGGCGGACCGATCGGCCGTTCCAGCGCGGCCTGCTCGATGAAGGCTTCGAGTTCGAGCGGATCGTCGCTCTCGGTCACTCGCCGTTGCCGCTCTTGCCGCAACGCGGCGACCCGGTCGTTGTGGTCTGCTGGCACGCGCAATGTGCCTTCGGTCGCCGCCAGGCTATAGCCGGAGGTCTGCACCAGGGCCGGAAGTACCTGGGGCGCGTAGATGTGGGCGTGCGTTGCCAATCCTTCGAGTCCGACGAACGTTCGCAACCAGTCGGGCACGACATCGGACCACGGCGCCCACCACGCGGCACGCTCGTCCGCCGATGCCGCCAACGCGCACAACCTATCGATGTCGACCTGGCTTGATCCGTAGAACCGCAGCAACGTGTCGACCTCGTCGGGTCGTTGCTGATTGCGACCCGACTCCATGTTGTGGATCTTGCCGGTTGAACAGCCGAGCGCCTTGGCTGCATCCGCGATGGTCTTGCGGGCCTGGCCGCGCCTGGTGGACAGCTCGGCACCTACCAGATATGCCACGGCTGCAGAGTCGCCTCGAATGGCCACGTGCCCTCCTGCGGTCTCGGTCCTCATGAGCATGCCCAGTCTGCCCGATCATGGATTCGGGCGCGACAACCAGGGGATTCTCCACATGATACCGCACGTATAAATCCGCCTATTGCTTCACGTGAATTTTCATGTGACTATTTCAATGTGTCGGGGATCACCACCCCAGGGGCGACGGTCCGATCCGGGCCAACCCCCGTGGCAGGGGCGATGCCACCGGCTACCGGCCACAAGCCCTTGACCCTGTGACCGGCGGAAATCAGGCGTTCGGGTAGTTCGTACACCCGACCAACCGGCCGTCTGGTGAAGCAGCGAGACATGAGGTGGGACGGATGTTTGCTGATTGGGAAAGCACAGACGAATCGACCCCGGCATTGACGACGCACCAGCGGCGCGATCAGGCGGGGTGCCGGGCCGCGGATCCAGACCCGTTCGCTTTCACCGAACCGGTCGTGATCGAAATCGCTGATCATGCTGAGGGGAGGTCTCCGACAAACGCTGCACCGCCCTTGGCGTATGGGTATTTGCGTACGGATCTCGTCGGTGATGGTGATCGTGCTGAGCGCCAGATGATCCGGGCTGCTTGGGATCTGGGCTTCCAGTTGGCTGCAGTTTTCCGGGAGCAATCACCTCAGACGGCCGCGGTGCCTCCTGCGTACGTGGATCTTGTGTGTGAGTGCTGCCGCGCCGAAGCGCACATGGTGATCACCGTTCCGGGACATCTGTGCGGCATGGCGGTTCCACGCATGGTTCTGCTCGACATGCTGGCAGTACGCGCCCATGCGCAGGTGTGCGAGGTGACCCTGCGATGAGTGCAGAGTCAGTAGTACCGCGCGGTATCGGCGCGAAACTGAATCCTTTGATTGTCGAAAAGCCGCCCGTGACGGGCATTCTGTGCGCCGCCTGGACGGCAATGGCGCACCTGGGAGTGCTGTCGGTTGGGGGGCTGCTGTGAATCCGCGACCGTTGATGTTGGGGTACTTCCGCGAGGAGTGGGTGCTCGACGTGCTGGAGACGGAGCATCGATTGCGGGCGTTCGCCGAGGGCGAGGGTTTCTGTCTGGATCGGGCCTATTCCGATGCCGGAACGGCGACGGGATCGTTGTGGATGCTGACCAACGAATTCGAACGCGGCGAGTGCCGTGACCTGGTGGTGCCGTCGCGGCTGCATCTGCATGCGGAGTCGGGGCCGCGACGGATGCTGGTGGCGCGGCTGTGCGCAGCGGATCCTGCGGTGCGGTTGTGGTCCCTGGATCGCCGAGAGGGCCAGGTGGTGCTGCGCAGAAACGAGCGGGGTGCCGGCCGGGCGCGGGCGGTGAGTGTTACCGAACTCGATGGTTTTCGGTGCTCGGTCTCGCGAGCCGGGTTGGAGTGCGCCCGGCTGCATGTGCACGAGAGCCTGACGCGGGCGGGGCTGCGCGACATGGTGCCGATGGTGGACACCGTGGTCGGCGCGCTCTTCGACGAGGCGATGGAGGCCACCCGGCAGCGGACCTCGCGGGAGTATCCGATCTACACCCGCACCGCGCAGGCGCTGCATCGGCTGGCGAGTGAAACGTTCAACGAGTTGTCGATCCGGCTGCTGATCACCCGATCGGACGAGCTGGTGGTGGAGGTCGTCGAGCCGCGTGTGCACGAGCAGGATGGGCTGCCGATGGCCGTCATGCCGCTGGGGCGCTACGGGCGCATCCGGCCGCGTGAGGGCGGCACGTTGACCTGGTGTGCGCTACCCCTGACGGCTACGTGGACGGAAATGGCGCACCTGATTCACACCCATCACATCGCCGCTGGGGGTGCGTCGTGACGCCGAGAACCTCTGCGCGAGAAGACCTCTCAGAGACCACGGGGGGACCACCGCCGACAGAAGCCACACAGCAGCACACCAGCACCCTCGACCCGGACGCGAACGTCGATCGCCGTCCGAAAGCGATCGCTCTCGTGCGCCGAGACATCTCGGGATTGAATGCCCCACGGCATGCACTCGACATCGAAAAGCACGCGGGCACGCTGGGCTACCAGCTGTTGTACATCGTTCGCCCGCCGACCGATTGTGACGATCCGGTCGGTTACGCGCTCGGAATCGCCGCGGGTCTCGACGTCGAGATCCTGATCGTGCACGGACTCGACACCCTCGACAACTCGCCAGCGCGAGTGTGCGAGGACGGACTGGACGTCGAAGTCGTGTACCCGCCGGAGACATGGACACGCGCCCGAGTAGCGGCGGAGGTCGACCGGTGACTACCTGGGCCGCCGTCTACACCGCCGCCGCTGTGCTCATGGCTGCATTCGTGCTCCTCGTCGCGCTCGCGTGTCTGTGGCCTGCGGACCACCACGACGACATCCATCCACTCACCGTCCGCCAGGGTGCACACGGGCGCGTGGACGCCGCTGTCCCCCAACAGGTTCTGGTCGACTGCACGGCCCCGGACGGCCCGATGACCGTCGCCCAAGCCCACCGGGACATGCAGCTGCATCGCGAATGCCGTTGCCCACGACAGCGTTTCGCGAGACAAACACTCATCGACGCGGGACATCTCAAACCCGACACCCACAGGGAGCCGTTCGACTCATGGATTCTGACGTGATCGCCGACCAGCGCCGAGCATTCCGCGTCCGACGCGCACTGTATGTCGTGAGCGGATTCCTGATCGCTATCGGCGGAGGTCTGCTCACCGAAGGCGCCTGGGTGCGCGGCCCTGCCGTCATGGCGCCCGTCGCGGTCCTGCTGTGGGCCGCCTACACGAACTACGAGATGGCCACCGACCTGGAGGTCCATCGCAAGACGTTGTCCCAGTTCCTCGACGGCCCAGGGCAGGACGAGGGCTGATGGGCTGTGCCGCGCACCCCCTCGAAGGGCTGCGGCAAGGCACGTGGTCCGAGGACGAGAGTGCTTGTGCGACATGGACTGTGCACGACCACGTCATCTACGTGCACGGTGCTTCCGCGAGCCTGTGGGGTGGGCGGCCCCGCATGTTCGATCCACCCGCGCGGCTCGGACAGGTGCGGCACGAGTACCCGGAACTCGACGCGATTCTGTGGCAGGAAATTCAGTTCGAAGCCGACTACCTCCGCGACCGGCACGACGGCACGGTGACACACCTACACATGCCGGAATTCATGAAGCGAGCGAAAGCAAAACACCTACGGGAAAGGGGAATCAGTGTCGATGACAGCGACCAGTAACGGAGCCAATTCTCGTGCGGAGCCGCATCCGCTCGATGTCGGCGTGCGGCGCTACTTCGGTGTCCGGGCGCTCTCGATACGCGCGGGCGTCAATCCAGATCACGTGTACAAGGCGAGGACCACGAATTCCCGATTGTTGTGGGTTCCGGCGCCGGACATACAGGTCGGTCGCCGGGTCGGCTGGTCGCTGCCGTGCATCGAGCACTGGTGCGCCCACAGCTTCGAGCCGTTCGAGCGTGCGCCGACGATCCGTTTCGCGTCCACCCGCGAGATGGAGAAACACCACCGGATGCGCCGCGAAACGATCTGGCAGGAGATCCGCGACGGCCGCATCCCGCATCCCGCCGTCTGGGTGGACGAGACACCGGGCTGGATCCTGCCCGACGGGCAGGTGAACCAGTGACCAAGCAACGCACCAGGTTCCGCAACCACACCACCGAGATGGACGGCACCCGGGTCGTGTGGCGCGGCGACGAACACGGCAGCATCCATCTTCTGTCGCTCTACGTTCTCGGCGGCGTCTCTGTCAATTTCGGAGCCGAGTCAATCCTCCTCGAGGATGCACAACTTCGCTGGCCGGAGCACCGGAATCTCTGGTCCTACATCTGCCACACATTCGAGGTGACCGACCGGCGAGACATACGACGGAACAGGAAAGCATCATCTGGTCGTCACGGTGGATGACGAGGTGCAGGCGGACTGTCCACCTCTGCCGTGCGGCGAACCGCCGGACTGAACCGTCAAAGCTTTTCTTTTCCAACGCTTTCCCAAGATTGCTTGTTGAAAGGACGTGCCCTTATGCCCGACGCTCGACCCGAGTACGTCGTCTACAGCCTCACTCCGGATACGCCCTTCGCCTTCACCCCTGCCGCCGACGGAGGCGACACCGGACCAGCCCTTGCCGGGTTCCGGGCTGTTCCTGCGAGTGTGCGCCGGGAGGGAAGAACCGAGCACCCTCGTCGGCCGAGTCACCGTGCAGCTGGTCGGTACCTGGCGGTACATCCACGAGCAGCGGCCCAAGGACACCCGGGATATGGCCAGGTTGAACGAACAGCTCGACCTGGCCGTCTGGCTGATCGACCGGGAAGCAGGCGCGCATACCAGAAACATCGTGTACCAGGTCGATGCACCGTTGAGTCCGTCAACGTATGGCCAGTGGGTGGCATGGCTGGTGTGGAAGTACGTGCTGTACGGACTCCGGCAGCACGACCCGCAACACCACGAACGAGACGCGGCTGAACTGTCGTGGTGTATCGAATCGTTCACCGAGCTGGTGACCGCGGTGCAAGCGGGGCGGCTGCGGCTGCCGAAGGAACAAGTACCGGGGGGATTCATCACGTCCAGACTCCGCATTCCTGAGAGAATCGTGCGGAGTCCTGGGCCGCCACGGTGGGGACCGCTAGTCACGCCTTGACACAGGAGCATCAGATGGCGGGAAAGATCCGGGTACACGAGCTTGCGAAGGAGTTAGGGGTTCCAGCGAGTACCCTTCTGCGACGACTCCGCGAGCAGGGAGAATTCGTCAAGTCTGCGTCGAGCACGATTGAGGCACCGCTTGCACGAAGGCTCCGGGATGCTACCCAGCGTGGCGTTGGCATTGAACCAGGCGCAGGCCGACGGGCCGTTACGCCGCCCGCTGACCCACATCCTGTCCCGTCGATGTACGGATGGAACGCGAACCCAGTTAAGGAGCCGACAGCACCCGAAGTGCTCGATGGGATTGCGCAACTTGGACGGCTCTTCCCCGAGGCAATTGACCACCTCGACGCATTGCGCCGACTGGGATCCCAAATGGTCCACGCGTCGACGGGCACCCGTCAGCTAAAGGACTGCGGCATCGCGCTTGTGAGGTTCAGTGGAGCCGTGGAAGCAGCCTTCGGGCTCACACGGGAGGTGCTGGTAGTTTACACACCCTATCGAGACCTGCAGGTACGAACCTTCCAAAATGCGAAGGAAACCTTGCGGACGATGCATCGCGAAGCGACTCCTGACTTGATATTCGTGTGCGCACCTGACCCTCGGATTGGCGCAAAACTGGAGGACTGGAGCGCCTCGGGGTTCCTCGCTATTCCGCTGCGTTCGGACGAAGAGATGGATGCTATGTCATTCATCACAAGAATACGAGATTATGTATACAGCCGAGACTTGTTCTATGAGACTACACCGGTAAAAGGTGGACAATTCTTCGGACGGAAGACGCTCCTTCAGACCCTACGAGACGATGTCAAGCGCCAACGCGTCGCCGGCATCTTCGGACTTCGCAAGGCTGGTAAGACAAGCGTTCTATATCAACTCTCCGCAGATCTTGAATCCACCAGGACTATACCGCTTCTACTGGATCTAGAGGCATTTCCAGCTCCACCGGACGACGACCCCATTCCACATATAATCGAAGCCCTTTCGGTCAAGCTGGTTGACGAACTCCAGTCCCGAAACTTGCGCACCAGTGAAATTAGGCGGTTGAACGATCGGGCCAGTATCCCGCAGTTCAAAACGGTCCTCACAGCGGCTCTCAAGAGGTTGGAGAATGAAGACTACGGGCTGCTTCTCCTCCTCGATGAGATCGAGTTTCTCACGCCAGCGGATCGAATCGATGTAGCCGAGGGCCCGATGCCTCAAATTGCGCAATTCTTGGGCGCGCTACGGAGCGTCGTGCAAGAGTGTAAAAACTTCACATTCATACTGTCCGGACTGACTAGCGCAATCCTAGAGAATGGCCGCCTGTACGGGCGTCCAAATCCGCTCTTTTCGTGGGCGAAGTCCCATTATGTCGGACCGCTGACCCGAGATGATGCCGACCATCTCGCCACGACCATTGGTGCGAAGATGGGGATTGAAATAGAAAATTCTGCGTTGCGCTCTCTTTATGACGCATCCGGCGGACATGCTTTTCTTTACCGAAATCTCGCTTCAACAGTAGTCGGAAGACTCCCAATAGATATATTCCGGCGGAGGATAACGAATTCTGACGTTCTCTACGCGCTTGCGCCCTGGAAAGGAGAAATAAGTGGAAATATTGCCGAGATGATCGATCACGTAAAGCGATACTACAGCACAGAGGCACTCCTATTGGACGCACTTTCCGAAGACTACGACACTTTTTCGGAATTTGCTCAGGAGTATCCGCAGGCGTTGAGTCATCTCCTCAGCTTGGGGTTAGTCCGTCCAGTCGATAATAGGTACGAGATCAACAGTTTATTGGAGTTGCTGTGACCGAAAATGGGCAGACTTATATCTCGCAGTGGATCGCTTCATTGCTGAGATCCGCCAATCGTCACGGTATTGTTTTCGTGCCGCTAGGCGCTGGATTCGATGGGATCCGCAGTACGTGCGAACGATGCGTACCAGCAAACATGACAGCGATAGAATACCTAGATGGCGAGCTTGGCAACTACCCAGAATCGTCGACGGTGGCACTTCGCGAGCTTGAAGTATTCTGCCAGGGCGGTGGGCCACAAAATCTGAGTTCGTTGCGGCAGAAGATTCACGAAGACTGTGAGAATGGGAATAAATTCATCCTTTTCTCACGGCTTCCCAAAAGTAGATATCCTGACGTTCCTGGAAGTTCGGTTCTTATCGACGCAAAGGTAGTTACTCCGCCGCTAATGCCCGTTATCGATGATAACGGTGAAATGGCCTTCGTTTTACCTACCGATGACGGAACCGCGATAGAACCATCTGGGGACCTGATAGTTACCATACTTAGCGAACTCGGCATGGATGCCGTTTCAGATATGGATCGTATTATCTTTGAATCTATGGTCTCACGTGACGAAGTAATCGCGAACCTGCAGTCGCGAACTGTTGAAGGTTTGGCTGGCGCCGGGTTGGTGCGAGTGGCCGATGATGAATACGTATGGGCGTTTCCGCGTTCCCACAGCCTGCTACGCCGCGCATTGGCGGACGGTATCGCCCGATACAACGCACCTCCAAGTGGCGTCACTGAGGCGTTCGGCCTCATATGGAGCATCGAGCGCTCTCTCAGGTGTGCGATGCGCACGGCCGCAATCATGAGTTGCCCCAATCAGACGTGGCAGACCCACGCATTGAACGGCAATCTCCCTGCCGAAGTGCTGGAGCGCGCCTCTGGCGACGCCTACCCAGCCGCCAAGAGCATTAAGGAAATCCGGGATCCGTTGGAATGGCTCACTCTCGGAGAGCTCCTGGAACTTCGCCGCTCCAGGCCGAAGGTCTACGGAAGTTTGGGGGTCGAGGATTATGTGTGGCGGTCATTCACAGTCGAGGTACCCGCAATTCGAAACAGGCTATCGCATATGAGACTCCTGCAAGAAGGTGATCTTGGGCGCCTGAAAAAATGGCATACGACGCTCACCCGAAAGTTGAAGATGGTCTAAATGTCACTCCAATGCTGACGAGATTTTCTTGGTGAGTCAAAGGGAGGAAGTGCGCTGACGGATCGGCCACTGATCGGGGCGGGCTCTATACCGGTGCCCTTGTGGACGGTCCGGTCATATCGGAGACATCGGGAAGTCGGCCGACCGGAATGAACCGAAGCGCGGTAGTCGCGAGTCGCACGATGAGGTTGTTCGAAACTATGCCAGCTCACGTGCTCGTCGGTGACAGTGATCTCGGCGAGCAGCGGCCAGCAGACCGTTTCACCACACTCATACGCGAGTGCCGGAGTCTTCGAACCTATTGTCCTGCTCGAACTTCCATGAGAATGGCCGTCCAACCGAGATCTAAAGTCCTCCGGTCGGAGAAGACCGTTTGCCTGACCTGCGGGGTTGCATACCGGTGCGACCTCGAACGTGTCGATCAGATCGGTCAGTGGCAGACCGTCGACCTGGGCATGACTTGCCATTCCGCACAATCGGGAGGACACCCGCGAGCAGCCAGTGGCGTGGGCCGGGGAACCGGCCTCCGTTGTCGAACCGGATCATATTGTGGCCGGTACGAAGCGTTTTGGTGAGATCATCGGGCTGGTCGTCGCCATGGCCGGGATTAGCCCGGTGCTGGGAGTCGCCGGCAGGGGCGCAAGGGTGCCCTTCCGCAGGAAGGGTCAAGGGCCCACTGCATCTGCTCTTCTACCGCCTGCGATGCACCTCCCGGCAACTACCGGTGGCCCGACCTGGAAATCTGTCGAGCCGCCAGTGTCGTTGCGAAACGTCGTCAGAATTCGCAACGACGCCGGTGTCACCGTTCTGCTGACATTGCCAGAATTCCGTCCGCATCAGTTTGATTGAGCCAAATCCCTCGGTAGCGGCTCAAGCCAGCTGATGCGTCCATGGTCAACAGCGCAGCCTGGCATTAGATTCGTTGGGCCGGGACATTGCTGACCGCAGCACTGATTTCCGGCTCTGTGCGTACTGGAAGTCGACCGACACCCCTGGTCGGTCCTCGCCGGTTGGGGCGATCTGCCCGTACCCCGCGCGCAACAGCCGTTGCGAGTTCCCGCTTGGGGAGAAGATGTCGCAATAAGAAGACGGTGACGGGCCCAGCCGCAGAGAGCCTAGCCCGGTCAACCGTTCAACGTGCTCACCCGGGGGAGCAGGTATGGCTGGGAGGCGGCGTCATTGCGGGTGCCACCATCGGCCGTCGGGGCTCTGGATGCACGCGGCCCAGTACTTGCCTCCGTCGCAGGACTGTTTTGTGGAGTAGCCCTTGTTGCACACCACGAGTACGGGCAGTCCTACCGGGCAGTCGGTGCCGCCGGAAGTGTCAGCCGAGGCCAGCGGGGCTACGAGCATGCCGGCCAGCAGCGCGAGGATCGTTGTCGCGGCCGTCTTCATGCTGCCCTCCGGTCCCCGTCGACGGGGCGGCGTCGCGGCAGTACGGCCGCCGGATCGGTACCGGCGCGGCGGCGTTGTACTTGGGATTCGTTGGGGGGCAGTTGATTTCGGCGGTACACTAGGACGTCCTCGTGCGCGATGAGTGCCAGGGGTAGGCCCGCGTCGCGGTTTTTGAGGACGAAGTCGCGTTGGAAGAAGCTGGAGTGCGCGACGATGCCGCCGTCGGCGAGGCGTCCGAGCAGTGCGGCGGCGCGGTCGACAGGGACGAGCCCGGCGGTGGCGGCGCATTCGGACAGCATCGATGGCAGGTCGATCAGTTCGGCGTGCTGACGCCAGGGGCGGGCGGTGATGACGACGTGTCCGCCGGGTTTCACGTAGTCGGCGGCGGCGGTGAGGATGCGGGTGAATCCGGACAGCAGGCGGGGCACGCCGAGGTTGGCGAGGTTGCCGCGGTCGAGGGTGTTGCCGTAGCGGTGGTTGTATTTGCGGACTCCTTCCCCGGCCCGGACCTGCACACGCCCATGGATCGAGTCGCCGTAGGGGGGTGAGGTGATCAGTAGGTCGACGGTGCCGTGCAGCTCGGCCGGGAGGAATCTGGCGAGTTTGCGGGCGTCGCCGGCGTAGACCTCGGCGTCGGTGTCGTGTCCGGCGGCGCGGGCCAGGGCCAGGTTCTCGCGTGCGATGTCGGCCCATCGCTGCTCGTATTCGACGCCGAGCGCGCGGCGGCCGGTGTGCACGGCTTCGACGAGGGTGGTGCCGATGCCGCACATGGGGTCCATCACCAGGTCGCCGGGTGTGCTGTAGCGGGCGATGGCTTCGGCGGCGATGGCGGGCAGCATTTTCGCCGGATGCGCCGACGAGGCCCGGGTGTAGCGGGTACCGCGCTGGGCGGCCGGTGCGGTCTGCGAGGTCGCCCACACCGAGACCGCAGCCGGGGTGTCGGGGACCGGGGTGTCGGGGGTGGCGTCGGGAGTGGGCATGGAATGCTCACCTTTCGAGGTGGGAGCGGGTGCGCGGCGTTCGCACGGTGCGGGCTGGCGGGGTGTGGGGCGGGGGTTCATGCGGCGGTGGTGAGGTCGTGCGGTTGCAGGAAGACCAGGACGTCGGTGTGCACGATGTCGCTGGGCTCGCTCGGACTGTCCGAGTCACCGGGATCGGTGGGGGTGGCGACGATGGCGCTGTCGTGGACGGGGGCAGCGATGAGGTGCTGCAGGTAGAGCAGGTCGTTGTGCTGAGCTTCGGTGACCATGTCGCCGGACAGGTCGTGGAGCTCGCCGGTGCTGTCGTGGCGGCAGCGGGTGAAGACGACGAGCAGGCCCCCGGCTCGCAATCGGGATGACGCCACCTCGGCCGGCATCCAGGGGCGAACGTCCTGGGCATGCGCCGCCAGGGTGGTGGCGATGATCAGGTCGCTGTCGGAGACCCGGGGTTCGTCGGTCGCGGGGACGGGGACCCGGTCGAGTTCGCCGACCAGGACATCGGCAGCGAGCTGGTGGGGGATCAGCAAGACCCGATCGCCGGGGCTGCTGTATTCGAGCACTGCGCGGGCGAGGATGCGGGGCGGCCAGGACTCGTCCGGGCCGATCGGCACGGGCCCTGCCGCCCACAGAGTGGAGGGGATCGCTGCGGGCGCCGGACCCTTCCGGCGGGTAGTGCGGCGGGCGGGTTGTTTGTCGGTCATCGGATGGACCTCGTCTCCGGTCGGTATTGAAGCGGGGTTGCTTCTGCCGGAGGACTCCTGTTTTCAACCGATTTATGGACATGCACCGCTCGATTTCTTTCCGCGCTCTCTCGCGAACGTGAATTTCGGCTGGAGATGATCGCGCGCCGGGTGCCCAGACATCGCTGTGCAACACCGTTTCTTGCATGCACGGCCTGGGTGCCCTGCCATGCCTGTCGGCGGAGCGTGACTCCCGTCGAACGTCCGCCGCAAGGGTATTTCACCGCAGGTAGGAGGCCCTTTGTCTGGGTGGTGCGGGGGCGGTTCGGCGCGGCCGTGACAGTGGCGTCTGTGTCGGTGATTTCAGCGATGAATTCGTTGTGAGGTCTTTCTGAATTCGCTGTGAATTGCTTTTGAGGGTGTTTTGTGGCGGGGTGCGTGTGTCCTTGCTCGGTCGAATTTTTCACCGAGCACAGGAGATGTGTGATGACGAATTCAGGAAATCCGCGCCGAGGAAACCCCCGTCGCCGGGACAAGATGCCGACGCCGCTGGCGGTGATCAGGAATCGGTTCGCCAAGCTGGCCGATCACCCGATGGCAGGTTTGCCGCCCGGCTGGGAGCAGCTGACGGTCGGTGAGGTCGGCCGGCGGCTGCTCGGCCCGCAGGTGCCCGCGGCCGAGGTCGATGCCATGTGGAGGCAGCTGGTGCGCCGCGCACAGACCCGCGAAGAGACTGCGGTGCTGATCTGTGCGGGGGCTGCATTGCCGATGCTGAGCACGATCGCGCTCAAGTTGTGCGGGCATTGGGAGTTCCGAGCCGACACCGAGTCCATGGTGATCGTCGCGTTTCTCGACGCGATCGCCGGTTTCGACGTGGAGCGGCCGAATGTGGCGAATCGGTTGCGGTGGGCGGTGTTCCACCGGACCTGCCCGATGGTGCAGGAACGCAAGAGGGCGCCGATCCCGATGCGATGGGCTCGCGAGCACCGCGACGCCCCGTCAACGGGCGAGGTGGTGCAGTCCCCGGCCGGGCATCCGGAACAGCTGCTGCAGGTGGCGGTGGACGAGGGCGTGATCACCCCGGCGGAGGCCGGGCTGATCGCCGAGACCCGTCTGGACGGGCGGCAGCTCAAGAAGACCGGCGCCGACGCCAGCATTGGCTACTCCGGGCTGTGCCGACGCCGCCGCAAAGCCGAGCAGCGGTTAGCGGCCTGGCTGCGTGACCGCATCGCCGACACCGCCGAATTCACCGAGGTCGAAACCGCCGCCCTCGACAACACCGCCCGCCGCGACAACACGCATCGGCACGAATCTGCGGCCCGGATGTCCATTAACGGCCCCGAAACAGGAGTCCCCCCGGCGAAGGAGTCCGCGACTCCGCCCGACCAGACATCCGCTCGCAAGGAGGTGCGCTGATGCGCAAGTCCCGTTCCCTCGTTCCCCCACCCTTCGTCCCGCGCGGTAGAGGCTGTCCCTGCTCACCCCGTCCTGCCGCGGTCGTGGCTGCGGCCGTCGGCACTGTGGTCGCCGTGTGCGCTGCGGCGGCTCCGGCGACGGCAGCCCCGGCGGTGCTGGCGGTGGCCGGATCGCTCGCCGAAGTGCTGAACAATCTGCGGAACTGGCTGATCGGCATCCTCGCCACCGTCGCCACGGTCTATTTGACGGTCGGCGGGGCCCGCTACCTGCTGTCGGGTGGTGATGCCGGCGAGGTCGAGCGCGCGAAGTCGTGTGTGCGGGCCGCGTTGATCGGCTACAGCCTGGCCATCCTCGCCCCGGTCGTGGTGGAAGTCCTCAAATCGCTGGTCGGAGGCTGACCATGCCCACCACACCCACCCACCAGGCGCGCCCCGGGCCGCCCCACCGCCGCCGCTGGTGGTGGATCCTCGCGGCCGGACTCGCCGCCGCGATCTGGGCTGCCACCACCGGCCCGGCCACAGCGGACCCCGCCCCGGTGCCACCACCGCCACCGGTGGCCACCACACCGGCCGCCCCGGCCCCTGTCCCTACGCCGCCCCCGACACAGACCCCACCAACCGGGCCGTCACAGGGACCGCCGACGGCGCCGCACGCCACCCCGACGACGCCTGCTGTACCGACGACACCGGGTGCTCCGGCACCCGGTACCGGTTCGGGGCCGGGGGAGGTGGCCGACCCTGATTGCGGGATCAACCACATCAGTGGGTGCGTGATCAAGGCGATGGACGGGTTCTTCTCCAACCTCGTCTCGGTCGCGTTGAATCCGCTGCTGGAGTTGCTGTCTTCGACGCTGCTGACCACTCCGGACCCGGCCAGCTTGCCGCGGGTCGGGCAGTTGTGGTCGTCGTCGTGGGAGATCACGGTGACCGTGTACGGGCTGCTGGTGATGGCCGCCGGGGTTCTGCTGATGTCGTATCAGACTCTGCAGTCACGCTGGTCGGTGGGCGACATCGCGCCCCGGCTGGTGATCGGCATGGTCGCGGCGGCGTTGAGTTTCCCGCTGGCCACCGAGGCGGTTCGCGTCGCGAACGCAGTGTCGGAGGCGGTCGCGGGCGACGACATCGACCAGGACTCGGCGTCGCAGGCACTGCGGCAGCTGCTGACCGCGCACAACGGGGCGGGCATTTTCGGGCTGCTGTTGTCCACGGTGCTGGTGGTGCTGGTGACCGCGCTGCTGGTCGGGTACGTGATCCGGGTCGTGGTCACGATCGTGCTGATCGTGGCCGCCCCGCTGGCGTTGATGTGCCACGGGTTCCCACCGGCCGAGCCGATCGCCCGATGGTGGTGGCGTGCCATGAGTGCGTGCCTGGCTATCCAGGTCGTGCAGTCGCTGGTCCTGATCGCCATCGCTCGCGTGTTCCTCACCCCGGACGGATCGAGTTTCTTCGCTTCGGTGTCGACCGGGCCGGTCAACCTGATCGTGTCCATCGCGCTGCTGGGCATATTGGCCAAGGTCCCGTTCTGGATGCTGTCGGCGATGCGGATCGGCCACGGCCGCTCCATGACCGGGCAGCTCGTGCGCGGCTTCATCGCCTACAAGACCTTCGGGCTGCTCCGCAAAGGCGGGAGCGCGCTGGCCGGCAGTCTCCGTCCCTCCAAACCCGCCGTCCCTCAACCGCCGCCGCGCAAGCCGAGCCGTGCCGAACGCGACGCCCTGCGCGATGCGGCCGACCCGTACTGGCGGGAGAAAACCACCACCGATGGGCAGATGCTGCTGCCCCTGAAAGGACTCCAGCGAGTCAAACGCAACCCCACGCCACCGGCACCGGCGACGAAGCCGGTCCGCCGAGTCCCGGGCGCACCGCCGTCCCCGCACGCCGGAAAACAGCTGGCCCTGGATCTGTTCAAACCGGGACCGCAGCTTCCCCCGGAAGCGGCTCGCCCCGACGGCCAGCGCGCCCTGTTCTACGCCAGCCCCGCCAGGAAACGCCCCCGCCCAGCCGAACCGGCTCGCGCGGCACGACCGCGCACCGCATCGGCCGCGGCCGGTGGTTCCCCGGCGGCCGGGGACGCGACACCGCCGGTGAGGCCGGTGAAGCGGGCTCCGAAGGGCCGTCAGCTGGCGCTGCGGTTCCCGCCGCCTCAGCCAGCCGCCAGCGCGTCTCCGCCGCCCGCTCCCGGGCCTCGGTCACGCCCGCGTGACCCGTATGCGCGACCGCAGGTCACCGCCGAGGGCCAGTACGTGCTGCCGCTCGGCGTGACACGGGTGCCGCGCCCGGCTCCGGCCCCCGCCCCGGCGTGGGTGGCTCCGCCCGCACCACGTCCGCAGGGCCGTCAGCTGCATCTTCCCTTGCCCGATCTTCCCGTCCGCCGCCGTCGGCGGCCCACCACCCCTGGAGGTGCCTCATGAGCATGTACCGCATTCCCTCCGATGTAGAGCGGCCCGACCGGATCGTCGGTCCGTTCACCGCCCGCCAGCTCGCCCTGCTCACCGGCACGGGCCTGGCCATGCTGCTGGCGTGGGCCGCCACCCGCGCCGTACTGCCGATCACGGTGTTCGCCGCCGCAGCGGCCCCCGTCGCCGCGATCGTGACCGCCACCGTCCTCACCACCCGCGACGGCCTGTCCGGCGACCAGCTCCTTGTCGCGGCTGTGCGGCACCGCGTACAGGCGCGGCACCTGGTCGCGGCCCCCGACGGCGACGTCGCCACCGCACCGGGCTGGATCACCGCGCACACACCGCGACGATCCCGGCCGAAGGCGGCACAGCCGATCACCGCCAGCACCGCCGCGCTGCCGCACACCGTCACCAGCGGCGGGAACGGGGTCGGTGTGGTCGACCTCGGCGCGGACGGGCTGGCGGTGATCGCCGCCGCGACCACGATCAACCTGTCGCTGCGCACCCCGGACGAGCAAGCGAGTCTGGTCGCCGCGCTGGCCGGATACCTGCAGGGCTTGTCCGGGCACGGGGTGCAGATCCTGCTGCGGTCGGTCCGCCTCGATGTGACCGGCCATGTCGCCCGGCTGCGTGGCGCGGCCGAGGACATGTCACCCGAGCTGGCCGAATTCGCTCGCGACCACGGTGCGCATTTGGCCGAGCTTGCCGACGACGACACCACCGCCCACCGGCAAGTCCTGCTGGTCTGGCGCGAACCCCTCGCCCCGGCCACCACACTGGCCGCCTCACCCCTGGCCGGGCTCACCCACCGGGGCCGCCGCCAGCAGCATGAGTCCGACGCGGCACGCCGCGCGGCGGAAGCGCGGCTGCTGGCACGGGTCGAAGACGCCTCCGGGTTGCTGGCCCCGCTCGGCATCGGGGTCCGTGCCCTCGACGACGTCGCGGCGCGGGCGATTCTGACCAGCTGCACCAACCCCGCCAACCTCGTCCCCTACGGCGCCGACACCGCCGGACCCACCGAGATCATCACCACCGGCGACAGCGACTACACCGGCACCACACTCGACATCAGCACCGACAGCAACAACGGCGACGACTCCGGCACCGACGATAGCGACGGCGATCCTGCCCGCGCGGGCGCACGCCGCCTCCTCGGCGTCAGTGGGCTCCATCGCCGGGCACGGCGGGCCCGGGGCCTGGCGGAGTTCGCGCCGGAGTCGCTGACGATCGGCACCCGCCATCTGGAGGTCGGCGGCGACTTCGTGGCGACGATCGCGGTCACCGGCTACCCACGTGAGGTGGCCGCCGGATGGCTGACCCCGTTGGCGGCGTACCCGGGCCGGGTGGATATCGCCCTGCATATCGAGCCGATCCCGGCGACCACCGCCGCGGTGCGGCTGCGCCGTCAGATCGCCCGCCTGGAATCGTCGCTGGCTTCGGCGGAGATGCACCGCCGCGTCGGTGACGCGGCGGTCGAGGTCGCCGCCGAGGACGCTGCCGCACTGTCGGCGCAGCTTGCTCGCGGCGAGTCTCGCCTGTTCCGGGCCGGGCTGTATCTGACCGTGCACGCCAGCTCGGCGGGCGAGCTGGCCGAGCAGGTGACCGCGCTGCGGACCCTGGCGGCGAGTCTGCTCATCGACACCTGCCCCCTCACCTACCGCGCCGTACAGGGGTGGGTGGCCACGCTCCCGCTCGGCCTGGACCCGATCCGCACCCACCGCACCTTCGACAGCCACGCCCTGGCCGCGGCCGTCCCGTTCGCCTCCGCCCAGCTGCCACCCGCCGACCCCGCCTCCACGACCCCCTCGGGGACCTTCTACGGCCGTGACGGCGCCGCCGGGCTGCTGTTTCACGACCGGTTCGGGCCCGGCATGCACAACCACAACGAGGTGATCCTCGGCCAGTCCGGGGCCGGCAAGTCGTATCTGGTGAAGACCGGGGTACTGCGGTCGCTGTTCCGGGGAATCGAGGCGACAATCATCGACCCCGAGGACGAGTACCGCGCCCTCGCCGACGCGGTCGCCGGCACCTACATCCAGCTCGGCGCACCGAACGTGTGCGTGAACCCGTTCGACCTGGAGGTCCACCGCCGTCCTGACGGCCGGTGCTCCGCTACCGCCGACGCGCTCACGCGCCGGAAGCTGTACTTGCACACCGTCATCGCCGTCCTGCTCGGCGAACAGACCCCCGCCCAGCGTGCCGTCCTGGACACCGCGCTGACCGCCACCTACGCCGCCGCCGGGATCACCGACAACCCGGCCACGTGGCTACGACCGGCTCCCACGATGAGCATGCTGCGCGACCAGCTCGCCACCACCGGCGGCGACCCGGTCGCGGCCGAGCTGGCCGCCGCCCTGGCCCCCTACGTGCGCGGGGGCGCGTTCGGTGAGCTGCTCGACGGCGCCACGACCACTCCGGCCGAGTCCGGGCTGATCGTGTATTCGCTGCGGGCGCTGCCCGAAGAACTGAAAACGATCGGCACCGTCCTCGCGTTGGACGCCACCTGGCGGCGGGTGAGCGACCCTGCCACCCGGCGGCCCCGGCTGGTGGTCGTGGACGAGGCATGGCTGGTGATGCGGCAGCCCGCCGGGGCTCGGTTCCTGTTCCGGCTGGCCAAATCCGCCCGCAAGTACTGGGTTGGTCTCACTGTCGCCACTCAGGACAGCGGTGATGTGCTTGGTACCGACCTCGGCAAGGCCGTCGTCGCCAACGCCGCGACCCAGGTGCTGTTGCGGCAGGCAACGCAGTCCATCGACCAGGTAGGCGATGCGTTCGGGCTGTCGGAGGGAGAGCGTCGGTTCCTGCTCACCGCCGACCGCGGCCAGGGTCTCTTGGCTATCGGCGCCCACCAGCGCACGGTATTCGGATCGGTCGCCTCGCTCGCTGAGCATCAGCTGGCCACCACGACCCCGGAGTGGTCCACCGGCAACGACACCGCCACCGACCCCAGCTACATCGAACTCGCCAACGACGACGAGAGCGAAGCCGACCTCCACGACACCATCGCGGCCGTCGAGATCGACCTCGGCGCCGACGAGGAGCACAACGCCGGCATCGACTTCGAGGACGAACAGCTCGAGGACCTCGCCGACGAGGACGAGGACGAGGACGACGGTGATGCCGAGGAGTTCATCGATCCGGCGGAGGCGGCCTGATGAACACGATCTCGCACGCCCAGACCCCTCCTTCCGGCGGGCACGGCGCCGGTGGCCTGCTCACCGACCCCGGTCTCGTCTGGAGCCGGATCACTGATCTCGCCGGGCGATTCGGCGTCCCGGCGGCCTGCACCGCTGTCGTCGCTGCTGCCGGCATTCTCGTCCTCGCCGCCGGGGTGCGGCGGATGCGGCAGCGGCGGTGGGCTTCCGGGGCCCGCCTCGTCGAGGTCTTCGTTCCGCCCGAGGTGAAACCCGCTAGCGCCGAGATCTGGTGGGAACAGCTGCACGGCGCGCTCACTTCCACCCGGTGGCGCCGGTGGCTTTCCGGGACACCACATCTCGGGTTCGAGTATCGGGTCAGCCCCGAGGACGGGGCGGTGATCCGCATCTGGGTACCCGGCTGCGTCCCACCGCATCTGGTCGAGAACGCTGTCGGTTCGGCCTGGCGCGGTGCCCGCACCCGCACCGTGGCCGCCGCACCGCCACTACCCGCTCCTCCGGCCGGACAACAGGGACTGCTGGCAGGCGGGGCATTGCGGCTCGCGCAGCACGAGCGGTGGCCGATCCGCACCGACGGCCACGGCGACCCCGCCGATGCCGTGATCGCCGCCGCCGCCGGGATGCCACCCGGCTACACCGCCTGTCTGCAGATCCTGGCCCGCCCCGTCGTCGGCCGCCGCGCCCGCCACACAACCGGCCCGACCAGCCGCCGAGGGGTGCTGCTGGCCGGGATGCCCGGCGACGTGGCCCGAGACGTGTTCGGCCTGTTCTTCGGCCGTCCCCGCACACGCACCGGGCTGCGGGGCGTGCCGGAGCCGGTCGACCGGCAGGCGAGGCTGCAGCAATCCGCTCGCGATCACGCCGCGGCGAGCAAGACCCGCGGCACTCACTGGTCCACCGTCATCCGCTACGCCGTCACCGCCACCGTCCCGGCCGACGCCGACCGTGACACCGTGGCCAGGGCCGGGCGGGTGGTGCGGGGCCGCGCGCACGCAGTGTCGTCGTGCTTGTCGGGCTGTTCAGATCTCAACCACTACCGGCGCCGCCGCTGCCGTCGGCTGCCGGAAGTGCTTGCCGGACGGCGGCTCGGACGCGGGGACCTGCTGTCGACCCCGGAACTCGCCACCATCGCGCACCTGCCCCTCGACGCGGGTATCGCCGAGATCCACCGCGCCGGAGCCCGCGCCCTGGCCCCCACCGCGGCCATCCCGATCGGTGGGCCCGGCACGAAACCCCTCGGTGTCGCCGACGCCACCCGAGGCCGGAGGGTCGCGATGCGGGTCGCCGACGCCCGCCACCACGTGCACGTACTCGGCCCCACCGGCTGCGGCAAATCGACACTGCTCGCACACATGGCCCTCGCCGACAGCGACGCCGGGCGCGGGCTGGTCCTCATCGACCCCAAAGGTGACCTCGTCACAGACATCCTCAAACGGCTGCCCCGGCACTGCGTGGGCAAGGTGGTGCTGCTCGATGCCGACTCCGCCAGCCCGCCCCCGTGCTTCAACCCCCTTGACCTGTCCACTGTTGGCCGGGATGTCGCGTTGGTGGTGGACAACCTGGGCACGGTCTTCCGCCGCATCTACCACCAGTTCTGGGGCCCCCGCACCGACGACCTGTTCCGCAACGCCCTGCTGACCGTCTTGGCGCAACCCGCGACCGCCACCCTCGCCGATGTCGCCCGCCTGCTGACCGACGACACCTACCGGGCCCGGCTCACCGCGGGCGTGAACGATCCTGTGGTGCAAGGGTTCTGGCGGACCTTCGAAGCCCTCGGCGACCCGGGCCGCAACCAGCTCACCAGCCCGCTGCTGAACAAGTTGCGGCACCTGCTGCTGCGGCCGTTCGTCAAGACCGCCCTTGCCGCAGGCCCTGCCACCGTCGACCTTGGCGGCGTTCTCGACCAAGGCGGGCTCGTGCTGGCCCGGCTGCCCAAGGGCCGCCTCGGCGAGGAAACCACCCGCCTTGTCGGCGCCCTGCTGGTGGCCCGTACCTGGCAGGCTGCCACCGCACGCGCCGCCACACCCACCACCGAACGCCGCGACGCCGCGCTCTACCTCGACGAGTTCCACAACTTCCTGCACTCCTCCACACCGGTGGAGGACATGCTCGCCGAGGCCCGCGCCCTGAAACTGTCGATGGTGCTGGCACACCAGCACCTCGGTCAGCTGACACCCACGGTGCGGGAAGCGGTTTCCACCAACGCCCGAAACAAGATCGTGTTCTCGGTGTCGCCCGAAGACGCCCGCGACCTGGCCCGCCACACCCAACCCCACCTCGGCGAGCACGACCTCGCCCACCTCGACGCCTACCACGCCGCCACGCGCCTGATCGTGCGCGGCCAGAACACGCCGCCGTGCACCGTCGCCACCGAGCCACTGCCCCCGGCGATCCGAGGCCGGTCCGCCGAGATCCGCGCCGCGGCCCGTGCCCACACCACCCGCACCAGCACCGCGCGGCCCGTACCCGCTCCGCCCGCGCCCCGGCCACCGGCACCGCCCGGTCCAGGTGCCTCCGACAGCGACCCACGTCGCCGCTGAACCATCACTGCCGCAAGGCATTTCCGTTCATCCCGCCATGCGCTCTCTCCGATTCGGAGGTGTCCTCCATGACCCGAACTCCGCCCATCCGGCCCCGCCCATCCGGGCCGTCTGCGTCCGCCCGGTCCCTGTCGCGGCAGGCAGACCTAGCCGCGATGCTCACCGGCCGGGATCGGTGGTTGTTGTGGATGCTCTACGAGCATCGCGTGCTGACCACCACCCAGATAAGCACGCTCGCGTTCACCGCGACCCGCCGCGCCAGCCGCCGACTGCTCACACTCCACGACAACCAGGTGATCGACCGGTTCCGGCCGCGCCGTGACCTCGGCACCGCGCCCTGGCACTGGATCCTCGCGCCAGCCGGAGCCGCGGTCCTGGCCGGCGAGCACGGCCTCGATGTCCGCGAGCTGCGCTGGCGACACGACCGCACGCTGGCCCTCGCGCACAGCCTGCGACTGAACCACGACATCGGCGTGCACGACTGGTTCACCCGCCTGGCCACCCGACCCGCAAGCGAGATGACCCTGACCGCGTGGTGGTCGCCCACCCGATGCGCACGGCTGTGGGGCGATCTGGCGCGTCCCGATGCCTACGGCCGCCTCGACCCCGCCCGTCCCGGCCAGCGCGGACTGGAGTTCTTCCTCGAATACGACTGCGGCACAGAACCTCTCACCCGAGTCTGCAGCAAGCTCACCGGATACGCCGAGCTGGCCGCCGCCACCGGCATCACCACCCCGCTCCTGCTATGGCTGCCCACCACCCGCCGCGAAGCCACCGCCCGCACCGCCCTACGGGCCGCAGCCGCCGCGCTATCCGCCCCGGACACCGTCCCGATCGCGACCGCCGCCGCCGACTACGCCACCACCGGGCCGGACGGGCCGGTCTGGCTGCCGCTGCACCCACCCGCCACCGCCCGCCAGCCCCGGCTCACGCTGCACCAGCTCACTGCCGCCTGGCCCCAACTCCCGGACACCAACGGCTCGGCCTTCGACATCGCGAGCCCGGCCGTCGACCCGCGCACGGTGCTGCCACCGCCACCTCCCCGCCCGCCCCGGGACGCGAGGCCATGATGCTCCGCATTACCGCCGCAGCCGTCGCCCTGTTCGGGGCGGTGACCATTGGCGCGTTCACCGTCACCGTGGTCGCCGTCGACTCCGCCCGCACCACCATGCCCGGCCCCGCCGCCAGCGGATCCGCCCCGAGCCCCGACGCTCGCGCCGACATCCCCGCCGACAAGCTCGCGCTCTACCAGAAAGCCGCCGCTGCCGACTGCCCCGGCCTCGACTGGACCGTCCTGGCCGGCATCGGCAAAGTCGAAACCGACCACGGCAGAAGCCAACTGCCCGGCGTGCACTCCGGCGAGAACAGCGCGGGCGCTGCCGGGCCGATGCAGTTCCTGTCCGGCACCTTCGACAGCGTCGTCGACCGCCACCCGCCCCCGCCCGGCGGCGCGAACCCGCCGTCGCGCTACAACGACAGCGACGCCATCCACACCGCCGCCCACTACCTGTGCGACTCCGGCGCCCCCGCCGACCTCTACCGCGCGATCTTCGCCTACAACCACGCCGACTGGTACGTGCAGCAAGTCCTCGACCAAGCCGCCAGCTACCGACTCGACCCGCCACCCGGCACCGGCGACTGCCAGCACATCCAGGCCGCCACTCCCACTGCCGCACAAGTGATCTCGTTCGCCTGCGCGCAACTCGGGCAACCGTACGTGTGGGGCGGCAACGGCCCCGAAGTCTCCGGCGGCTGGGACTGCTCCGGACTCACCCGAGCCGCCTACGCCACCGTCGGCATCGACCTGCCCCGCACCACCCACGACCAGGTCAACGTCGGGCCACGGATTCCGGAGAACGCGCTACAGCCCGGCGACCTACTTTTCTTCGGCACCGACGCCGACGTGCACCATGTCGGAATTTACCTAGGCGCAGGAAAAATGCTCCACGCTCCCGATTTCGGAATTCCAGTGCGAATTGACGATTACCACGGAAAAGATTTCTACGCGGCTACACGACCAGATAATCGCGCCTTATAGCCGCCATCGGCGCAGCCGCCAGAGGTCATCGTCCTAATTGGACAAACGTGATTCGTGTTCGTCAGCGATTACAGCTTAACGGAGAGTGGAATGCGCAACAGGAGAAGAACAGTTGCCGCGCTAGTGGACAACCGTCTCACCGGCGACTATCGCACGGGAAAGGTCGAGCGCTTCAGCCAAGTCGAGCTGCGGCTCGCGTGCAGCCCCTACCGTTGCCGCCACCGAAACACTATCTGTGAGTTCTGCGTCGCCGCTTGGCGGCTCGAATACCTCTTCACCGAACCACTCCCATGGGACAACGACCTCCTCACACCATCGGACGACAGCACATGAGACCACCCAGCCCAGCATCTCTATCAGAACCGATACGAGCTACTCACCCCCAACCAGGGATAGGCACCTCCACCCGAAAGGAAACCCTTGCGATGTCCGTGAAAAAGAAGACCGTCAGCGCCCTGCAGGAATGCGCCTCCATCTCCGGTAACGCACAACAGACGGCGTTCCATCTAGAAGAAGTCGACATACCAGTGGCCGCCTCACCGAAGTTGTGCGATCACGAAAGGTCCGTCTGCAGGGACTGCGCCGCGACATGGCATGAGATGTTCTTGTTCACCGAACGACTCCCTTGGGAGCGCACAGCGCCGTGAATGGCGCGGAAGATTCGGAGGCCGTACCACTGATTAATACGGCGACTAGAAGCCGGGCATCTTGTTTAGAAATCGGGTTTCCCGGATACCGATGGACCCTGGCGGCCAACACCGGGACCGACATGGGCCCATACGAGTTCCCCCCGATAGACCGAAGCAGGGCTGTGGCGTCCCCGGGGCCGACTCGCCCGAACTGATTGATCTTCGGTTGTCCATTTTCGGCCCCCGAACAGGAGTCCCCAGGCAGCGGAGCCGCAGGCAGCGGTTCCCGCGTCCGGTACTCGACCTGTTCGGAGGTTCTCATGATCGGTTCACCAATCCGCACCGCGCAATGCGGTGCGCAGCGACACCGCCAGCCCGTGCGGTGGCGCGCCGCGTGTATGGCGGTGAGCATCGCCACCGCCTTCACCGCGTCTACCGCCGCTGCCGCAGGTATCGCACTCGCCGACCCCGGCGCGGGACCCGGGTGTCCCCGGTGGACGGCGGTGCTGGTTCCCGGCACCGGGGAAACCAGCTCTGCTGCCGATCCCGCCCAGCCCCAGTCGGGGATGCTGCGGCCGATCGGTGACGGTCTGGTCGCGCGCTACGGTGGCGACATCCAGGTCCGGTACCTGCCGTATGCGGCCTCGCTCGCTCCGACCTACCGAGCCTCGGAATCCGCTGGCGTCCAGGCCCTGTCGGACCTGTTGGGCGGGCTGTGCGCCTCCACCCGAGTGGTACTCGCCGGCTACAGCCAAGGCGCCGACGCCGCCGGAGACATTGCGGCCAGGATCGGGCACGGGCAAGGCCCGATCCCCGCGGACCGGGTCGTCGGGGTAGGACTCCTCTCCGACCCCCGCCGAAACTCCGGCACCGCGCAACTCGGGTCCGCGGTGCCGGGCGAGGGTATCGCCGGACCCCGCGACTCCGACTTCGGAGCATTGAACGGGCGGGTGCGCACTGTGTGCGCCCAGGGTGACCTCTATTGCGCGACCTCACCCGAAGCGTCGCCCGCGCTCGCTGCGGTCGGGCGTGCGTTCACCGGCAGCCCCAACCCCACCGACCCGGGCACGGCATCGTCGGGCACGAGCAGTCTGTCCGGGCTCAATCCGTCCGAGGTGACCCGCCAGGTAGTCATCGTGCTCGCCGGGCTCGCCGAGACCGCGGCGAACATACCCGCCATCCTCGGCGGTATCTCCCAGCTGCCGCAGCTGGTGACCGCCATCGACATCCCCGGCCTGCACAGGGTCAGTGGCGAGTTGAACACCCTCTTCAACCCGCTGGTGGCCATGGCCGCGCAGGTGGACCTGCATCTGGTCGCGCAAGCACTGTCCATGGCTGCGCCGCTGGACACCAGCGGCTGGACCGCGGTCGCGGCTCAGATCGTGAACATCCTGGCCAACGTCGATGTCAACCGTGTGGCCACCGATATCGGCATCGCCCAGGAAGTCGGGTGGCGAGCGGCCGAGAAGCTCGCCATCGGTGACCCCGTCGGCGGTGGCCTGGAACTGATCGGCCTGGTGCCTGTCGCTGCGGATCTCGCCGCCGCAGCCGCCTCAGCTCTGGCTGGCGACGCCGGCGGGCAGCTCGCCGGACTCGCCACCACCCTCCACACCTCCACAACCCCCGCCACCACCGGGGCCTTGGCCGACCTCGCCCGGCAAGGTGCCGACGCCGCGCAGTTCTACAGTTCCGGCGTCCACCAAACCGGCTACGACAGCGGAGTCCGCCAATTACTGGAGTGGCTCACCAGCCAAATCGACAAGCAATAGCCGGATACGGTCTGGACCACGATCAGGGCGTTGTGTTATGTCGCAGGCGCGCATGTCCCCGGTCTGTCCGCCGACCGTCGACGACCGGTCGGGGGTCGGTCATGCCGGAATCTCCCAATCATGGTGCGGTAGACCGATTTTCACACCTTGGGGGCTGTGTGCGGCTAGGCGGTCCCAGGGGTGCACGACTACAGCCAAGGGGTTCGGTACTTTCTCTGAACCACTTAGGCGCCTACCGGGGTTGATGCGGTGATGGGAGGTGGTGCACGGCCTCCTCACCGAACACTGTTGCCGCATCGCCTCGGTGAGCAGTCCGGACCGGGGCGGCAATTACCGTCGGTGGGATCCGGGCTGAGTACTCGTCGACACAACGCAATCGCGCGGTATTGCCGGATGGAGCGCGCGATTCGAAGCGGCCGTACGGAGGGTTCGAAAGATCAAGGGGCCGAGATTATCTCGGCTGCCTCGATGGCACTGTATTGCGACATGCGGAGATGCGGGTTCCGGATTTCGGCCTGAGCGAGAGGATCTCACCAGCCTACGGGCATAGTCGGGGACGCATGTCCTCGGGGATATCCGGTGGCCACCGTGGTGCGGCGAAGGCGTCCGGCTCTTGGCTGCAGAGGATTTTCTCGGCACTGACAGTGAATTCGATGTTCCATAGCTGGGTTCCGTATAGCTCGCCGGTAGCAAGAAGCCTTCCGTCAGGACTGAACGCCACCGACTCGATGGCGGCGGAGTCGGATTGACCGGTGAGTAGATCACCGATGGGCTGGCGTGTGGCGGTATCCCAGAGCCCGGCGGCGCCGTCGCTGCTGCCGATGGCGAGGAGGTGCCCGTCGGGACTGAACGCCATGGACTTGATCAAGGCGTTGCGGGTGACGGTGAGTCGTTCACCGACGGGCTGGCGTGTGGCGGGGTCCCACAGCTGGACGGTGCCGTCGCTGCCGGTCGCGAGGAGGCGGCCGTCAGCGCTGAACGCCACCAAGTTGACCGTGTAGGCGTCGGTGGGCAGTTCACCGACGGGCTGGCGTGTGGCAGGATCCCACAGCCTGACGGTTTTACCGCTGCCGGTGGCGAGGAGGCGGCCGTCGGGACTGAATGCCACCGACTCGACGGAGCCGGTGTGGCCGGTGAGTGGTTCACCAAGGGGTTGGCGTGTAGCAGGATCCCATAGCCTGACGGTGGCGTCGCCGCTGCCGGTGGCGAGGAAGCGCCCGTCGGGACTGAACGCCACCGAGTAGACGTCCCTGCTGTGGCCGGTGAGTGGTTCGCCGACGGGCTGGCGTGTGGCGGGATCCCACAACTGGACGGCGCCATAGAAGCGGCCGCCGGGGCCAGTGCCGCCCCCGGCGGTGGCAAGGAGACGTCCGTCACGACTGAACGTCACCGACTCGACGGAGCTGGGGACGCCAGGGAGTGGTCTACCAACAGGCTGGCGCGTACCGGGGTCCCACAGGACGGTGTCGTCGCTGCCGCCGGTGGCAAGCAGCGTTCCATCGGGACTGAACGCCACCGAGCCCACCGAACCGCCGGAGGTACCGACGAGTGCTTTACCGATGGATTGTGGAATGGCAGGGTCCCATACCCGCACGGTGCTGCCGCCATCGGCGGCAAGGAGGGTTCCGTCAGGGCTGAACGCCACCGAGGCGACCCGGCCGGCATGGGCGGTGAGTGGATCACCGATAGGCGCGCGCGCAGCAATATCGAACAACTGGACGGTGCCGTCCTCGGTGCCGATGGCGAGCAGGCTTCCGTCGGGACTGAACGTCATCGTCGTGACGGTGTCGTTGTTGTCGTCGAACGGGGCGAGTTGTGCGATGTCCAACGGCGAGTCTGCGGTTGGTTTCCACAATCGGACCGTGGCGCCGCCGGTGGCGAGCAGGCTTCCGTCGGGACTGAACGCCACCGACTCGACAGAGCCGGTGCGTGGTTTACCGACGGGTCTGCCTGTGGCAGCATCCCACACCTCGACGGCGCTGCCGACGGTGGCGAGGAGCCTTCCGTCAGGACTGAACACCACGGATTCGACAGCGCCGTCGGTGTCGAGTGGTTCACCGACGGGCTGGCGTGTGGCCGGGTCCCACAACCGGACGATCCCGTCGGCGCTGTTGGTAGAAAGGAGGCGTCCGTCGGGACTGAACGCGATCTCGCCTCCCCGGGTGTGCCCGGCCAGTGGTTGACCGACGGGACGGCGGGTAGCCGGGTCCCACAATCGGACGGTCCCGTCGACGCTGCTGGTGGCGAGGAGGCTTTCGCCGGGACTGAACGTCACCGACTCGATGGAGCCGGTGTGCCCGGTGAGTGGTTCACCGATGGGCTGGTGTGTGGCCGGGTCCCACAACCGGACGGTGCCGTCGACGCTGCCGGTGGCCAGGAAGCGACCGTCACGACTGGACGCCACCGACTTGACCCCGGCGGTGTGGCTGTCGAGCACGGCGGTGAGCGGATTGCGTGCGGCGTTGAACATCGCGCGATAGGTCTCGGGGCTTTCGTGCAGACGCCAGGCGGCCAGTGCCGCCAAACGCGATGTGTAGGGGTCGGTTTCGGCTGCGCGCTGGCTTCGGCCGAGAAGGTCGCCGGCGACCTCGGCCCTGCCCGGAGGACCAGATTCTCTGTCTTGCTGGAGTACGACAGCAGACGTAGCGGCGGCCAGGGCGATGACCAGACCGATCAACACCGCGACGACGGGTCGGCGCCGCAGCGTGCGGTGGCCAGTGTGGTTCGCTGGCACACGGAGTTGGTGTTCCCGGTCGGTCGGTGATGCGGTGTGTTCCCGGTCGGCGACACTGCGAGCCGCTGTCCCGTCGGCCGATTCGGGAACACCGGTGTCCGCGTGGGCTACGGCGGCGCTGACCCCAGCATGGGCCGGAACCTCTTGAACCTGCTCCAGCAGACGGCGTGCCAGCGCCGCAGTCTCCTGGTCGTCACTCACCCGAGCACGCCTTACGACGCTCTCCACCGCGGCACGGTCTTCACCGCCGGTGGCCTCGATGGCTTCGAGCGCGGCCGTGGCTTCCTCGTCGCTACCGTCACGTGTTATCCGCTGGCGGAGCGCAGAATACGCATCACGCACCCCCGCTGACGTTGCGCCGTGCCCACCTGCGGCTGCACCACTGGCCAATGCAGTCACGATGAGTGAAAACGGGTCCACTATCCCCCCACCTCGCTCAGAATCTGCTGTGCAGGAAGGCTACACGACACCTTTGGCGACCGTGCCCGAGTCACAGCAGGCCAGGGGAACGGTCGAGTGGCGGAAATCGGTGGCTGGTGGCCGTCGACACCACCACGATTGCCGGGCATGGACCGAGGGCTGGGCCGGTGTGAATATGGAAGTGGAGATGCTCTGCGAGCTGTGACTTGCGAACGTACTGTTACCCGGTTACCAGCCCGGCGGTGTCGTCCCGGCCGCCGTTGTGCCAGAGAGGTCGGCACAGCGGGCACAGCCCCTCGGCGGCGGCGCGGGGCGCGAGAAGGTACTCGGCGTACCCGGTCAGCCTGTCCATGATCTTTTGCCAGCTGACCGCCTTGCGGTGCTCGTCACGGGTGTAGGGGCTGGTGATCACCATCGTGTGCGGGGCGGTGTCCGCGTGTTCGGGCCCGCCGAACGTGTAGGCCGCTTGCGGAATTGCCCAGAGCTGGTTCCATTGCCGCCCAGCCGGGTCGTATGCCTCGATGAAGAAGTACGACTGCCGGATGTGACTGTCGATGTGCAGGGGTGTACCGCAGCGGCCCACCATACCGTTCGGCAAGTAGGGCCACATCGTTGCGCTGTTGAGCGCCGCCGATGATATCGGCGGTACTCAGTCGGGGGCCTTCGATCGCGTTGCCGTTCATAGTTCGTGTCTCGCTTGCTGTTTTGGCGCGTGAGTGAGGGGTCGTGCGCGCCGGTGCTTGGGCGTGGTTGGGGATTGCGGTATCGCCGGGCGCGGCCTGCCGCTGGCAGTTCGGTCGTGGGGACGGACGCGGCGGATGCAGTCGGCATCGGTTCCGTGTGTGTGGCGAAATAGGTTGTTATCGAACGGTTTTCACCCAACCTCAACCCGCGCAGCGGCGGCTGCGCAGGGTGAGGTCGGTCTAGTTCACCGGAAATCCGGTTCGCTGGTGGGCTCGGGCGGGGCGGGCGGGCTGCGGTGGTAGCAGGCGTCGCGGATAGCGGCGGCGCGGGCGTCGAGCCAGACCCACAGTGCGGGCGTGTGTTGACGCTGCCCGTGGCGGGTGCGGTCCACGATGAAGACTGTTCTGCACGACTGCCCGTCGGTGTGATATCGGCTAGGTTAGAGCGTGAATATCGTTCCCGCGTAGTCGATTTCGGTCCATGCCGCGCCCCGGTGGGCGGGGCCCCGGTGTGCGGTGTCGTCGGTGCTGGGTGGTGCATGCGCGGTGGGTGAATGCGGGTGCGGGGGTGTCGGGGGTGTGGTCGGCCGGTATCGGCATGGCCTTGCTCCGCAGGCGCGGGTCGGCGCGGCCGGGCGGGAGGTGGGGGGGGGGGGGGGGGGGGGGGCCCCCCCCGGGGGGGGGGGGGGGGTGGGGGGGGGGGCGCCCCGGGCCCCGGACCCCCAAACCCCCGCGGGGGGTTGGGGGGGGGTGGCAGACGCCCCCGCCCCGGGGGGGGGCGGAGAAATGCCGGCCACCACCCCGAAGGGAGAAAATGACACGGCGAGTTGTG
>NZ_JARWQD010000135.1 GCF_029869545.1 Nocardia wallacei | reverse complement strand
CGGGGCTGAGCGCCGTCAGGCGATCAGCCCGTCGACGAGGATGCGGTAGGAGTAGGTCATCGCGATGGCGGTCAGCGGGCCGGTCACCAGCAGCGGGATCCCGCACAGCAGCAGCGAGACGAAGGTCAGCACCACGACCGCCAGCGCCAGCAGCAGCACCGGCCCCACATTCGCGATCACCAGTTCGGCGCTGGCCTTGATCGCCGAGAACGGGTCCAGGTCGCGGTCGATGACGAAGTGCAGCGAGAACATGCACAGGAAGCCGACGATGAAGGCCGGGATCACGAACAGCACCATGCCGATGCACGCGGCGACGAACACGAGCAGCGCGGTCAGTAATACGTTGCCCGCGTTGACGAATCCGAAGAACGCCTGGAAATCCGGTGGGGTGCCGTCGCATTCGTAGAGGCCGCCGCGAATCATGGCCGCCTGCAACAGCCACACCACCAGCGCGACCACCAGGAAGATCAGCAGAATCGGCAGCAGCGAGTTCACGTCGCCGACGTTGATCACCAGCGTGACCGCGAGGTAGGCGACGAATCCCACGAGGGTGATGGCGATCCACGGAATCGGGTTGTCGCGGAACTTGTGCCAGCCGTAGCCGAGCGCGTCGCCCACGTTGAGCCCGGCCGGTGGGGGAGCGGGCGGGGCATGCTGCGGCTGGCCGTATCCCGGTGGCGCCTCGGCGTACCGGGGCGGCGTATCCCCGGGCGGCGCCCACCCGGACGCCTGCCCGGGTGGACCATACGACGGCTCGCCGTAGCCCGGCATCGGTTGTGCCGGTGTGCCATAGCCAGGCCCGCCCTGGCCGGGTGCCCCGCCCGGCGGTGCGTAACCGGGACCGCCCTGGCCTGATGCCGCGCCCGGGGGTGTGCCGTAGCCGGTGCCCTCACGGCCTGGTGCGTTGCCCTCGGGCGCCCCGTAGGTGGAGCCGCCTCGGCCCGGCGCGGTGCCCGCAGGCTCCCCGTAGCCGGTGTCCGAGGGGGTCTGGCTACCGCCGGGCGCGTCACGGGGGGCGGTTTGCGGCGACGGTATGGGGGCCGCCGGGCCCGTCTGCTGCGACGACATCGCGGGCGGCGGCGCCACCGGTTCGCTGCCGTACTGTGCGGCACCCGGGCCCTCGAACTGGGGATATCCGGCCGCACCGGGCATCTCGTGGCGGCCGTGCTCGCGGGGCGATTCGGCGCCGGAGGCGGGCTCGGGGTCGTGATGCTGTCCGGAAGCTGCCGCGGGCCGCCGCTCACCGCCCTCCGCCGGTGTGTCGCCGGACGATGCCGCCTCGCGGCGCGTCGGCTCCGAGTGCGGGGTGTCGGTCATCGGGAGGACCTTTCGATCACCTGGGTTACGGTGTGGCACACAGCAGTTGACGATGAGACAACCGGACGGGCCAGGATGTGTCAAGCAACCGCGGTCCGGGTGTTCGGTGGTGCCTGACCACAATCCGGCAGTGGTAGCAAATGCTTCACAATGACACGCCGAGCGACGCGCGAAAGGTTGTCGAACCGCTCGCTGAAAGTGACCTGAAGCGAGTAACTTGGATCGCGATGACCGCACTATTGGCCGAACGCGCCGCCGAAGTCGTGTCCGCGGCACAACAGTTGCTCACAAAGCGAATGGGTGCTCCGGTAAAGCTGAGCGATCCGATCGAGCTCAGCGGCAGTGGCAGGACGACGGTACTGCGTGTGCGTGTTGCGGAGAACGCCTTTTCACTTCCACGGACCTTGATCGTCAAGCAGGTCCGCGGTGCCGCGCAGGATCGCCGCATCGGCGGCCTGGCACCCGGTGTGGCCAGCATCGACTCCGCATTCCTGCGTGAGGCGGTGTCGTATCAGTTCACCACCGCGCTGAGCAGCCAGCATCGCCCCGGCGCGTACCTGCTGGCGCACAGCCTGCCCGAGCGACTGCTGATCCTCAGCGACCTCGGGGAGAACACCTCGATGACGACGGTCCTGCAGTCCGGCGCCGAACCGGCCACGCGCAATGCGCTGATGGCCTTCGCGCAGGCGCTGGGCCGCATGCACGCCGCGACCGTCGGCCGCGAGCCGGATTTCGTGGCGCTGCTGCGCCGGGTCGACGTGGTGCATCGCGTCGACGGCATCGCCGAACAGGCGGAGGCGGCGATCGGCGAGGTGCCCGGCCTGCTGTCCCGCGAGCTCGGCATCGAGGTGCCGGGCGAGATCGCCGAGCGGATCGTGCGCGGCAACCGGTTGTTCTCGGCCGGGCGGTTCCGCGCCTTCAGCCCGTCGGACCTGTGCCCCGACAACGTGATTCTCAACGAGGAGGGCGCGCGGTTCCTCGACTACGAGTGGGGCGGTTTCCGCGACGCCACCCTCGACATCGCCTACGCGCTGGTGTCGTTCCCGGGCTGCCTGTGCGATTTCGAGCTGTCGCGGGAGCGGGCGCGCCAGATGGTGGAGGCGTGGCGTTCGGAGGTGGTCGGCGTGTGGCCCGCCCTCGCCGACGACGCGCTGCTGGCCGAGCGGATCCTGGAGGCCCGCCTGATCTGGGTGTGGCTGACCACCTACTGGTTCCTGCCCGGCGACCACACCCGCATCGCCGCCGCCCGCGAGCACGGCCTGTCGGTCCCGCGCTCGGCCGCCCTCATCAACCGCTGGGCCGCCCTGGCCGAGGACGCCCGCTGCACCGGCGACGACGCCCTGGGCGATTTCGCCGAACACGTCTCCGCCACCCTCGAGGAGTACTGGGAGGAGTAGGGCTGTCGGACCTCGCCGGTACCGTCGTCAGGTGTGAGTGACGGACTGTTCGAGGCGCCGGGCGCGGAGTCGGCGACGGGGACCGCGGTGGAGTTCCGTGGTGCGGGCGAGCACGTCCCGCTGGCGGTGCGGATGCGTCCGGCGAGCCTGGACGAGGTGGTGGGGCAGCAGCATCTGCTGGGCCCCGGGTCGCCGCTGCGGCGCCTGGTGGAAGGGTCGGGCGCGGCGTCGGTGCTGCTGTTCGGGCCGCCCGGCACGGGCAAGACCACGCTCGCATCCCTGATCTCGCATGCCACCGGCCGCCGCTTCGAGGCGCTCTCGGCGCTGTCGGCGGGGGTGAAGGAGGTCCGCGCCGTCATCGACCTCGCCCGGCGGCGGCTGCTGGCGGGCGAGCAGACGGTGCTGTTCATCGACGAGGTGCACCGTTTCTCCAAGACCCAGCAGGACGCGCTGCTCGCGGCGGTGGAGAACCGGGTGGTCCTGCTGGTCGGCGCGACCACGGAGAACCCCTCGTTCTCGGTGGTGTCGCCGCTGCTGTCCCGCTCGCTGGTGCTGCAGCTGCAGTCGTTGTCCGAGGGCGATATTCGCGCGGTGCTGCGGCGGGCCGTCGCGGACCCGCGCGGGCTGGCCGGGCAGTACACCGTCTCGGAGGCGGCGCTGGACCACATCGTCCGCATCGCGGGCGGCGACGCGCGCCGCGCCCTGACGGCACTGGAGGCCTCGGCGGAGTCGTCGCTGGACGGCACGGTCGAGGTCGACCTGGTGGAGGCCAGCGTCGACAAGGCGGCGGTGCGCTACGACCGCGCGGGCGACCAGCACTACGACGTCATCAGCGCGTTCATCAAATCGCTGCGCGGCTCCGACGTCGACGCCGCCCTGCACTATCTGGCCCGCATGATCAGCGCGGGCGAGGATCCCCGATTCATCGCCCGCCGCTTGATGATTCAGGCCAGCGAGGATGTCGGCATGGCCGACCCGACCGCCCTGCAGACCGCCGTGGCCGCCGCCCAGGTGGTGCAGCTGGTCGGCATGCCGGAGGCGCAACTGGCACTGACCCACGCCACCATCCACATCGCCACCGCCCCGAAATCCGGCGCCGTGGCCGCCGCCATCGGCGCCGCGCTGTCGGATATCGGCCAGGGCAAAGCGGGCGTGGTCCCACCACACCTGCGCGACGGCCACTACGCGGGCGCGGCGAAACTCGGCAACGCCCAGGGCTACAAGTACCCGCACGACCACCCGGACGGCGTGCTGCCGCAGCAGTATCCGCCCGATGAGCTGATCGGCACGGACTACTACCACCCGACCGATCACGGCTACGAACGCGAGGTCGGTCCGCGCGTCACGAAACTGCGCCGCATCGTGCGGGACGGCTGAGCCCGTACTCGCCCGTCCCGCGTGTTGCCCGCGAGCCGGTGCGGGCCACCGCCGAGCGAACCGAAGGCAATAGGCACGGGAAACTCTCTGGACCGCTCCCGGTAGGCTGGATATCTGTGCAGACCCACGAGATTCGACGGCGCTTCCTGGAGCATTTCGTCCGTGCCGGACATACCGAGGTCCCCAGTGCCTCGCTGATCCTGCCGGACCCCAACCTGCTGTTCGTCAACGCGGGCATGGTCCAGTTCAAGCCGTACTTCCTGGGTCAGGAGGCGGCGCCGTTCCCGCGCGCGACGAGCGTGCAGAAGTGCGTGCGCACCGGCGATATCGACGAGGTCGGCGTCACCACCCGGCACAACACCTTCTTCCAGATGGCGGGCAACTTCTCCTTCGGCGACTACTTCAAGGAGGGGGCCATCACCCTCGCCTGGGAGCTGATCACCAAGTCGCAGGAGGAGGGCGGCTTCGGATTCGATCCCGAGCGGATCTGGGTGACGGCCTACGAATCGGATCCGGAGGCCGCCGAGATCTGGGCCCGCGTCGCCGGAATCCCCGCCGAGCGCATCCAGTTCCGCGACGGCAAGGACAACTACTGGGACATGGGCGTGCCCGGCCCCGGCGGCCCGTGCTCGGAGATCTACTTCGACCGCGGCCCCGAGTACGGGAAGGACGGCGGCCCGGTCGCCGACGAGGACCGCTACCTCGAGATCTGGAACCTCGTCTTCATGCAGGACATCCGCGGCGAGCTGAGCCCCAAGGAAGGGCATCCGCCGATCGGGTCGCTGCCGAAGAAGAACATCGACACCGGCATGGGCGTCGAGCGCGTCGCCATGCTGCTGCAGGGCGTCGACAACGTCTACGAGACCGATCTGCTGCGCCCGATCATCACCAAGGCCGAGGAACTGACCGGCAAGAAGTACGCCATCGATCATGCCGACGACGTGCGTTTCCGGGTGATCGCCGATCATGCGCGCAGCGCCGCCATGCTGATCTCCGACGGCGTCAACCCCGGCAACGACGGCCGCGGCTACGTGCTGCGCCGCCTGCTGCGCCGCATCGTGCGCTCGGCCCGGCTGCTCGGCGCCGAGAAGCCGGTGATGGGCGAGTTCATGAAGATCGTCAGCGAGCTCATGTCGCCGTCGTATCCGGAGCTGGCGAGCGATTTCAAACGCATCGAGAACGTCGCCGTCGGCGAGGAGACCGCCTTCCTCAAGACGCTGACCACCGGGTCGCGGCTGTTCGACGAGACCGTCGCCGAGGTGAAGTCCGGCGGCGGCAGGAAGATCGCGGGCTCGGACGCCTTCACCCTGCACGACACCTACGGCTTCCCGATCGACCTGACCCTGGAGATGGCCGCCGAGGCCGGGCTCGAGGTCGACGAACAGGGCTTCCGCACGCTGATGGCCGAGCAGCGCCAGCGCGCCAAGGAGGATGCGGCCGCCCGCAAGCACGCGCACGCCGACCTGTCGGTCTACACGGAACTGGTCGACCGCGGCGCCACCGAGTTCACCGGATTCGACGAACTCGCCACCGAGGCCACCGTGCTCGCGCTGATCGCCGACGGCGTCCGGGTGCCGACCGCGACCGCGGGGCAGGACGTCGAGGTGATCCTGGACCGCAGCCCGCTCTACGCGGAGTCCGGCGGTCAGATCGCCGACCGCGGATCGATCACCGCGCCCGGGCTGAAGCTGCGCGTCAACGACGTGCAGAAGATCGCCAAGAAGCTGTGGGTGCACAAGACCACGGTCGAACAGGGCCAGCTCACCGAGGGCGACACCGTGCTCGCCCAGGTCGATCCGGCCTGGCGGCGCGGCGCCACCCAGGGCCACTCCGGAACCCACATGGTGCACGCCGCGCTGCGGCAGGTGCTCGGCCCGAACGCGGTGCAGGCGGGTTCGCTGAACAAGCCCGGCTACCTGCGCTTCGATTTCAACTGGCAGGGTCAGCTCAGCGAGCAGCAGAAGGCCGATATCGAGGCCGTGTCCAACGACGCGGTCGGCTCCGACTTCCCCGTCAACACCTTCGTCACCGATCTGCCCAAGGCCAAGGCCATGGGCGCGCTGGCGCTGTTCGGCGAGAACTACGGCAGCGAGGTGCGCGTCGTGGAGATCGGCGGGCCGTTCTCGATGGAGCTGTGCGGCGGCACTCACGTCGAGCATTCCTCGCAGATCGGCCCGATCACCGTGCTGGGGGAATCGTCGGTCGGCTCCGGCGTGCGGCGCGTCGAGGCATTCGTGGGCCTGGACTCCTACAAGTATCTGGCGAAGGAGCGCGCGCTGCTGGCCGGTGTGGCGTCGTCGCTGAAGGTGCCCAGCGAGGAGGTGCCCGGCCGCGTCGAGCAGCTGGTCGAGCGCCTCAAGGCCGCCGAGAAGGAGCTCGAGCGCACCAAGGCGCAGGCGGTGCTGTCGCAGGCCGGGACGTTCGTCGAGCAGGCGCAGCGCACCGGCAAGGTGCTGCTGGTGGCCGCCGCCGCGCCCGAGGGCGTGGGCGCGGGCGATCTGCGCACCCTCGCCACCGATATCCGCGGCCGGTTCGGCTCCGAACCCGCCGTGGTCGTGCTGCTCGGCAATGCCGACGGCAAGGTGCCGTTCGTGGTCACGGTGAACAAGCCCGCGCAAGAGCTCGGGTTCCGATCCGGTGACCTGGTCGGCAGCTTCGGCCCGAGCATCGCCGGTCGCGGCGGCGGCAAGCCGGAGATGGCGCAGGGCGCCGGATCCGACCCGTCGGGCATCGAGGCGGGGCTGGCCGCGGTACGGGCGCGGGTGGCCGAGCTGGCCGCCTGATGGACACCTCCGAGAGTTCGGAGTCGCCCGGGCCCCCCCGCCCCGGCGGCCCCCCGCCCCGGGTCGAAAGGCCCAGGTGCGCGACCCGAACGGGCGCCGGGTGAGCTGTACGTGGCCGGTGGCCAGCTCTCGCGCGGGTATCTGGGGCGGCCGGGCCTCACCGCGGCCCGTTTCGTCGCGAACCCGTTCGGGCCGCCGGGATCTCGGCTCTACCGCA
>NZ_JARWQD010000134.1 GCF_029869545.1 Nocardia wallacei | reverse complement strand
GCGGGGGGCCCGCGCGCGCCGGTTTGTTTGGGGGCGTTGTTGGGCCCGCGGCCCCTGTCTCGGGCCCCCTCACCCCCCCCCGCGGCGGGGCCCCGCCCCCCCCGGCCAACACTGGTCGATCACCGCCGTCATGGCGGCCGTGGTGTTCGGGTTGATTACACGAATTCTCATGATCCTCAACGGGTTTCGAAGTGAACAGCGGGTAGTCGGAAGCGACCGCGGGTGGCCAGCACCGGATACAGCAGCAGGCCCAGCGCGCACCCGATGAACCAGGAGTACTGGGCCGCGGTGTGCATGCCGGTGAGCTTCCCGCCGGTGATCACCGGGAACATCGCGGCGACGGCGCCGATCACGGTCACCACGATCGCGGCGGGGTTGTACCCCTTGCGATACCAGTAGGTGCCGCGCTCGGACATCGTGAACAGGTCGTCGACCGCCACGCGCTGCTTGCGCACCAGGTAGTAGTCGGCGATCAGCACGCCGAACAGCGGTCCGACGAAGGCGCCCAGCGTCTCCAGCGTGTAGTGGATGACGTCGGGATTGTTGTAGAGGTTCCACGGCGTGATGACCAGCGAGCCGACCGCGGCGATCATGCCGCCCGCCCGCCAGGTGACCTTCTGCGGATTCACGTTGGAGAAGTCGAAGGCGGGGGAGACGAAGTTGGCGACGATATTGATGCCGATGGTCGCGACCGTGAATGTCAACGCGCCCAGCACGATCGCGAAGGTGTTGTCGATGCGGGCGACGGTGGCCACCGGATCGGTGATCAGCTCGCCGTACACCGGCACGGTCAGTGACGCGGTGACGACGACCAGCAGCGAGAACACCAGGAAGTTCACCGGCAGGCCGAGCAGGTTGGCCCGCTTGACGGCGCCGAAGGACCGGGCGTAGCGGGAGAAGTCGCCGAAGTTCAGCATCGGCGCGGAGAAGTAGGACACCACCAGCGCGATCGCGCCCAGCATCACCGGCACCGACGCCCAGCCGGTCTTGGTGACCCCGCCCAGGTTCAGGTCGATCGCGCCCCACCCCGCCTTGGCGATCAAATACCCGCACAGCGCGAACATCACGACATACACCGCGGGACCGCAGAAGTCGATGAACTTGCGGATGGATTCCATGCCGCGCCAGAACACACAGGCCTGCAGCACCCACAGCAGCAGATAGCTGCCCCAGCCCAGCGCCGACAGCCCGAGGAACCCGTAGTCCTCCACGACCGCGTACGGGGCCAGGTCCGGGAAGAGCTTGATCAGCACGACATCGAGGGCGGCCGAGGCCAGGAAGGTCTGAATGCCGTACCAGGCGACCGCTATGGTGCCGCGGATGATGGCGGGAATATTGGCGCCCAGCACGCCGAACGCGACGCGGGAGATCACCGGATACGGCACGCCGGCCCGCTGGCTGGGCTTGGCGACCAGATTGCAGAACACGTTCACGATCCCGATGCCCACCACCAGCGCGACCAGCACCTGCCAGCTGGCCAGGCCGAGGGCGAACAGGCTCCCGGCGGTGACGTACCCGCCGACGCTGTGCACGTCCGACATCCAGAACGCGAAGATGTTGTAGACGCCCCAGGTCTGCTTCCGCAGCGGCGCCAGATCCTCGTTGGTCAGCCGCGGGTCGTAGTCGGGAGCGGAATCGCCCAGCCGAGCCGCCGTCGTGTCCGCGGATGTGCCGGGGGTCCGGCCTGTCTCGCGGCCGGTGGCGAGTGCCGGTGCGTCGGTCTCGGTCATGTCGCACATCCGATCGATCTGTCCCGCGGCGGCGGGGTGAAGCGTGATTCGGACGACGGTAGCGAGCCGGTATTGCCTGTTTGTTGCGAGAACTATATATCTTCCGGAGCGGCCGGATCGGCGAACAGTCCGATATCGGTCGGCAACCCGGAGACCACGTGATTGAGCCGGGAATGATGCTGTTCGGTCGCCGCCAGCAGCGCCTCGGCATCCCCGGCCAGGAACGCCGCGAGCTGGCGGCTGTGGTCGGCGTGCAGCACCGCCCGCTCCCCGGCGCTCACGTGCACCATCGGCTGCACGGGTTCGGTGATGTTCCAGGCGAATTCGAGCATGTGCACCAGCCGCGGCATGCCGGACGGACGGGTCAGGGCGAGGTGGAAGGTGCGGGTCTCGCGATGGTAGGCGGCCGGATCCTCCTCGAGGACGGCCCGTTCCAGCCGGGCGTGCGCCTCGGTGGCGAGGCGGTGGTCCTCGGCCCCCGCGCGCCGGACCGCGGCCGCCAGCGCCGCGGACTCCAGCTGCTCGCGCACCACGTACAGCTCGCGCAGCTCGGCCGCGGTGAGCCGGGTGACCGTGTACCCGAAGTTCGGGCGGTGCTCGACCAGGCCCTCGCCGATCAGCGTTTGCAGCGACTCCCGGACCGGGATGGCGCTGACGTCGAAGCGGGGCGGGGTAATGCGCCCAGGCACCCCCGGTGCAGGGGCCGCGGGGCCCAGCCGGTTTCGCCCCCCCCGCTAGGCCGGGAGAGCGGGGGGGGAGTTTTCGCGG
>NZ_JARWQD010000133.1 GCF_029869545.1 Nocardia wallacei | reverse complement strand
TCGCCCCCCCCCCCCCCCCGGGGGGGGCGGGGGGCCTCACTCATGGAATTCCGACGAGAGCGTCAGTCTTCCTTCTTGTCCTCGGCCGGAGCCTCGGCCTCGGCAGCCTCCTCGGCCTTCGCCTCGGCCTCTTCCGCCTTGGCCTCTTCCGCCTCGGCCTTCGGCTCCTCGACCTTCTTCTGCGACGCAGCAACGCGACGGGCGCGATCGGCCTCGTTGGTCACGGTCTTCTCCCGGACCAGCTCGATGATCGCCATCGGCGCGTTGTCACCCTTGCGCGGCAGGGTCTTGATGATGCGGGTGTAACCACCCTCGCGGCCCTCGAACGACGGTCCGATGGTCGCGAAGAGCTCGTGCACCACATCCTTGTTGCGGATCACCTTGAGCACCTCGCGGCGGTCGGCCAGCGAGCCGGCCTTGGCCTTGGTGACAAGCTTCTCGGCGTACGGGCGCAGCGCCTTGGCCTTCGCCTCGGTGGTCGTGATCCGACCGTGCTCAAAAAGCGCCGTCGCCAGATTGGCGAAGATCGCCTTCTGGTGCGACGCCGACCCGCCGAAGCGGGCACCCTTCTTGGGCTTGGGCATTGGTTGTTCTCCTTAGGAAAGGCCCCGGGCTTTGGCCCGTACGGCCTAGAGCTGTTCGGTTTCGGCGTAGTCCTGCTCGCCGTGGTCGGTGTCGCTGAACGAGCCGCTGTCGCTCCAGGTTCCGGTGGAGGCGTCGTAGCCGACGACGCTCGACGGATCGAAGGAGGCCGGGCTGTCCTTGAGCGACAGGCCCAGCGAGTGCAGCTTGACCTTCACCTCGTCGATGGACTTCTGCCCGAAGTTGCGGATGTCCAGCAGATCCGACTCGGTGCGGGCCACCAGTTCGCCGACGGTGTGCACGCCCTCGCGCTTGAGGCAGTTGTACGACCGCACGGTGAGGTCCAGGTCCTCGATCGGCAGCGCGAACGAGGCGATGTGGTCCGCCTCGGCCGGGCTGGGGCCGATCTCGATGCCCTCGGCCTCCACGTTGAGCTCACGCGCCAGGCCGAACAGCTCGACCAGGGTCTTACCGGCCGACGCCAGCGCATCCCGCGGGGAGATCGAGTTCTTGGTCTCGACATCCAGGATGAGCCGGTCGAAGTCGGTGCGCTGCTCGACACGGGTCGCCTCGACCTTGTAGGTCACCTTCAGCACCGGCGAGTAGATCGAATCCACCGGGATCCGGCCGATCTCCGCGCCCGAGGCCTTGTTCTGCACGGCCGGGACATAGCCGCGACCGCGCTCGACCACGAGCTCGATCTCCAGCTTGCCCTTGTCGTTCAGGGTGGCGATGTGCATGTCCGGGTTGTGGACGGTGACACCCGCCGGCGGGACGATGTCACCGGCGGTGACGGTGCCCGGGCCCTGCTTGCGCACGTACATGGTGACCGGCTCGTCCTCTTCGGACGACACGACCAGGCCCTTGAGGTTCAGGATGATGTCGGTGACATCCTCCTTCACCCCCGGGACGGTGGTGAACTCGTGCAGCACGCCGTCGATGCGGATGCTGGTGACCGCGGCACCCGGGATGCTCGAGAGCAGGGTGCGGCGCAGCGAGTTGCCGAGGGTGTAGCCGAAACCCGGCTCGAGCGGTTCGATGGTGAACTTCGAGCGGTTCTCCGCCAAGACCTCTTCGGTCAGCGTCGGTCGCTGTGAAATCAGCATGAGGATCTCCTCCTTCAGGGGCGCCCGCTATTTGACGCCCACGAACTGGGGCTTCCCGCTCGATCCCGGCCAAAAGCGTGCCGGGAATGCGGGAACAGCAACGCTCAGCCTTACTTCGAGTAGTACTCGACGATGAGCTGTTCGTTGATCGGCACGTCGATCTGCGCACGCTCCGGCAGCTGGTGGACCAGGATCCGCATCCGGTTCGGCACCACCTGCAGCCAGCCCGGGATCGGGCGGTCGCCGTGGGTCTCGCGCGCCACCTGGAACGGCAGCGTGGCCAGCGACTTCTCCTTGACATCGATGATGTCGTACTGGCTGACCTGGAAGCTGGGGACGTCCACCTTCTTGCCGTTGACCAGCAGGTGGCCGTGGCTCACGAGCTGGCGGGCCTGGCGGCGGGTGCGGGCCAGGCCGGCGCGGTACACGACGTTGTCCAGCCGCGACTCCAGGAGCTGCAGCATGTTGTCGCCGGTCTTACCCTTGCGACGGTTCGCCTCTTCGTAGTAGCGGCGGAACTGCTTCTCCATGACGCCGTAGGTGAAGCGGGCCTTCTGCTTCTCCTGCAGCTGAACCAGGTACTCGCTCTCCTTGATCCGCGCGCGGCCGTGCTGGCCCGGCGGGTAGGGGCGACGCTCGAACGCCTGATCGCCGCCGACGAGGTCGACGCGCAGACGACGCGACTTGCGGGTGATGGGTCCGGTGTAACGGGCCATTTCGCTCTACCTTCCTTTCCCGCTAGACGCGACGCCGCTTGGGCGGACGGCAGCCGTTGTGCGGCTGCGGGGTGACATCGGAGATCGTGCCCACCTCGAGGCCGGTGGCCTGCAGCGAGCGGATCGCGGTCTCGCGGCCCGAACCCGGGCCCTTGACGAACACGTCGACCTTCTTGACGCCGTGCTCCTGCGCCTTGCGGGCGGCGTTCTCGGCAGCGAGCTGCGCGGCGAACGGGGTCGACTTGCGCGAACCCTTGAAGCCGACGTGACCCGACGACGCCCACGCGATGACGTTGCCGGTCGGATCGGTGATGGTCACGATCGTGTTGTTGAACGTGGACTTGATGTGCGCGCTGCCGTGGGGAACGTTCTTCTTGTCCCTGCGACGCGACTTCTGGGTCTTCTTGGGGCCGGAGGCCCGACTCTTCGGAGGCATCGGTTATCCCTACTTCTTCTTGCCGGCGACGGTCTTCTTCGGACCCTTGCGCGTGCGCGCATTGGTCTTGGTCCGCTGGCCGCGCACCGGCAGGTGGCGACGGTGGCGGATGCCCTGGTAGCAGCCGATCTCGATCTTGCGGCGGATGTCGGCCTGCACCTCGCGGCGCAGGTCACCCTCGACCTTGAATTCCGACGCTTCGATGTAGTCGCGCAACCGGGTGACGTCGTCGTCGGTGAGATCCTTCGAACGCAGGTCCGGGCTGACGCCGGTGGCTGCCAGGATCTCCTTCGAGCGGGTACGGCCGACGCCGAAAATGTAGGTCAGTGCGACCTCCATGCGCTTCTCGCGCGGGAGATCGACGCCCATCAGACGTGCCATGTGGCGATTCCTTAATCGTTGCGGAGGTCTTCTCCCTGTCCGTCCCCTCGTGTGGGGCCCCGGCCTCCGTTCCGGGGGTTGGTCACCGTCCGCCCGCGGGGGCTCGCCGACGGTGACTGGCGCTGGGAGGTCTTCTTTTCAGTCAAGCCGAACTGCGTTCGTGCTCTACCGTGATCTGTCGTCCGATCCTTCAGCCCTGACGCTGCTTGTGGCGCAGGTTGTCGCAGATCACCATGACCCGCCCGTTACGGCGGATCACCTTGCACTTCTCGCAGATCTTCTTGACGCTCGGCTGAACCTTCACGTCCGTCCAATCTGGTTGTGGTTCACAGGGGTGTGAACACAGGTTTTCCCCGGCCTATCGACCGGGGAAGTCTCTCTATGTCGCGCGGAGCGCGATCACTTGTAGCGGTAAACGATGCGGCCGCGGGACAGGTCGTAGGGCGACAGCTCCACGACCACGCGGTCCTCGGGCAGGATGCGGATGTAGTGCTGGCGCATCTTGCCGCTGATGTGCGCGAGAACCTTGTGACCGTTCTCCAGCTCGATCCGGAACATCGCATTGGGCAGCGGCTCGATAACTCGACCCTCGACCTCGATGGCCCCGTCTTTCTTCGCCATATCCTCCGCGATCCCGTTTACGCCGGCCCCTGGCTGGGCCCGGCTCTTCGGCTAGCTCTCACTGCAGTTTGTCGTGCACTTGCGTCCACCTGGTGCCATACTCACCGGAAGCAACATGCGGACATGCACGACCGGCGGATAGATGCACCGCCGATCAATGCTACCTGTGCCCATACGACCCGGCCAAATGGGGTCCGCAGACGTCACTGTGCGTCCAACGGCCTGCGACCCGTGACCGGCCCCCACACTCCGATCATCACGACCATTAGTACCAGGGCGACGGTGATCACCGTGAACACCGCACCCGAGCCCCGGCTGTCCAGCAGCGGGAGCAGCAGGAACGGCTGCACGGCGGTGCTGAGTTTGGACAGGGAGTAGGTGGCGCCCGAGGCCGTGCCGCGCACACTGGTGGGGAACGACTCGGGCAGATAGGTGTGGATCGCGTCCGAGAAGACGTTGCTGGCCAGCGTGAACAGGCCGCCGGAGACCAGGATCAGCGGCACGCTCGTGGCGAAGCCGAAGATCAGGCCGAACACCGCCATCGCGAGGGTGGAGGCCATCACCAGGTACTTGCGTTCCATTCGCTCGATCAACGGGATCGCCAGCAGCGAGCCCAGCGGATAGCCGAGATAGGTGATCGCCAGGTAGCCGAGGCTGTTGACGACCGTGAAGCCCTTGTGCTGCAACGCCAGGACGGCCAGCGTGCCGAAGCCGTAGTAGCCGAACACCTGCAGGATCATCACCGCGGAGAACAGGGCCGTACGGCCGCGGAACGGCCTGCGCAGGATCTCGGTGAAGGGCACCCGTGCGGCGTCGCCGTCGCGGACATGCCGCTGCCGCGCGAGCCAGTGCGGCGATTCCGGCATATGGCGGCGGGCGACGAAAACCAGCGCCGCGCCGAGACCGCCGATCACGAACAGCCAGCGCCAGCCGTCCACGCCCAGCGGTTCCAGCGGCACCAGCCAGCGGGCCAGGAAGCCGACGGCCGGGACGGCACAGAAGCCGATCGTGTAGGCGATGGCGATCATGCGGCCGCGCACCTGCGGCGGCATCACCTCCGACAGATAGGTATCGGACAGGGTCATCTCCGCCCCGATGCCCAGGCCCGCCAGCACCCGCGTCGCCATCAGGAACCACACATTCGGGCTGAACGCGCCCAGCAGCGTGAATCCCGCGTAGAGGCCGATATTGATCATGAACATCCGGCGGCGGCCGAACACGTCCGACAGGCGGCCGAGCACCAGCGCGCCGGCGAACTGACCGGCGAAGGCCGAGGCGAGGATGCCGCTGAGCTCGTAGGTCGACAGCTGCAGCTGCTGCTTCAGCACACCGGTGATGGTCCCCGCGAGGAACAGCTCGTACAGGTCGAAGAACAGGCCCATGCCCACCAGGGCGACCAGCTTCCGGTGGATCGGGCGGACCGGAAGCTCGTCCAGGCGCATCCGGCCGCCGTCGTCGACTGCAGTTGCCATCCGGTCATGTTCTCGGTCTCGCAACCACACGGCAATGCGGTCCGCCCGATGTGGCGAAGACGACACTCGAGACGTGGACCGGCGGGCGGTCGGATGCGGGGTAGCGAGTACATCGCCACCGTTGGTGCTCGCGTAAACTACGGCCTGTCCAGGTAATCGGTCCAGCAGATCCAGGGGGCCTCGTGAGCGAGCGCAGCCAGCGAGCCGTGGGCGCAGCGCGCGGCACGCACGATGTGACCGAGCGTGAGCGAGGTGACGTCGGGCGCGTACGAACCGTGGACGTGGCGAGTGGCGAGGTGTCGGCGTGAGCGAGCTTGCGAGTGAACCGAAGACACAGCGTCCGCGGGGAACGACGGAGCCGAGCGCCAGCGAGGTGCAGGAGTGAGTCGCAATAACGATCTGCCGATGTTGCCGCCCTGGCTTTCGGAGAGTGACGTCACCCAGACGGGCTATGAGGCTCCGGTCCAGAATCTGCCGCACGAGGACTTCATTCCCGAACAGGCCCTGAAGAAGCGCTCGAAGCGCAAGCCCGACGACAAGCCCGAGCCCGACAGCGGCAAGAAGCGCCGCAAGGGCTGGCGCAAGGACAAGCCCGAGACCCCGGAGCCGGTGCGGACCGACTGGGGCCAGCCGCCGATGCCGGAATCCGCTGCGCCGCAGGGAGGTCCGCAGTACGGCACGCCCAACCACCCGCAACCCACCGAATTTCGCTCCCCGCACGAGGATCCGCGCGGCGGCGCGATGCCTACGGCACCGGACACCGACCGCGGCAGAGGCCCTGACCCGCACTCCGGCAGCGGATTCCACCCCGCTCCGCAACACCCCGGCGCCAACGCCACACCGCCACAACAGTCCGGCCCACGCCCGCACTTCCCGGACGCACCCCAACGGGGATTCGGCCCACAACATCCCGGCCCGGGGCCCCCGGGGCCCCCCCCACAGACCGGCCAACGCCCCCCCCACCCCCCCCCCCCCCCCGGCCCTCCCCCGGGGCCCCCCCCGGGGGGGCCACGGCCCCATATACGCCCGGGGCCCTCGCCCCCCCGCGGCCGCCCACTCTCACGATCCTTCGTCATGCGAACCACCATATCCGTTATTGCAGCGGCACTGCAATAACAGTGGTGCGACTC
>NZ_JARWQD010000132.1 GCF_029869545.1 Nocardia wallacei | reverse complement strand
TTTTGTGGCCTAGTACTAACAATTGGAGGTTTCCGCCAAAAAGTATGCCTTAATTAAAAAGGGCGCACAACCCTATTTGCTACCCGCCCAACCTTAGGGGGGCCGTCTGAGCGCCTTCGTTCCCGGCGTGGGAACTCCTGCCTTCGTTCCCGGCGTGCTTTTGGCCGGGATCAGTTCCAGTCGCCCATGCCGTCGCGGGCGCTGAACTCGCCCGTGGAGTTCTGCACGACGACCGGGTCGCCCTTCTGCGCGTTCTCGAAGAACCACTGCGCGTCGGCGGGGCTCACGTTCAGGCAGCCGTGGCTGACGTTCGAAACGCCCTGCTGGGCAACCGACCACGGCGCGGAGTGGACGAAGATGCCGCTGTTGGACAGGCGGGTGGCGTACTCGACCTCGAGCTTGTACCCCTCCGGATCGGTGGTCGGGACCCCGTAGGTGGAGGAGTCCATGATCATCTTCCGGTTCTTCTCACCCACGTAGTAGGTGCCGTTGGGCGTCTCGTGCTTGGGCTTGCCCATCGAGGTGGGCATCTCCCGGATCACCTCACCGTTGCGGGTGACGGTGATGGTGTGGGTGTCGTCGTCGGCGGTCGCGATGACCTCGTCGCCGATCTTGTACGCCACCTTGGTGCCGCCCGCCTCGACGGTGATATCGGAGTTGGCGGGCCAGAAGTTCTCGGGCCGCCAGCGCACCTGCTTGTCGCCGAACCAGTAGAAGTGGCCCTGGGTCGGGTTGCTGGAGGTGATCCGGATGGCCTTCTCGGCGGCGGCGTGATCGCCGACCGGCTCCTTGAAGTTGATGACGATCGGCTGGGCCACGCCGACGACCTCGCCGTCGCCCGGTCCGATATTGGGGGCGGCGAAATTGGCCGGCGGCAGCGCCGGTGGGTTCTTCAGCGGCGCGGCGCCCGGCTCGGGCTGCGGCTGCGGAACCGCGGCCGGCGCGCCGATCTCGGGGCCGCCGGGCCACAGCGGTGCGGCCGAGGCGGGGGCGAAGGCGATCGCGCCGGGGGGGGGCGCCCGCCCGGGGTTGGAGACCCAACCCAAGGTGCGGGGGGGCGCGGGCCCGCCCGGGGGGCCGCCAGGGGGGGTGGGGCCCGCCCGTGTGTGGA
>NZ_JARWQD010000131.1 GCF_029869545.1 Nocardia wallacei | reverse complement strand
CCGCCCCCCCCCCGCCGCCCCCCCCCCCCCCCCTTTGCGCGCCCCCCCCCCCCACCACCGGGGGGGGTGGGGGGGGGCCAAAACCCCAATTGGGGGCGGGAGGGTCAGTCGAGGAGGCCGCGGGGGCGGATGACGAAGGTCGGGGAGGAGCGTTTGCCCTTTTCCTCCAGCAGGGCGATGGCGCGGCCGTCGGCGGTGAGGGCCGCGTGGACGCCGGGGATGCCGACGGGGTCGAGCCAGCGGCCGTCGCGCAGTGATTGTTCCTCGGCCGCGGTGATCGTGCGGTGCGGGAAGGCCAGGCGGGCGGCGGAATCCATGTCGAGGTTCAGGGTGGGATCGTCGGCCAGCCGCTCGAGGGTGCGGGCGTGGGCGAGGGTGAACGGGCCGACGCGGGTGCGGCGCAGGGCGGTGAGATGTCCTCCGACGCCGAGCTTCTCGCCCAGATCGCGGGCCAGGGCGCGGATGTAGGTGCCCGAGGAGCATTCCACGACGACATCCAGATCGACGAAAGCCGCCGCGCCCGTACCGATGTCGCGCCGTTCCAGGATGTCGAAGCGGCTCACGGTGACCGGGCGCGCGGCCAGCCGCACGTCCTCCCCGGCGCGGGCGCGGGCGTAGGCGCGTTCGCCGTCGACCTTGATCGCGCTGACCGTGGCCGGAACCTGTTCGATATCGCCGGTCAGTTCCGCTGCGGCGGAGGCGATCTCGGCGTCGGCGAGATGTCCGGCCGGAGTGGTCGCGACGACCTCGCCCTCGGCATCGTCGGTCACGGTGGACCGGCCGAGCCGGATCGTGGCAGAGTACGCCTTGGTGGTGAGGCTGAGCAGTCCGAGCATCTTGGTGGCCCGCTCGACCCCCAGCACCAGCACCCCGGTCGCCATCGGATCCAGCGTCCCGGCGTGCCCGATCTTGCGGGTGCGCAACAGCTTCCGGCATCGCGAGACCACGTCGTGGCTGGTCATGCCGCCGTCCTTGTCGACGATGAGCAGGCCGCCGAGCGCATTCACCAGCGGGGTGCGCCGCTCGCCCATCAACCGGCCACGATCGCGGTCAGGATCAGCCCGTCGCTGATCAGCCAGCGCCCGTCGAACGAGGTCAGCGGCACACCGCCGTCGTTGGTCTGCCCGGGTACCAGCAGTTCGCTGTGGAAGGTGCCCGCGCTGCCGGTGTCGTCGATGGTGAAGGTGATGTGCGCGTCCTCGAAGCCCAGCCAGCGCAGGGTCAGCGGGAACCATGCCTTGTAGGTGGCCTCCTTGGCGCAGAACAGGAGCCGGTCCAGGTGCAGGCCGGTGGCCGGTATCGCGCCCCGCAGCCAGCCGCGTTCGGCCTCCAGGCTCACCGAATCCAGCACCCCGTCGGGCAGCGTGTCGTGCGGTTCGGCATCGATGCCCACCGAGCGCCAGCGCAGCCGGTGCGCCAGCGCGGCGGCGCGGTAGCCGTCGCAGTGGGTCAGGCTGCCGACCACCCCCTGCGGGAACAGCGGCATCCCCCGCTCCCCCTTGCCGATGGCCACCTGCGGTTCGCCCAGCTCCGCCAGCGCCTGCCGCGCACAGTGGCGCGCGCCGATGAAATCGCGGCGGCGCTTCTCCACCGCCTTCGCGATCAGATGCTCCTCACCCGGATGCGCCCGCAGCTCCTGCGGGTACCGCACCAGCTCCGCCGCCGCCACCCCGGCGGGCAGAATCCTGCCGAGCAGCCGCGGCCGCGCACCCGCGCGATCCTGCCCGTCCTGCTGCCCCACGCCGCCGGACGTCGCGCCCGCGCCGTGTCCCGCCCGCTCCTCGATGACCGCCTCCTGGTTCGACCTCCGCACTACCCAACGAGACTAGCGGAGGGCCGGGACGGGGGCGTTCGACCATCGCCTCCGGCGGCGCGTGCGCCCCGGGCCGACCGGCCCCTACAGTCGAAGATCATGGAGTCAGTTTTGCTGCGCCCCGCGGTCGCGACCGACGAGCCCTTCCTGTGGACGATGCTGTTCGAGGCGGCGCACGCCGACGAACAGGGCATGGTGGTGGAGGATCTGCGCACCGTGCCGGAACTCGCGCGCTACGTCGAGAAGTGGGGCGGCGCAGACGATCTCGGTGTCGTCGGCGGCACGGATCCGGAGACTCCGCTGGGTGCGGCGTGGATCCGCCGGTTCACCGCCGACAACGCCGCCTACGGCTTCGTCGACGAGCGCACCCCCGAACTCGCGATCGGCGTGGCCCCGCGGGCGCGCGGCACGGGCCTGGGCACCGCGCTGCTGACCCGCCTGCTCGACGAGGCGGCCGCGCGCTACGACGCCGTCTGCCTGAGCGTGCGCGAAACCAACCCGGCCCGGCGGCTGTACGAGCGCCTCGGCTTCGCACTCGTCCCCGGGTCCGAGAAGACCAACCGCGTCGGCACCACCAGCATCACCATGCTCCGCCGACTGGGCTGAGCACCGGCGAGCGCTGTGGGCGCTCAGGCCAGGCCGCGGCGCTTGTCGGCCTGGCGACGCATTTCCGCCGCGGCGGCGCGCATGGCCGGGGTGATCTTGAAGTGCCCGCCCCATTCGTTGAGGTCGTCGGGGCCGTATTCGGGGGCGGGCAGGATCTGGCGCAGGAGCTTGTCGGGCAGGCCGCGGCGCTGCCATTCGCGCGGATAGCCGAGCGACACCTCCTCGTGGCGGACGCCGTCGTAGTAGGTGGTGCGCGGGATGTGCAGGTGCCCGTAGACGGAGCAGACCACGTTGTAGCGGGTGTGCCAGTCCGCGGTCAGCTCCGTACCGCACCACAGCGAGAACTCGGGGTAGAAAAGCATCCGGGTGGGTTCGCGGTTCAGCGGGAAGTGGTTGATCAGCACCGTCGCCGTGCCCGGGGCCAGCTCGTCGAGGCGGCGCCTGGTGTACTGCACGCGGGCATGGCACCAGGCATCGCGGGTCACGTACGGCTGCGGCGAGAGCAGGAATTCGTCCGTGGCGACCACATTGCGGTCGCGGGCGATGGTCATAGCCTCGGCCTTGGTGGTCGCCCCGGCGGGCCGCCACGAGTAGTCGTAGAGCACGAACAGCGGGGCCAGCGTGACCGACCCGCCGTGCTCCTCGGCGCCGGCGCCCTCCCACACCGGGAACGGATCCTCGGGCGTCACCACATCCAGGTCGCGGCACAGCGAGACCAGGTAGTCGTAGCGCGCCGCGCCGTGCATCTGCACGGGATCCTTTGCGGTGGTCCACAATTCGTGATTGCCCGGCACCCAGATCACCTTCGCGAAACGGCCGCGCAGGATCTCGAGCGCCCACCGGATGTCGTCGGACTTCTCCGCCACGTCCCCCGCGACGATCAGCCAATCCTCGGGAGAGTCCGCCCGAATCTGCTCGACGACCGGCTTGTTGCCCTGGTGACCGACATGGATGTCACTCACGGCCATCAACTTCGGAACCACCAGGCACGACCCTCTCTACTCGCCTCACGCCCCGCATGCGGCAACCGCAGCGGTCCACTCCACATTCCCACGGCCCCGGCTCCGATGATCGACCGGCCTATCCGGCGCCCCGCGGGATCTCCGCCCCGACGCGGGCCCACCGGCCCGACAGGGCCCGGGCGCTCACCGCGACCATACGCAACACGATGAAGGCCGCCAGTCCGCTCCAGATTCCGGCGATGCCCCAGTCGAACACCAGCGACAGCCAGATCACCGGCAGGAAGCCGACCAGCGCCGCGCCCATGGTGGTGTTGCGCAGGTAGGCGGCGTCGCCCGCGCCGAGCAGCACGCCGTCGAGCGCGAACACCACGCCCGCGGCGGGGATCAGGGCGACGAAGAACCACCAGATGACATGCGCCCGATCGATCACCATCGGATCGGTGGTGAACAGCGCCGGGACGGCGGCGTACCCGGCGGCGAAGAAGACGGCCAGCGCGACCGCGAACAGCGTCGACCACGCCGTGACCCGCCGGGCCAGCCGCTCGGCGCCGGGCACATTGCCCGCGCCGAGGGCAGCGCCCGTGAGCGTCTGCGCCGCGATCGCCAGGGAATCCAGGGTCAGCGAGATGAAGTTCCACAGCTGCAGCACCAGCTGGTGCGCCGCCACCGAGGCCGCGCCGAAGCGCGACGCCACGGCGCCCGCCGAGACGAAGCACGCCTGGAAGGCGAGGCTGCGCACGATCAGGTCCCGCCCCAGCACCAGCTGTGCGCGCATGATCGCCGGGTGCGGCCGCAGCGAAACCCGATCGGGATCGTCGGCCGGGAGCAGGCACCGGCGCACCAGCGCGGCCAGGAACAACCCCGCCGCCACCGCCTGCCCCACCAGGTTGGCGATGGCCGAACCCTCCAGCCCCCACCGCGGCGCGCCGAGCAGACCATGCACGAGCAGCGGGCACAGGATGGCCGAAACGACCAGTCCCGCAACCACGTACGCCAGCGGGCGCCGCGTCTGCTGCACCCCGCGCAGCCAGCCGTTACCGGCCATCGTGAGCAGGATCAGCGGCACCCCGAACAGCGCGATCCGCAACCATCCCAGCGCCGAGTCGGCGATATCGTGCCCGCCCGCGACGAGACCGGTGACCGGCCCCGCGACCGCCTGCAGCACGACGACGATCGCGAACCCGATCCCGATCGCCGCCCAGCTCGCCTGCACCCCCTCCTCGACCGCGCCGCGCCTGTCCCCCGCCCCGAACCGCCGCGCCGATCGCGCCGTGGTGCCGTAGGTGAGGAACGTCAGCTGCGTGCTGACCTGCCCCAGAATCAGCCCGCCCACGGCGAGCCCGGCCAGCGCCAGCGCGCCCAACCGCCCGACGACGGCCATATCCCACAGCAGGTAGATCGGCTCGGCGACAAGCACACCCAGCGTCGGGACGGCAATCCCGAGAATCCGCCGCGGTCCCGCTCCGGACGGATCCTCCGGCTCCTCGGCGGCGACGGCACCGTCACCGACCGCGGCCTCACCGCGTTCCGTCATCACCGACCACCCTCACGCTCCCCACCCCGCTGCCACCCACGCCACCTCCCGGTCGTCTCGTCGCGCCTTCACCATCGCACAGACCACCGACATCATGGGATGAATACAGCCCCGGAACTCCGGCTCACGCCCGCAGCGCCGCGAGCAGCGTCACCACCAGGTCGTCCGGGGTGCCGGTGGTGGTGTAGCCCGCCGCGTATCGGTGCCCGCCGCCGCCCAGGCGCATGGCGACCTGCGCGACGTCGACGCCGTCGTCCAGCCCCACGCCGGTGTCGCGGGAGCGCAGCGACACCGTCCACAGGCCCGGGGTGCTGCGGGACTCCTTGAACACCGCGGCGACCGCGGCCTCGGAGGTGGTGCGGACGACGTCGATGACGCTTTCCACCTCCTCCGACCGCAGACCGTCGATATCGTCGCGGCGCACGAACGCGTAGACCAGACCGGCGCCACCCGCCGCACCGGGCTCCAGGCTGGCCGACCCCAGCACCCGCGACAGCATCGGCAGCCAGCCGAACGGATGGGTGTCCATCAGCGTGCGGGTGATGCCCGCGCCGTCGATCCCGGTTGCCAGCAAACGCTCGGCAAGCCGATGCGTGGCGGGCCCGGCCCAGCGGAAGCATCCGGTATCGGTGACCAGGCCCGCGAACAGGCAATAGGCGATCGGCCGATCGATCGGCTCGCCCCAGGCGTCGAACACCCGGGCCAGCAGGCTGGTGGTCGACTCGGCGGTCTCGTCGATCACGTTGACCGTGCCGAAGCGGGTGTTGGAGCGATGGTGGTCGAGCACCAGAGTCGTTGCGGCACCGGCGATCCGGTCCGCCAGCGCACCCAGCCGCCCGACGCTGCCGCAGTCGACGGCCACCAGCAGATCCACCTCGAGCGGCACCTGCGCGGGCGGCACCAGGAATTCGATCCCGGGCAGCGCCCGCATCGACGCGGGCAGCTCCGCGGGCTCGGCGAACGACACCCGCACCGGCACCCCGCGCCGATGCAGCACCTGGGCCAGCGCCAGCCCGCTGCCGACGGTATCGGCGTCGGGCTGCACATGGCACAGCACCGTGACCGACCGCGCCGCGTCCAATATCTCGACGGCCGCGGCGAGATCCGCCGCCGGCGCTACAGCTGTCATCGCAAAAGCTCACTTCTCTGGCGCGGCTGCCGGATGGCGGTCAGTCCTCGTCGTCGCTCTTGTACGGGTCGGCGTCGCCGGCGTGGGTCGCGTTGGCCGCCACCTGCGCCACCTGCTCGTCCGAGGCGCGGGCCCGCGCCAGCAGCTCCTCCATCTGCCGGGCCGCGTCCGGGACGGTGTCCAGGACGAAGCTCAGCGTCGGAGTGAACTTGATGCCGGTGGCGGCGCCCACCTTCGAACGCAGGACGCCCTTGGCCTTCTCCAGCCCGGCCGCGACGCCCTGATAATCCGGTTCGGCGTCGATGGTCTCGCCCATCACCGTGTAGTAGACCGTGGCCTCCCGCAGGTCGCCGGTCACCTTCGCGTCGGTGACGGTGACGAAACTCAGCCGCGGGTCCTTGATTTCGTACTCGATCGCGGTACCGACGATGTTGACGATCCGCTTCGCGAGCCGGCGTGCCCTGGCTTGATCCACCATGGCCGACCCTCCTTTGTAAGTGACTAGTCTTCGGGTCCGAAGATCCGGCGGCGCACTGCCAGCAACTGTAACTCCGGACGCGCCGCCACGTGGCGTTCACACCGGTCCAACACCTCTGTGAGATGGCCCATCCCGGAGCTGACCGTCGCGACGCCGAGCTGTGTGCGGCGATGTTGATCGTGGTCCCCGCCCTCGACCGCCGACACGCCGAAGCGCTGCAGTTCGGCCAGGACCGGGCGGATGACGGAACGCTTCTGTTTCAGCGAACGGACGTCGCCGAGCAGAATGTCGAACTCCAGCGCCCCGACGAACAACGGCTCACCTCATTTGTGAATAGTCCCGGCCAAAAGCATGCCGGGACCAAAGGAAAACAACAGGCGGTACCAGGTATCCCGGCAGAAGCGCTTCCCGTCATCCCGGTATCCCGGCACACACGCTTCCCGGTATCCCGGCAGAAGCGCTACCCGTCATCCCGGCAGAAGCGCTACCCGTCATCCCGGCACCCCCATTTCCCGTCATCCTGGTTCCGGCGTGCTTTTGGCCGTAACAAGGATGACGGGAACAACTCAGTCCCGCGGCTTCTCGCGAAGCTCGTAGGCCTCGATGACGTCGCCTTCCTTGATGTCGTTGTAGCTCAACGTCATACCGCATTCGAAGCCCTCGCGGGCCTCCATGACGTCGTCCTTCTCGCGGCGCAGCGACTGGATCGTCGTATCGGCGACCACCACGTTGTCGCGGAGCAGGCGGGCCTTGGCGTTGCGCTTGACCAACCCGGAGGTGACCATGCAACCGGCGATATTGCCGAACTTCGAGGAGCGGAAGATCGCGCGGATCTCGGCGCGCCCCAGCTCGACCTCCTCGTAGATCGGCTTGAGCATGCCCTTGAGGGCCTTCTCGATCTCGTCGATGGCCTGGTAGATCACCGAGTAGTACCGGATGTCCACGCCCTCGCGGTTGGCCAGCTCGGTGGCCTTGCCCTCCGCGCGGACGTTGAAGCCGATGATGATCGCGCTCGACGCCGACGCCAGGTTGATATCGGTTTCGGTCACGCCACCGACACCGCGGCTGATCACGCGCAGGCGCACCTCGTCGTCGACCTCGATGCCCATCAAGGCCTCCTCGAGCGCCTCGACGGTACCGGAGTTGTCGCCCTTGATGATCAGGTTCAGCTCCGAGGTCTCCTTCAGCGCCGCATCCAGATCCTCGAGGCTGATCCGCTTGCGGCTGCGTGCCGCCAGCGCGTTGCGCTTGCGCGCGTTGCGCCGATCGGCGATCTGCCGCGCGATGCGGTCCTCCTCCACGACCATGAAGTTGTCGCCCGCGCCGGGGACCGACGTGAAGCCGACGACCTCGACCGGCCGCGACGGCATGGCCGCCTCGACATCCTCGCCGTGCTCGTCGACCATGCGACGCACACGGCCGTAGGCGTCACCCGCCACGATCGAGTCACCGACCCGCAGCGTGCCGCGCTGCACCAGCACGGTGGCGACCGGACCGCGGCCGCGGTCCAGGTGCGCCTCGATGGCGACACCCTGCGCCTCCATGTCCGGATTCGCCCGCAGGTCCAGGGCGGCGTCCGCGGTCAGGACCACGGCCTCCAGCAACGCCTCGATATTGGTGCCCTGCCTGGCCGAGATGTTGACGAACATCGTCTCGCCGCCGTACTCCTCGGCGACCAGGTTGTACTCGGTCAGCTGCTGGCGCACCTTCTCCGGGTTGGCGCCTTCCTTATCGATCTTGTTGACCGCCACCACGATCGGCACGTCCGCGGCCTGCGCGTGGTTGATGGCCTCCACCGTCTGCGGCATGACGCCGTCGTCGGCGGCGACCACCAGGATCGCGATATCGGTCGACTTCGCACCGCGGGCACGCATGGCGGTGAACGCCTCGTGACCCGGGGTGTCGATGAAGGTGATCAGGCGGTCCTCGTCGTTCACGTTCGTGAGCACCTGGTAGGCACCGATGTGCTGGGTGATGCCGCCGGCCTCGCCCTCGCGGACGTTGGTCTTGCGGATGGTGTCCAGCAGTCGGGTCTTACCGTGGTCGACGTGACCCATGACGGTCACCACCGGCGGACGGACCTGCAGATCCTCGTCGTTGCCCTCGTCCTCGCCGTAGGTGAGGTCGAAGCTCTCCAGCAGCTCGCGGTCCTCGTCCTCGGGCGAGACCACATGCACGACGTAGTTCATCTCGCCGCCGAGCAGCTCGAAGATCTCGTCGTTGACCGACTGGGTCGCGGTGACCATCTCGCCGAGGTTGAACAGCACCTGCACCAGCGAGGCCGGGTTGGCGTTGATCTTCTCGGCGAAGTCCGACAGCGAGGCGCCGCGAGCCAGGCGGATGATCTCGCCGTTGCCGCGGGGCAGCCGCACGCCGCCGACCGACGGGGCCTGCATCGAGTCGTACTCTTGCCGCTTCTGCCGCTTCGACTTGCGGCCCTTGCGGGGCGCGCCACCGGGACGGCCGAACGCACCGGCCGCACCGCCGCGGCCACCGGGACCGCCCGGACGGCCACCGCCGCCGGGACGACCGCGGAAACCACCGGCCGCGGGTGCACCGGCACCGGCGCCACCGCCACCGCCGCCACCGCGGTAGTTACCACCACCGCCGCCGCCACCGGGACGACCGCCACCGGCACCGCCGCCGGGACGACCGCCACCCGGGCGGCCACCACCGGCCGGGCCGGGACGCGCGGCACGCTGCGGC
>NZ_JARWQD010000130.1 GCF_029869545.1 Nocardia wallacei | reverse complement strand
CCCCCCGGTCCCGTCAACGCGCCCCCCCTTTTACACCCCGTACAAAATGCGGCCACTAAAACCCCCCCATAAGACCCTAAATGGCCGTTCCCCCTTGGGTACGGCCCCTTTTCAGTAAGAACTTGTCCTACTTGATGATCTTCGTGACGCGACCGGCGCCGACGGTGCGGCCACCCTCGCGGATCGCGAAGCGCAGGCCCTCTTCCATGGCGATCGGCTGGATCAGCTTGACGCTCATCTCCGTGTTGTCGCCCGGCATGACCATCTCGGTGCCCTCGGGGAGGGTGACGACACCGGTCACGTCGGTGGTGCGGAAGTAGAACTGCGGACGGTAGTTGTTGAAGAACGGCGTGTGGCGGCCGCCCTCGTCCTTGGCCAGGATGTAGGCCTGACCCTCGAACTCGGTGTGCGGGGTGGTGGTGCCCGGCTTGATGACGACCTGGCCGCGCTCCACGTCCTCGCGCTTGATGCCACGGATCAGCAGACCCGCGTTGTCGCCGGCCTCGGCCGAGTCCAGCAGCTTGCGGAACATCTCGATGCCGGTGATGGTGGTCTTGGTCTTCTCCGGACGGATGCCGACGATCTCGACTTCCTCGTTCAGCTTGACCTGACCACGCTCGACACGACCGGTGACGACGGTGCCACGACCGGTGATCGTGAAGACGTCCTCGATCGGCATCAGGAACGGCTTGTCGGTCTCGCGGACCGGGTCCGGGATCGACTCGTCGACGGCGTTCATCAGCTCGACGATGGACTCCGACCACTTCTCGTCGCCCTCGAGCGCCTTCAGGCCGGAGACGCGGATGACCGGGGCCTCCTCGTCGAACTCCTGCGAGGCCAGCAGCTCGCGGACCTCCATCTCGACGAGCTCGAGGATCTCCTCGTCGTCGACCATGTCCGACTTGTTCAGCGCGACCAGGATGTAGGGCACGCCGACCTGACGGGCGAGCAGCACGTGCTCACGGGTCTGCGGCATCGGGCCGTCGGTGGCGGCGACCACGAGGATGGCGCCGTCCATCTGGGCCGCACCGGTGATCATGTTCTTGATGTAGTCGGCGTGACCGGGGGCGTCGACGTGCGCGTAGTGACGCTTCTCGGTCTGGTACTCGACGTGGGAGATGTTGATCGTGATACCACGAGCCTTCTCCTCCGGAGCCTTGTCGATCTGGTCGAACGCAAAGCTCTGGTTCAGGTCCGGGTACTTGTCGTGCAGAACCTTGGTGATAGCCGCCGTCAGCGTGGTCTTGCCGTGGTCGACGTGACCGATGGTGCCGATGTTGACGTGGGGCTTCGTCCGCTCGAACTTCGCCTTCGCCACTTGATGTCCTCCTGGACTTGTTGGTGCTTGCTATGCAGCAGTGCGGTTGGTAAGGGTCACCCCCGCATACACGGGGATTGGGTCGTGCGTGACCGACTATTCGCCGGTCGCCTTGGCGATGATCTCCTTCGACACGTTGGCCGGAACCTCCGCGTACGAATCGAACACCATGGAGAAGTTCGCCCGGCCCTGGGTCTTCGACCGCAGATCACCGATGTAGCCGAACATCTCCGAGAGCGGAACCAGCGCCTTGACGACACGGGCACCACTGCGTTCCTCCATGGCCTGGATCTGACCACGGCGGGAATTCAGGTCGCCGATCACGTCGCCCATGTATTCCTCGGGCGTGGTGACCTCGACGGCCATGAGCGGCTCGAGGATCACCGGACCGGCCTTGCGGGCCGCTTCCTTCAGGGCCTGCGCACCCGCGATCTTGAACGCCATTTCCGACGAGTCGACCTCGTGGTACGCGCCGTCGAGCAGCGTGGCCTTGAGGTTGACCAGCGGGTAGCCAGCGAGCACACCGTACTGCATGGCGTCCTGGATGCCGGCGTCCACCGAGGGGATGTACTCGCGCGGCACGCGGCCACCGGTGACCTTGTTCTCGAACTCGTACGTCGCGCCGTCCTCGCCGGTGAACGGCGCCAGGGCGATGATCACGCGCGCGAACTGGCCGGAGCCACCCGTCTGCTTCTTGTGGGTGTACTCGTGCTTCTCGACGACCTTGGTGATGGTCTCGCGGTAGGCCACCTGCGGCTTACCGATGTTGGCCTCGACCTTGAACTCGCGCTTCATGCGGTCGACGTAGATGTCGAGCTGCAGCTCGCCCATGCCGCCGATGACGGTCTGGCCGGTCTCGGCATCCAGCTTCACGTTGAAGGTCGGGTCCTCCTCCGCGAACTTCTGGATGGCGGTGCCCAGCTTCTCCTGGTCGGCCTTGGTCTTCGGCTCGATGGCGACCTCGATGACCGGATCCGGGAAGGTCATCGACTCCAGCACGACCTGGTTCTGCGGGTCGCACAGGGTGTCACCGGTGGTGGTGTCCTTCAGGCCGATGACCGCGTAGATGTGGCCCGCCTGGGCCTCATCGATCGGCTGCTCCTTGTTGGAGTGCATCTGGAACAGCTTGCCCAGACGCTCCTTCTTGCCCTTGGTCGAGTTGATGACCTGGGCACCGGAGGCGACCTTGCCCGAGTACACGCGCACGTAGGTCAGCTTGCCGAAGAACGGGTGCGTCGCGACCTTGAACGCCAGCGCCGCGAAGGGCTCCTCGGTGCTGGGGTTGCGGTGGATGATCTCGTCCTCTTTGTTCGGGACGTGACCGTCGGTGCCACCGTCGTCCAGCGGCGTCGGCAGGTAGTCGATGACGGCATCGAGCATGGGCTGCACGCCCTTGTTCTTGAACGCCGAACCGCACAGCACCGGGTAGACCTCGGAGTTGACGGTCAGCTTGCGGATCGCGCCCTTGATCTCCTCGATCGAGAGCTCCTCACCGCCGAAGAACTTCTCCAGCAGCGCCTCGTCGGACTCCGCGACGGTCTCGAGCAGCTCCTGGCGGTACTGCTCGGCCTTCTCGGCCAGATCCGCCGGGATCTCGACGGTCTCGTAGGACTCGCCGAGCTTGGTCTCGCCCTTCCAGACCTTGGCGTTCATCTCGACCAGGTCGACGATGCCCTCGAAGTCGCTCTCCGCGCCGATCGGCAGCTGGATGACCAGCGGCTTGGCACCGAGGCGGTCCTTGATGGTCTGCACCGTGAAGTAGAAGTCGGCGCCCAGCTTGTCCATCTTGTTGACGAAGCAGATGCGCGGGACGTCGTACTTGTCGGCCTGCCGCCAGACCTGCTCGGACTGCGGCTCAACGCCCTCTTTGCCGTCGAAAACGGCGACCGCACCGTCGAGCACGCGCAGCGATCGCTCCACCTCGACCGTGAAGTCGACGTGGCCCGGCGTGTCGATGATGTTGATCTGGTTGTCTTTCCAGAAGCAGGTCGTCGCGGCCGACGTGATCGTGATGCCGCGCTCCTGCTCCTGGGCCATCCAGTCCATCGTGGCGGCGCCGTCGTGAACCTCACCGATCTTGTAGGTGATACCGGTGTAGAAGAGGATGCGTTCGGTTGTCGTGGTCTTGCCGGCATCGATGTGGGCCATGATGCCGATGTTGCGGACCTTGTTGAGGTCGGTGAGCACGTCCTGTGCCACGGAAATCTTCCCCGCTCGTAGCTAGTTGGGATTTTCGGGAACGACCCTGGCTCCGTTTCGGAGGCCCAGAGGCCATCACTTTTTCGACGTGGGGGCGGGCGGGGGGTGGACCCCCCCCACACGTAAATGAACCACCACCCGGCGGACGCCCGCCGCCAAATCAAACACCAAAACACGCAGCGCCACCCCGA
>NZ_JARWQD010000129.1 GCF_029869545.1 Nocardia wallacei | reverse complement strand
GGCAGGCAGATCATGGCGTGTGATCGAAGACAGACGATCGGACCAGGGTCTCTCCGGTGAGCTGGTCGCCGAACTAGGCGTCGTGTCGGTGTCGGTGGACATATTTCTCCTTCACCAGGCCGGTGGGCCGGTCCCGGGGGGTCGAACATGTTCTCCAGGCATCGAAAGCAGCTGCCCGACCACGTTGTCGCGCAGCACCCGGAAGTGAGTGCGAGATTAATAGTAAAGACTAAGCAAAGCCTGAGGAAAGGATATTTAGCCTTGGACACTTCCGCATGCCGAGGTGACCACGCTCACAACAACTCTCGCCGTACTCCCGCAACTTTTACATTCCCGCACTACAACCCGGTTCCCAGCCGGAAACAAACCGGTTACCACGCAACAACGCCCCGGGAGCTCACCCGAGGCATTGCCCGACCTGCCGACCCCCGGCCGTCGCCCGCGACCGGGAGTCCCCCTAGACCGGCAGCGCCGTGCCTCGCGTTGCGGCATCGTCGATCTCGCCGATGCCCGAGGTGGTGATCTCGACCACACGCGCGGTGGCGATGTCGAAGAAGAGTCCGGACAGCACCACGCCGCGCTCCTCGATGCCGCGCCGCACCACCGGATGCCGCGACAGCACCTCGAGCTGCACCGCGACGTTGACCATGCCGAGCTGATCCACCTCGCCGAAGCCCGCGGCCGCCGCCGCGACCCCTACGGGATGCCCGGCCCGGTACCGCTCGAGCGCGGGGCGGCCGTGTGCCAGCCAGGAATCCAGGCCGGAGCCGGACACCCGCTCGTGGAACAGCGCGTCCATCGCCCCGCAGCCGGAGTGCCCGCAGACCACGACCGACCGGACGTCCAGTTTGTCCAGCGCGTAGACCAGCGCCGCCTCCACCGAGGTGTCACGACCATCGGCGGGAATCAGGTTGCCGATGTTGCGGACGGTGAACAGGTCGCCCGGGCCGCTGCTGGTGATGACGTTCGGCACGATGCGGGAGTCGGCACAGGTGAGAAACAGCGAATCCGGATTCTGACCGTCGCACAGCTCGTCCAGGTGCGGCCGCACGACGTGGGCGGGCCCGCGATGGTAGGCCGCGACCCCGGCCGCGATCGGATCGGTGCGGGCCGTGCGCCGCCACGGGCCCAGCGCCTCGTTCAGGATCCGGCGGGTATGCCCGCGGGTGGGCGGCCCGGAGGCCAGGTCCGCGATGCGGGCGGCGCCCATCTCCACGAATTCGACACGCCCACCACCGATTTCGTGATTACGCGCCCACTCGTGGAGCGCGTCGGACGCGGCGTGATCGACGAAGTCGACCGCCATCTCCACGGTCACCACGGAACCGGCCGGAATCGCCGCCAGCTCACCGGTCAGCCGCGGCACCGCCATGAATGTCAGGGTGCCGTCGATGGTGACCAGCCACCGTGCGCCGAGCGGCTGTGCCGCGATGGATACCTTCGCCACCCGCCACAGCAGCAGCGCGAGCGCCAGCGCCAGGCCGACGAGCATGCCCAGCAGCAGGTTGGCGAACACCACCACCAGCACCGTCGTCGCGTACACGATCAGGTCGCCGGTGCGCCGCGCCAGCCGGATGTGCGCGAGTTTCACCAGCCCGATGCCGATCACGATGAGCAGCCCGGCCAGCGCCGCCTTCGGTATCTGCCGCACCACGTCCACCAGCGCGACCGCGAAGATCAGCACCCACAGCCCGCTCAGCATCGTCGAGGCCTTGGTGCGCGCGCCGGCCTTGACGTTGGTGATGCTGCGGACGATGACCGCGGCGATGGGCAGCCCGCCCAGCAGGCCGGAGGTCATATTCGCCGCGCCCTGGCCGATCAGCTCGCGATCCAGGTCGGTGCGGCGGCGGCCCGGGCGCATCCGATCCACCGCCACCGCCGACAGCAGCGTCTCCACGCTGGCGATCAGCGCGACGGTGAACATGGTGAGCGCGACCGTCCCCCATCCGCCGTGCGGCACCCGCGGCAGCGCGATGTCGTCGAACAGCGAGCCGGACAGAGTGATTCGCTCCACGGTCGTGGGCACCACCATGGCCAGCAGCGTCGCCACCACCACCGCGGCCAGCGGCGCCGGAACGGCCCGCACGGGCCTGGGCAGGTACCGCCAGCCCAGCAGGATCGCGATCACCACGACGCCGACCAGCGCGTCCCCGCCGCGCACCGACCCCAGCTGGTGCGGTAGCTGGACGATGCTCTGCCACGACGAGCTCAGCGACTGCCCGCCCAGCAGCACGTGCAGTTGCTGCAGCGCGATGACCACGCCGATGCCCGCGAGCATGCCGTGCACGACGACCGGCGCGATGGCGAGGGCACCGCGTGCCAGCCGGGTGAGACCGAACAGGACCTGCAGCAGTCCCGCCCCGACGGTGATGAAACATGTTGCGCCCCAGCCGAATTGCTGGATGCTCTGCGCGACCACCACCGTGAGGCTCGCGGTCGGCCCGCTGACCTGCAGCGAGGAACCCCCCAGAGCCCCGGCGACCAGACCGCCCACCACGGCGGCCAGCAATCCGGCGGCGACGGGTGCCCCGGTGGCGACCGCCACGCCGATGGACAAAGGTAAAGCGACGAGAAAGACCACCACGGAGGCGGGTAGATCGTGCCGGAGGATGCCGGGAAGCGCGCCGGAAAGACCGGAGAGCGACGTCCGTCGGGCCGGATCGGTGTCGGTTGACATATTTCTCCTTCGCCGACCCGGGCCACCGGGTCGGTTCATCGGTCAAACATGTACTGGCATCGAAAAGCTGGCGGGCGAAGCCATGTGGAGCCGAGACACTGTGCAGCTGTGAGACTTCCGAGCTGACGACCCCCTGACACAGGGTCTGTCCAATAGTAAAGACTCGGCAAAGGAGATGGAAAGCGTTTGCAGTAAGAATCCGCCTTCCGCTACCAAATCGTGATCTCTCTCATCTGGAAGCAATGGGCGGCACGCGGCGTCAGAGGCGGTGCTCGCCGACCTCCGTACTCAGGCTCGTGCCGTTGAGTTCCAGGTCCAGCAGGCGCTCGTGCCGAGACAGCGTGACGACGTTGCGGCGTCGCACCGCGGCGACGGCGGAGTCGACGAATGCGCGGTCGAAGCCGTACAGCGCGATCGCCTCGGCACGATGAATTCGCTTGCCCGCCCACTGTCCCAGCACCTTGGCGGGGTCGCGGTGGGTGGCCAGCACCCGCGTCACCATGAACTCGGCCGTCTCCGACGGATGCCGCGCCACCCGCAGCTCCAGCTCCCGGTAGACCTCGCGATCGACGTCGGACAGGTGCACGGCGAAGGTGTGGACGGTTGCGCTGAGGGCCATGGGACGAGCAGCCCAGCGCAGCCCGATCGGCCGCTATCGCACTGCGGGCGCGGCCGATTCGCGGGTGGGCCAGTCGATGTCGGGGACCACGTCGGCCAGTTCGCGGGCGCCGGTGGCGACCGCGGTGGCGGCGGGCATGTCGAGGCGCAGTTCCAGATCGGGATCCGGCGCGGGGCCGTCGCGGTGGGTGATCCCGGCGTCGTCGACGACGACATGGAAGACGGTCTCGCCGATCGTCACGGTGACGGTTCCGGTGGCGAGGTGGCGGGCGATGGCGCGGCCCAGCGGCAGCGCGAACCAGTGGGCGCGGACGGCGTCGGTGGCGCGGCGCTCGCCGAGCAGCGGAGTTCCCCACGCGGACAACGCATCCAGGACCGGACGCAGCGCGGCGCCCGCCGGGGTGAGTTCATAGGCCGCGGTCGTCCCGCGCGGTCCGGCGCGGTGCCGGGTCAGGACGCCGTCGCGTTCCAGATCCTTGAGCCGGGCCGCGAGCACATCGGTGCTGATGCCGGGCAGGTCGGCGAACAGGTCGCTGTAACGGCGTGGGCCGGAACACAATTCGCGGATCACGAGCAGGCTCCAGCGGTCGCCGACGACGTCGAGGGCCCGGCTGGCGGCGCAGTAGTGGTCGTAGCTTCGGCGTGGCACGTTCCCACTGTATCGTTCGACTTGGAAAATCCAAGTGCATACTTGGAACTTCCAAGTAGAGTAGGTGTTCGTCGCACCGAGGAGAGGACGTTCATGCAGGTCAAGCAGTCTAGCAAGCTGTCGGGAGTGTCCTACGAGATTCGCGGTCCGGTGGCCGAGCACGCGGCACGGCTGGAGGCCGAGGGCCATCACGTGGTGAAGCTCAACACCGGTAATCCGCTGCTGTTCGGTTTCGAGGCGCCCCCGGAGATCCTGCAGGACATCGTCCGCACCCTGCCGGCGTCGAGCGGCTACTGCACGTCCAAGGGGTTGCTCCCGGCCCGGCGCGCGGTCGTGCAGTACTACGAGACCCTCGGGATGAGCGATGTCGATATCGAGCACGTGTTCATCGGCAACGGCGTCTCCGAACTGATCATGATGGCGATGACGGCCCTGCTGGAGAACGGCGACGAAGTGCTCGTTCCCGCACCGGATTTCCCGCTGTGGACCGCCTCCACCACGCTCAACGGCGGCCGCCCGGTGCACTACATGTGCGACGAGTCCGCCGACTGGTTCCCGGATATCGCCGACATCGAGGCGAAGGTCACCGACCGCACCCGCGCGATCGTGATCATCAACCCGAACAACCCCACCGGCGCGGTCTATCCGCCGGAGGTACTGCGGCAGATCCTCGAGGTCGCGCGCCGCCACAACCTCGTCGTGTTCTCCGACGAGATCTACGACAAGATCCGCTACGACGACCAGGAGCACGTCGCCACCGCCACGCTCGCGCCCGATCTGCTGTGCCTGACCTTCTCCGGACTCTCGAAGTCCTACCGCTGCGCCGGATTCCGGTCCGGCTGGATGGTCGTCTCCGGCCCGACGCAGCACGCGGAAAGCTACCTGGAGGGCATGACCATGCTGGCGGGGCTGCGCCTGTGCGCGAACGTTCCCGCGCAGCAGGCGATTCAGGCCGCGCTCGGTGGCCATCAGAGCATCCGCGACCTGACCCTGCCGGGTGGTCGTCTGCGCGAGCAGAGCGATCGCGCCTGGGAGGCGCTCAACGCGATCCCGGGTGTGTCCTGCGTGCGGCCGCGGGGCGCGCTCTACGCCTTCCCCCGCATCGATCTCGACATGTACCCGATCCACGACGACGAGCAGTTCGTCCTGGACCTGCTGTTGCAGGAGAAGCTGCACATCGTGCAGGGCACCGGATTCAGCTGGCCCCGCCCCGACCACTTCCGCATCGTCACCCTCCCCCACGCCGACGAGCTCGAGGCCATCATCGAACGCATCGGGCGCTTCCTGGCCACCTATCGCCAGTGACGAGCGGGCCGACGCATGCCTACCAGGTGCGGCCGAGGGGGACGGTGGCGTAGCTGGGAGCGGCCGGGTCCAGCTGAATGTGCTGGGGTTTCAGGCCGGTCTCGAGCAGCATCGGCAGGGCGGGAACACCTTTCGGGAAGTTGGCGGCATAGACGTCGATGCGGAGCCGGTGCCCGGGCTGCAGCACCGCCTCGGTGGGGTTGAGACCGATGTCGAGGGCGACGGGCTGCCCGGGCGTGACCGGTCGGCGAGTGTCCAGGCCGAGCCGGTAGTGCGGGGCGACGACGTCGCCGTCGGCGGAGTATTCCGTTGCGCCGCCGTCGATTTCGCGCATCGACGCGACGAGCTGCCCGGTGGTGAGCATGGTGGAGCGGCCGTCGGGGGCGACGTCGTTGACCGTGGCGGTCCAGTAGCCGTCGGTCGCGTCGTGAACGGTGTTGAGGTGCAGGTTGATCGGACCCGACAGCAGCGTCGGCTCGGCCACCGGGGTGCTGGTGAAGGTGAGGCCGTTCATCTCCTGCGGCCGGGCATCGGTGGTGCAGCCCACCACGATCGACGTGATGCCCATGGAGGTCTCCGCGATATCGCGGGAACACAGGCTCATCAATCCGGGCGCCACGGTGAGCCGGGCATCGTCCGCGGGCGGCGCGAAGGCCAGGCTGCCGTCGTGGACACTGCTGCCGGTGGTGCCGCTGGGCGCGGCGGACAGGTAGACCCGCTCATGGGCGACCCCGGGATTCGGGAAGGCCCCGGCGACGTGCCAGCCACCGCCCTGCTGCTGGCTGACGACCGGCCCGTAGTCGTCGATGCCGTTGTCGATCCCCTTGAGCCACTTGTCGAACCACGCGCGCTGCAGCACATCCAGCCGCGGCGGCGCCCCGGCCCGCCCGAACCCGGCGCCCGGGTTGAGGTGGTAGGTATCCCCCATCAGCAGCTTCTTCTGTGCCGGGGGAAGCCGTAGGCCGTTGTACTCGCGCGGTTCCGACATGTTCCAGACGTCGTGCCAGCCGCCGACGACGAAGGTCGGCACCCGGATCGCCCCGAGGTCGTTGGACCAGTCCCGCCGGAAGGCGCTGCCGGGATTCGAATGCCTGGCGCACATGCGGCGGCAACTGGTCCAGCGAGGGCGTGGTGAGCAGCGCCAGCGCGTAGTCCTCGAAGGACATCGGGCTGGCCAGTCGATCGGTGAGCCACTTCGTGTCGAACCGGCCCTGCAGGATGGACTGCAGGTCGGGGACGAACTTGGCCAGATTCACGATCATCGGGAGCCCGGGAACCACGGGACCGAGGCCGCCGCCCTGCGCCGCGTACCCGCGCATCAGGTCGGTGCCGCCCTCGATGGGGAAGATCGCCTTCAGCGCGGGCGGATTCGCCTCGGCGGCGTGGAACTGGTTGATGCCGGAATAGGAGACCCCGTTCATGCCGACGGTGCCGTCGTTCCACGGCTGGCGGCTCACCCAGTCGATCACCTCGCCATTGTCCTGCCGTTCGCGCGCGCCGAACACCTGCCAAATCCCTTGGGAGAAGCCGGTTCCCCGCACATCGACCACGACCTGGGTGTAACCGCTCTGCACGAGCCTGCGGTCCACGCCGAGCGTGCGGGCGCCGCCGCCGGACAGCGCCTGGGTGATATCGGTGACGCCCTCCAGGGCCGTGCCGTCGGCGGCGAGGCTCCCCAGCCAGTTCGTCAACGGCTCCGACAGCCCCGGAATCGATTGCAGCGTATCGAGAATCGTCCACATCAGCTTCGTGTACGGCGTCATGTTCAGGATCGACGGCATCGGCTCCTCGACGACGCGGCCGCCGGCGTCCATCGGCCGATACACGTTGGCCTTCAACACCGTTCCGTCGCTCATGGTGACCGGCACGTCCCAGTCGACGTGCACGCCCGGGTAGCGGGGCGGCGCGTCGTGCGTGGCGGTCCACCGCGCGCCCCGATCGCCGCCGTCGACGGGCAGCGCCGACGCGGTGGGTCCGGTCGCGACGGCCGAGACCACCAGCGCGGCGGTCGCGGCCAGCAGCGAGACACAGCGGGAAATCGTCATGCCGGATACGGTAACGCTAAATAAACATTCGTGTCTATAGATTCGGAAAGGAGTCCCAGACAATCCATCCGAGCCGCATGATGTGCCCGCGCAGCTCGCGCACCGCGACCAGGTCCTCGGCCACGATCCGGGCGGTCGCCAGCGAGATCACCGCTCCGACGAAGGCCTCGCATGCCGTCCGCTGCCCGTCGGTGGTGGCCCCGAGCCGGTCCGCGATGGCCGCCGCCACCATGCGGTGCATCGCGAAGCGCCGCTGCAGCAGCTCCGGGCCCGCCGCGTAGGAATCGACCAGGAAGATCCGGGCCAGCGCGGGCTCCTCCGACAGCGTCTCCAGGTAGGCCCCGAGCGCCTGTTCGACCTGCGCCATCGGCTCCGCCTGCGGGCCCTGCGCCGACAGCGCCGCCCCGATCCGCCGCGCCACCTCCTCGGCGAGGGTGTCGTAGGCCGCGACGAAACAGGCCTCCTTATTGGTGAAATGCTCGTAGAACGTCAGCCGCGACACCCGCGCCCGCTTCAGCACATCGGCGACCGTCGTTGCGGCATAACCCTTCTCGGCCACCACCTCCGCCATGGCGAGCAGCAACCGGCCGCGCTGGGAGGCGGCGACCTCCGCGCGAGACAGTGCGTGCACACCGCGCGGCAGCGGCGTGGGCGTACTGGGCGATCCCCGGTGAGTCACGCCCCGATCGTAGGCCGGAGGTGGCGCAAGTGAGCCCTGCGCGGGCACGGGCGACCGGGTGGGTCGTAGGCTGTCGGGGCTCGGCGCGCAGGGACCGGGCACGGCGCGCGCCCGTAACACGCAGGCAGTCCGCAGCCGACACTCCAGCAATCTCCCCTGCGAATAATGCGGTGCGGCGGTCCGGTTACACAGCACGTTCGGGAGGCGAGATGGCACAGGGCACGGCAAGGCCGCGCGGCCGCGCGCTGCCGGTGCGGTCCCGGCGCGAGTTTCTCGCCCTGGCGGGTGCGGCCGGTCTCGCCCTGCCCGGGCTCGCCGCGGGACCCGCCCGAGGCCACACCTCCCCGGCCGAGGCGACCGAGATGTCGATCGGGCAGCTGCGCGGCGCACTCGACGGCGGCGCGTTCACCTCCCGGGACCTGCTGGGCTACCACCTCGAGCGCATCGATGCCTACGACCGGCACGGGCCCGGGATCAACTCGATCATCACCGTCGCCCCCGCCGCGCGCGATACCGCCGCCGCCCTGGACTCCGAGCGCGCCCGCACCGGTGCGCGCGGGCCGCTGCACGGCATTCCGATCATCCTCAAGGACAACATCAACACCTCGGACCTCCCGACGACGGCGGGCAGCACGATGTTCCGCGACTACGTTCCCGACCGCGACGCCACGGTCACCCGCCTGCTGCGCGAGGCGGGCGCGATCGTGGCCGCCAAGGCGAATATGCACGAGTGGGCGATGGGCGCGACCACCCTCAGCTCGCTGGGCGGGCAGACCCGCAACCCCTACGACATCACGCGCACCCCGGGCGGCTCCAGCGGCGGGACGGCCGCGGCGGTGGCCGCCGGATTCGTCGCGGCGGGGCTGGGCACCGATACGCTGGGGTCCATTCGCATTCCGGCCGCGCGCAACAACTGCGTCGGCCTGCGGCCCACGGCCGGGCTGGTCAGCCGGGCGGGGATCATCCCCCTGTCGACGACGCAGGACACCGCCGGGCCGATCACCCGCACCGTCGCCGACGCGGCACAGATTCTCGACGTCATCGCCGCGCCCGATCCCGCCGATCCCAGCACGCTGGGCATCGAGCGGCCCTCGTCCGCCTATGTGTCGCAGCTGGACCCGGATGCGCTGTCGGGCAGGCGCATCGGCATCGTCGACCACTTCTTCGGCGATCCGGCCGATCCCGCCCGCGCGGCCACCAACGCCGTCATCGACCGCGCGATCGAGGATATGGGCGCGCTGGGTGCGCAGTTCGTCCACGTCGGCGATCCGGGCGCGGCGGCGTCGCTGGCCGCCGAGCTGACCGAATACGAATTCCGCCAGGCGATCGACCGCTACCTGGCCGACTCCGGCACGCCGCCGCCCGCCCACAACCTGTGGGAGATCATCGCGTCCAACACCGCCGTGCCCGACGTGCAGGCGGTGCTCATCACCTATCTGCCGTTCACCACCGAGTCCCCGATGTTCTACGCCGCCTCGGCGGCGCGGGCGGCGATGATCGACTACATGGTGAGCGTGCTCGCGGACAACGACCTCGACGCCCTGCTCTACCCCACCACCCAGACCCCGGCACCGCCGCTGTCCACCGGCGCGCAGGCCCAGCAGACGATGGACATGCTGGCCGAGGGCCGCAGCCCGGTCACCGGCCTGCCCGCCATCACGGTCCCGGCGGGATTCACCGGCGAGGAGCTGCCGGTCGGCGTCGAACTGCTGGGCCGCCCGTTCGACGACGGCACCCTCATCGCGATGGCCTACGCCTACGAGCAGGCCACTCGGCACCGCAGGCCGCCGCCCCTGGGCTGAGGCGGGCTACCGGCGCAGCGAACGGATCAGCAGCGAGATCGCCTCGAGCATGTCGGCGCGCCGCCGCTCCCGCTCGGCGTCCGGGGCGACCGCGACCCACCGCGACGCGTCCACGAGCGCGCCGTTGAGCAGGACCGCGAGGCTGTGCGCGGGCATCTCCGCGGCGATCGCACCGGCGTCCTGCCCCCGGACGATCAGTGCCGCGATCGATTCCACGCATTGCGTGTTGGCCGCGTCGACCGTGCGGCCGAGCACCGCCGGGGCGTCCTGGAACAGGATGCGCTGCACATCGGGGCGCAGGGTCAGCTCGAGGTCGGCGCGGGCGCGCAGTTCCAGGGCCGTGACCGGGTCGCGCTCGCGCGCCGAGATCGCGTTGAGCTGCGCGTCGAGTTCGGCGTCCACATCGGCGACCACCGCGGCGAGCAGCCCGCTCTTACCGCCGAAATGGTGGTACAGGGCGCCCCGGGTGAGCCCCGCGGCGGCGGTGAGGTCGTCCATGGACGTGTCCGCGTAGCCGTATTCGCCGAAGTAGCGCCTGGCCGACGCGAGCAGTTTCGCCCTCGTCTCCTCGAGCATGTCGGCACGCGTACGGCTACCCATCGAACCTCACCCCCGGCACGCTATTTGACATACGCGACGTATGTCAAATAGCGTGCCCGTTCACATACGCCGCGTATGTGAAGCGGGGGGTCGAGGAAGGAAGTTCGATGATCGACGCGTACCGCAGGCTGTTCGGATCACCGGGGGCCATACCCCTGACCACCGCCGGGCTGCTGGCGCGAATGCCGTTGTCCATGGTGGGAATCGGGCTCATCACGATGGTGGCCCAGCACGGCGACGGCTTCGGACTCGCGGGCGCGCTCGCCGCGACCTACGCGGTCTCGACCGCCGCCGCCGCGCCCCAGGTGTCGCGGCTGGTCGACCGGCTGGGACAGCGCCGGGTGATCCCGGCCGCCGCGGCGGTCAGCGTCGCGGCGCTGGGCGCCCTGCTGCTCACCTCGGCCCGGTCGGGCCCGGCCGGGCTGCTGTTCGTCTTCGCGATCGGCGCGGGTGCGGCGCCGAGCGCCCCGGCGCTGGTGCGGGCGAGATGGACCGAGCTGCACCGCGATTCGCCGCTGCTGCATACGGCCTTCTCCTGGGAGACGGTGCTCGACGAGGTGTGTTTCATTGTGGGACCGCCGATCTCGATCGGGTTGAGCGTCGCGCTGTTCCCGGAGGCCGGACCGCTCGTCGCGGGCGTCCTGCTGCTCGCGGGCACCATATGGCTTGCCGCGCAACGTCGTACCGAGCCGCCGTCGGGGGCGGTCGAGCGGCGGTCGCCGACCGGTGTGCTGCGGCACCGCGTGGTGTGGGTGCTGGCGCTGGTGATGGTCGCGATGGGAACCATCGCCGGGACCATCGATGTGGCGAGCGTCGCCTTCGCGCAGCGGCAGGGTGAGCCCGCGGCGGCCAGCGTGGTGCTCTCGCTCTACGCGCTGGGCTCGTGCGTCTCCGGGTTCGTCTTCGGCAGCAGGACACCGGCCCGATCGGTCGAGCGGCTGCTGGCCCTGGCCATGCTGGCCACCGCGGCGATGACGCTACCGCTGCTGCTGGTGAACTCGATCGCGGCGCTGGCCGCGGCGATGCTGCTCAGCGGGGTGTTCTTCGCCCCGGCCATGATCCTGTCCGGGCAGGTCGTGGAGTCGCACGTCCCGCCGCGCGCACTGACCGAGGCCCTGACCTGGTCGACGGCCGGGCTCGGGCTGGGCATCGCGATCGGTCCCGCGGTCGCCGGTCCGATCATCGACGCCTTCGGGGCCCGGGCGGCCTTCGGCGTGACGGTCGCGGCCGGTGCCGCCGTGGCGATCCTCGCCGTGGTGATACACCGGACGCTGCGCGCCCCGGCACGCGCGGAATCGCGTCCGGGTCACAACCCCATTCCGGCGGCCAGGACGGGCCAGGACTGCTTGAACGCGTCCTGCCAGTAGCCCCAGGAGTGTGTGCCGTTCGCCGTGTAGTCGAAGGTCGCGGGAATGCCCAACTCCCCCAGCCGATTCTGGAGATTGCGGGTGCAGGCGTTCACCCCGGCCTCGATGAGACCGCCGAGCAGGATCTGGTTCGCCAGGGTGTCGGGGGTGCGGGTGGTGCCGTAGGTCAGGAAGGGGCTGTCGAGGGTGTCGTGCGGCCCGGGCAGGCCGTTGCCCGCCGAGACGAAAAGATTCAGCCCGCGCAGCCGGGCCGCGTGCACGTAGGGATCGTTGGCCGCCCACAGCGGGCTGTGGTCGGGGCCCCACATGTTGACCGGGTCGCCGTGACCCCAGAACTCGACCATGGTCTTCACCACGCGCTGCCCGACCGGGTCGCTGGTCTGGGCGCATCCGCTGTAGGAGGCCACGCTGCGGTACAGCCCCGGCTTACCCATCGCCAGCGCCAGCACCGAATCGCCCGCCATCGACAGGCCCGCGATCGCGTTGCGCCCGTTACCGCCGAGGGCGGCGTCGATCAGCGGCGGGAGCTCCGCGGTGAGGAAGGTGGTCCACTTGTTGCGGCCGAGGACGGGATCGTCGGCGAGCCAGTCGGTGTACATGCTCCAGGCGCCGCCGATCGGCTGCACGATATTGGCGTTCTTGTCCTCCAGGAACCGCAGCACGTCGGTCATGGTGTTCCAGGTATTGAGATCCTCACCGCCGCCGGATCCGTTGAGCAGGTAGAGAACCGGGCGCGGCACCGACGCGTCGGCGGGGCGCTGCACGTCGACGCGGATCTCCTTGTTCATCGCGGCCGAATACACCGACAGCGTCAGGTGGCGGTCGTCGTGGATGGTGTAGCTCGCGATCCGCGAACCGTCCGCGGTGGTGGGGGATTGCGGTAACTGCCCGGAGGAGATGATCGGGTCGGGCCGGGGGGCCCCCCCCGCCCCCCCCCCCCCCCCCGGGGGGAGCGCCGAGGGCCCGAGCCGGCCCCCCCCCCGCGCGGCCGCCCCCCCCCCCCCACCCCCCGG
>NZ_JARWQD010000128.1 GCF_029869545.1 Nocardia wallacei | reverse complement strand
GGGGGCTCCGGGGGGGGGGGCCCGCGGGGCCTCGCCCCCCCGGGGGGGGGGGGGGGGGCCCCCCGGGCCGGGCGCCCCCCCCCGCCTCCCGCAGCCGTTCGTTGAGTTCAGCCAGCCGCCGGTCGGCGGCAAACATGCGTTCCTGCACTGCGCTGCAACGGCTTTCGAGATCGCGCAGCTCGTCCTGCAGTCGGGTCTCGTCGGTGCGCAGGCGCGCCAGTTCGACGGTGAGATCGTCGTGCCGGACGGCCGCGCGGCCCGCGGCCTCGTGGCGCTCGGTGGCGGCGTTCAGCGCGGCGGCCAGCTCGGCCCGGTCGCCGTCGCCGCCGCGCTCGATCAGCACCTCGATCTGGCGCTCCAGCTCGGTGCAGCGGGCCAGTGCCCGGTCGCGGACGGTCTCGGCGGCGCGTTCGTCGGCCACCGCCTGCTCCTCGTCGGCCCGGGTGGCGGCGGCATCGGCCGGGCGGGCGGGCGTGGGATGCTCGAGGGCGCCGCAGACCGCGCACGGCTGGCCCTCGGCGAGGGCACCGGCCAGCTCGGCGGCCATTCCGGCGAGCCGCCGCTCCCGCACATCGAGCGTGTGTTCCCGGGCGTCGACGTGTGCGGACCGGGCCGTCTCGTAGTCGGTGCGGGCCTGTGCCGATTCCTTCCGGCGCCGGACCAGGTCGATCGCGGCGGAGGCGGCGGTGCGCAAGCGCTCGCACTCGGCGGCCAGCCCCGGCAGCCCCGCCATCGCGTCGGCCGCCTCGCGCAGCCGCACCTCGGCCGTCCGGATGGACTCGGGCAGTTCGGCACGCCGGACCGACAGCTTCTCGGTGCGACCGGTCAGCTCCGCGTATTCGGTACGCAGACTTGCCAATTCGGCCGACAGCGCGCTCGCCGACTCGGCATCGGCCCGCACCTCGTCCAACGCCCCGATCTGCGCCGACCACCGCCGCACCGCCGACTCCAAACGAGATTCGACGGCGGAGCCGGACATCTTCTCGGCCTGATCGACTTCCGACTCCAGGCGAGATCCGGCGGCGGAGCCGGACATGGCGTCAGCAGCACCGACTGCGGACTCCAGGCGGGGTCCGACGGGCTGGCCGGGCATCGGCCCCGTCGGATCATCGGACGGCCCCACCGCGGGCATGGGCCTAGCAGGACCGGCTACCGACCCCAGGCGCAACCCGGCGGCCGACCCGGACATCGTTTCGGCCCGATCGACTGCCGACTCGGGATGGGATCCGGCAGCCAGGCCGGGCATGGTCTCGGCCGGGTCGTCGGAGGGTCCCGCCGCGGGCTTGGCCGCGGCCGGATCGTCGGAAGGGCCTACCGCCGACACGGCCTCGGCTCGATCGACTGCCGAAGCCAGGTGCAATTCGACGGACAGGCGGGACTCGGTCTCGGCCGGACCGTCGGAGGGTCCCGCCGCGGGCTTGGCCTCGGCCGGATCGTCGGAAGGCCGCGGCGCGGGCATGATGCTTTCGAGCGAGAACAGTTCCAATTCGACAGGCTCGTCCAGGGACGTGACCTGCTCGACCGGGTCCACCGCCTGCGGGGAAGGAGTCCCGATCCGCTCAGCCCGGCCCGCCTGCTCGGGCAGACTCCCAGTCCGCTCAGCCCGGCCCGATTGGTCGAGCGGACTGGCGGGCTGCTCGGACAGACCCGCAACCCGCGTGGGCCGGGCGCTGTTGTCCGGCGCACCCGAGCCCGCTGCGGGAATCGCGTCCTGTGCCTCGGACGCCACTACGGTCAGGTCGTCGGCCAGGTCGGTGCCGGACAGCTCGCTGTCGGCCAAGTCGGCTGCGGCCCAGCCGGTTCCCTCGAGTTCCAGGCTCGGAGGTTCCAGGAGGCGGGCGGCCAGGCGCTCGGCGGTCGCCCGGGCCTCGTCGGTGCGGCGCCGCAGTAGCACCGCGGCCGAGCGCGCCTCGGTGAGGGCCGCGGCGACCGGTTCGGCGCGGCGGGACCGGTCGAGTTCGGTGGTCAGTTGCGCGCGGCGGTCGGCACCGGCGGCGTAGTCGTCGAGCTGGGCGCGGGCGGCCGTCAGCCGGCGTCGCAGCTCCTGTAGGCGGCGCTGCTGCTCGGCGGCGGTCTGGGCGCGGGCCGAATCCCGCTGGCAGCGTTCGAGTTCCGTGGCCGCCGCGGTCAGGTCGGTGCGGGCCGTCGCCAGCAGGCGCTGCGACCAGTCGACCGCCTCCAGCGGGCCGACCGTTTCGGTGGCTCCGGCACCGGCGGCGACCCCCACCTGAGCGATCAGGCGGTCGATGCTCAGCCGTTGCGCCTCGAGCTCGGCCCCGCTCTCCCGCCGCCGCTGCGCCAGCCACTGCTCGGCGGTACCGAAACGCTCTGTGTCGAAAAGCTTTTCGAGCAGCTTCTCGCGATCCTCGTTGTCCGCCTGCAGGAATCGCGCGAAATCGCCCTGCGGCAGCAGCACCACCTGGAAGAACTGGTCGGCGCTCATGCCGAGCAGGCGATTCACCTCGTCGCCGATATCCGGTATGCGAGAAAGGTTCCGGCCGCGCCCGTCCAGCCACTCCAGGGTGGCGGCGGCCTGTTCGGTGGCCCAGCCGGTGCCGCGCTTCTTCGGCCGCTGGAACTCCGGCGAGCGGGTCAGCCGCAGGCGGCGCCCGCCGAGCGTCGCCTCGAGCACGACCCGCGGCGGCGTCTGCGGGTCGGCGTGATCGGAGTGCAGCCGCTTGCTCTCCCCGCGCGCCCCGGGCACCCGGCCGTAGAGCGCGAACGCGATCGCGTCGAGCACGGTGGTCTTGCCCGCGCCGGTCTGCCCGTGCAGCAGGAACAATCCGTCGGCGCCCAGCTCGTCGAAGTCGACGGCGGCGGTATCGGCGAAGGGACCGAACGCCGTCATCTCCAGCCGATGCAGCCTCATGCGCGGCCTCCGGTGGACGGCACCGGATCGACTGCGGGCTCACTCATGCCGAGAGCTCGCCGGTGACGGGCGCGGCCGCCTCGGACTCGCGTTCGGCGACCGCCGCGACCAATGCGCGCTCCACCCACTGCATTTCACCCGCCGTCGGTTCGCCACGGACGTCGGTGAGGAAGCTGCGGGCGACCTCGGTATCGCGTCGGCCGTGCACCCGCTCACGGTAGCGCAGCTCCGGATTGCCCTCGGGCCGAGACCATTCCACGTGCACCGCGTGCGGGAATCGCGTGCGCAGGCGGCGTAGCGCATCCACCGGGCGGGCGTGATCGGTCAGCGTCGCCGAGACGTAGTGGTCCTCGGCCGCGGCGTGCGCCGGATCGTCGAGCAACTCCTCGAGGGTGCCGGTGAGCTGCGACAGGGCGCGCACCTGAGGCAGATCGTGGCGCACGACCTCCGTGAGTCCGTCGGCGTCGAAGTCGAGGATCCAGACGGCCTTGCGATGGGAGCGCTCGGCGAACGAATACGGCAGCGGCGAACCGGAATAGCGCACCGATTCCGACAGCGTCTGCGGCGAATGCAGATGGCCCAGCGCCACGTAGTCGATCCCGTCGAAGGCGCCCAGCGGCACCGTCTCCACACCGCCGACCGAGATCGACCGCTCCGACCCCGTCGCCTCGCCGCCCACCACGAACGCGTGCGCCAGCACCACCGACCGCGGATTGCCGCGGTCGCCGAGATCGGTCCGGATGCGCGCCATCGCCGCGTCGAGAATCTCGGCGTGCGAACGCGCCTGCGGCACCTCGAGTTCGGCGCGGGTGATCTCCGGCTCCAGATACGGGATGCCGTAGCAGGCGATGTCACCGAACTCGTCGGACAGCAGCACCGGCCGCCACATATCGGCCACCGCGGTGCGCAGATGCAGCCCACCGGCCGCCGCGAAGCTGCCGAGCGCGCCCAGCCGGGTCGGGGAATCGTGGTTGCCGGAGGTTGCCACGATCACCGCGCCCGCCGCGCGGATCGCCTCGAATCCGTGGTTGCACACCGCGATCGCGTCGGCGCTGGGAATCGATCGGTCGTACACATCTCCCGGAAGCAACACCACCTCGACCCGCTCGGCTGCCACGAGCTCGGCAATCGATTCCAGCGAACGAGCCTGGTCGGCAAGCAGATCGACGCCGTGGAAGGTGCGCCCGATATGCCAGTCCGACGTATGCAGCATCCGCATGCCGCGAAACCGTAGCCCCTCCCACCGACACAGACGAAACCGCCAGGCCGCACGGCCGCCGACCTGTCCCAAAATCGCCACCGCCGCACGGGTCCCGCCTGCCGTTTGCCCGCTTCCTCGTTCTTGTCGGTGGGATGGGGCACTATCAGCACCTATGACCGCACCGATGCTGTTTGCGCTGCTGTTGGTGTTCGCCGCCGGGTTCGGACTGGGCTGGCTGGGCCATGCCGCGCGGGCGGGTCAGCGCGCGGCCGCGGCCGAGGCGCAGCTGGCGGCGCTGCGCGATAACGAGAGAACGCTGCGGCAGTCGTTGAGCGCGGCGAACGAGGATGCGGCACGCCGCAATTCACATGCGGTCGGCACACTCGTGGAGCCGCTGCGCGAGGCTGTCGGTGCGTTGAATCAGCACCTCCAGCAGGTCGAGCACAATCGCATCAACGCCTATTCCGGCCTGCGCGAACAGGTGGCGGGCATGCAGCGCGTCTCGCATCAGCTCTCCTCGCAGACCGGGCAGCTGGTGTCGGCGCTGCGGGCGCCGCAGGTGCGCGGCCGCTGGGGTGAGATCCAGCTGGAGCGGGTGGTGGAGCTGGCCGGAATGTCGCGGCACTGCGATTTCGACACTCAGGTGAGCCGCGCGGGGCACGACGGCGGGGTGCGGCCCGATCTGGTGGTGCGGCTGGCGGGCGGCCGCCAGATCGTCGTCGATGCCAAGGTGCCGCTGACGGCATATCTGGACGCCACCGCCGAGGACGATCCGCGGCCACGTGGCGAACACCTGGCTCGGCATGCCAAGCATCTGCGCGCACATGTCGATCAGCTGGCCGACAAGGCGTACTGGACGGCGTTCGACCCCTCCCCGGAGTTCGTGGTGCTGTTCGTCCCCGGTGACCCGTTCCTGGACGCCGCCCTGTCGGCCGATTCGGGTCTGCTCGAGTACGCATTCGGCCGGAATGTGATCCTCGCGACCCCGACGACGCTGATCGCGCTGTTGCGGACCGTCGCGTTCGGCTGGCGGCAGGAGGCGCTGTCCCGCGATATGGCTACGGTTCAGCAACTGGGGCGGGAACTGTACGCGCGCTTGCACACGACCGGCCGCCATCTGGACCGGCTGGGCGCGCAACTGGGCAAGGCCGTGGACGCGTTCAATCACACGGTCGCGACCGTGGAGTCGCGGGTGATGGTCACGGCCCGGCGGCTGCACGAGTTGGAGATCGGGGATCGGGAGGTGCCGGCAATCGGCCGGGTGGAGGCCTGGCCACGCGCGGTGGGACTGGCCGAGACCAGCGAGTAAGCCCTCCATCCGCCCGGCGTCGAGACAGGTTTCGGCCGCGGCAGATAGTGTGCTTTACGTGGCAGCTACCCAACGCGAGCGATCCGAGGTGCCCGCATCGCACCGCTCGATCATCCCGTCGGTGCCCGGTGTCCCCGCCGGTGCGGCGGTGTTGATCGCAGTGGCCTGCACTTTTATCGGGTTCTTCATTGATGCAGGCAGCAGCGGCAAGGAGCTGACCCGGACGTTCTCGGTCTGCTACATCGTGGGCTGTGTGCTGGCGGCGCTGGTGGTTCGCTACCGCGGCCTGTTCACCACCATGGTGACGCCGCCACTGCTGTTGTTCGTGTCGGTCCCGCTGGCCTATCAGCAACTGCTGGGCCGGACGTCGACCTCGGTGAAGGACATCCTGCTGAATCTGGCGATTCCGCTGGTGAACCGGTTTCCGACGATGGCGTTGGCGACGGTTCTGGTGCTGCTGATCGGCGGCGGCCGCGTGCTGATGCATCGACGGGAGGCGCAGGACACCGGCGGCGATCGAGTCCGCAGAAGCACGACTCGCGGGCCGCGTCCCGGCGATCGTGCCCGCCGGACCCGCACGGCCGCCCAGTCCGACACGCTGCGCCGCCGTGCGCGCTCCTCACGACCGGCCGCGGCCGATGCGGACGCCGACCCCGCCCCCGCGCGGCCGAATCGCCGGACCTCCGGACGGGTCGCGGAGCGCCCGCCCCGCGTCTCCCCCGCCCCGGCGTATCCGCGAGCCTCCGATCGCGCCGCGGCGGCCGATCAGCCCGCCCGGCGCGCCCGTCCGCAACGCAACGGAGACGTCCCGCCGCATCCGCGCCCGAACGTCCGCTATCGCGACCGCGATTCCGGCCGCATCGAGCGCTGACATACGGCAGCCGCGAGTTCGCCCGGTGCATCGTCCCCACACGAGTTGATCGCACCTCCCGCGAACATCGTTACGCACCAACCACATTCGAGGTGCTCCGCCGCCCAACCTCATTTCCGGCAA
>NZ_JARWQD010000127.1 GCF_029869545.1 Nocardia wallacei | reverse complement strand
CCCCCCCCCCCCCCCCCGCCCCCCCCCGCCCCCCCCGCCCCTACCCCCCCCCCCGCCGCCCCCCCGCGGCCGGGGGGCGCCCCCCCCCCCCGCGGGCGCGCGCCCCCCCCCCCCCCCCCCCCCACGCCGGTGGCCGCCGCGGATTACAGTGCTGGTTCGGTGTGGTCCGGCGCCAATTCGACCGCACCCTCGGCATCCATCGTCCAGACCCGCGCCGACGCGTCCTGAGCCAGTTTCGCGATCAGGATCTCGCGCGGAATCGTCTGGCCGGCAAAATGTTCGAGTGACGGCACCACCACGTGGTGCGCGTCGGCGCGCTTGAGCTCGGCCGTCAGCTCCGCGAATGCGGTGCCGTCACCCTGGGTCGATTCATGGAACGTCGCGGCGAAGCAGAGGCCCTCGTTGGCGGCGAGCACGCACATCGCATCCTCGAGCTCATCGCTGTGGCCGTCGGCCAGATCGTCACGCACGTATCCATAGATCAACGCTTCCACCCGAACCTCCGTTTGGATGTGGACTGGGATTCGCTGTTCTCTTGTCGGTACTGCGTTGTTCGGTATTGCCGTGTGTTGCGGTATCGCCTGTACTGCGTCGGGCCCGCACACTGCCCACCTCGATCATGCGCTCTTCGCAAATGCAATTGCAGATGTCAATCCGCTGACATCGTGATGCCCTATCCGGGCCATCTTGCGTTAACTGGTGGGATACTACAGAGGTGGCCGTTGGAGACGATCGACCAGTCTGGGCTGTCAGGATGCGCTCCGAACGCGACGCCAGGGGGTGGTCACAGGCCGATGCCGTCCGCGCCATGCGCACGAAGTCATCCCACAACTTGCCGACAGACAGTACTCTGCTGCGTAACTGGCGCCGGTGGGAATCCGGCGAATCGCGGCCGGACGACTTCTACTCCCCCATCATCGCCGCCGCGTTCGACACCGTCACCGCGGCGTTCTTCCCCAAGGCCCGCCCCAATCGCGACGACGAGCTGCTGTCGTCGACGGGGATGGACACCCTGGAGTTCATCGGGCGGCTGCGCATGTCCGATGTCTCCTCCGCCACCCTGGACGCCATCCGCATCACCGCCGAGCGCCTGTGCAGCGAGTATCCGTGCGCGGACCCGCACGAGCTGCATGCCGAGGGCACCTCGTGGCTGCGCCGGATCACATCCCTACTGGACGGTCGGCTGACGCTGGCCCAGCACCGCGAGGTCCTGGTCCTGGCCGGATGGGTGGCCCTGCTGGTCGGTTGCGTCGACTACGACCTGGGCCGGCGGACCGCCGCCGAGGCCACCCGCCGGGCGGCGCTGTCGCTCGGGCAGGAGGCCGAGCACGCCGAGATCATCGGCTGGGGAGCCGAGATGGCCGCGTGGTTCGCCCTGACCCAGGGCAACTATCGCGGCGCGATCGAGGCCGCCGACGCCGCGCTCGCGACCAGCCAGCGGCTCGGGGTCGGCGTCCAGCTCAGCGCGCAGCAGGCGAAGGCCTATGCCCGGCTGGGCGACCGCGCACAGATGGAGGCGTCGCTGCGGCAGGGCCGGGCGATCCTGCAGCGACTCGATCACCCCGCCGATCTGGACAATCACTTCGTCGTCGATCCGCAGAAGTTCGACTTCTACGCCATGGATTGCTGCCGGGTCGCGGGCGACGATCGGCTCGCGGAGAACTACGCCCGCCAGGTGATCAGCGGGGCCGCCGCGCCCGACGGCTCCGTGCGCAGGCCGATGCGGGTGTCGGAGGCCCACCTGACGCTGGCGGTGGTGGCGGTGCGAGCGCGGGAGCTGGAGCTGGCGGTCGAGGAGGGCACGCGGGCCTTCGCCGGGAAGCGGCGCTCGCTGCCGTCGCTGCTGTGGATCGCCGGGGAGACGGCCCGGGAGATGATCGAGCAGTTCCCGGGCGAACCCCGCACCCGCATGTACCTGGACCAGCTGCGTTCGCTCGCGGCGGGCTGAGTCCGGGTGCCCGCGCGACTGCCGGTGCGCCCGCCGCCGGGGGCTGCCGCACCGCCATGGCACGCCGAGGCCGGGCGCGGCATCGTGCTGTCGGATGTCGGTACTACTCTCGTCCCGGTGACCGAGTCCGCTGAGGGATTGCTGCCCGACGCCGCCGCCGCTGCCGCGGGGCCGTCCGGGGGTTCGCCGACGGCTGCCGGGCCCGCGGAATCCGCCGCCCCGCATCCCGCGGCCGCACTCTTCGACAGCTCGGCCGTGGACCGCGGTCGCGTCGTTTTCGCGCCCGTGGGCCTGGACGGCTCGACCGAGCCGATCCCGATCGAGGGCTCCGCCATCGGCGACCGGTTGCGGCTGTTCTCCTTCGCGACCGCCGAGAAGCGGGGCGAATACTTCTGGGTGCTGCGGGCTTTCGACCACGCGCGCGCCGCCTACGTGGTGCTGCTGCACGCCAGCGATGTCACCGATACGCTCGGCCGATTCCCGGAGGCGCCCCGGCTCACCGCCGCCGAGGTGGGTCCGCTGCTCGAGCAACTGCACCAGTGGGGCGTGCTGGAGCGCAGCTACGACGGCAGCCGGGCGGCCACCCTCGCCGAATATCGCAACCGGCACTTCGTCTATCAGTTCTCCCGGGCCGGATATCAGGCCTACCGGGCGGTGGCGGAGGTGCTGGGCGCACGCCTGGACGAGGCGGCGCTGTCGCGGCTGGTGCTGCCGGAACTGCTGGCCGACCTGGAGGCGCTGGCCCAGGCCAACCGGACCGGCGACGCGGAACGCGTGTATCGCATCCTCAAGCGCCTGGACACCGCGCTGTCGGAGCTGGCCGACCGGGCCGCGCACTTCTATCTCACCCTCGGCGACCTGGTCCGCACCACCGAGGCGACGCCGGAATCGTTTCTCGCGCACAAGGATGCGCTGCTGGCGCATATGCGCGAGTTCAGCATGGACCTGGCCCGGTTCGCGCCGCGGCTGGCCGCCGCGATCGCGGAGGTGGAGGACACCGGCGTCGACGAACTCGTCGCCCGCGCGGGTGCCTGCGACGAGCGCGTGCTGCTGAGCGTGCCCGAGCGGGAGGCCGACTGGCGGGCCCGCTGGCGCGGCCTGCGCGGCTGGTTCGTGGCCACCGCCGCGGATATCGGTGCGGGCGAAGGGAATCCGGCCACCGAGGCCGAGCGCCTGCGGGAGGCGACGATGAGCGCGATCGCGGCGGTCCTGTCGCTGCTGCGCCGGGTCACCGAGACCCGCAAGGGCGGGGTGAGCCGCGAGTCCGCGCTCCGGCACCTGGCCGGATGGTTCACCGCCGCACCCACCGCGCAGAGCGCGCATGCGCTGTTCGACGCGGTATTCGGGCTCGGGAAGCCCCGCCATCTCGCCATGGAGCATCCCGACGCCGACGTCATCCCGCCGAACCGATCCTGGTGGGACGCACCGCCGCTGGAGATCGCCCGCACCCTCGCCGAGACGGGCAGGCCGCCCTCGCCCGGCGCGCCCTCGCGCATCCAGCGCAACGACGCGGGCGTCCGGCGCCTGCGCCAGGAACAGCTGGACAAGCAGCGCGCGCGGGCCGCCGCGGCGCGGTCGCTGGCCTCGGCCGACGTGTACGAGCGCGAACTCGACGAGCGCGAGACCGAGGTGCTGCTGCGGCTGCTCGACGCCGCCTCGACGGCATGGGTGCCGGTGAGCGGCCGCGTGAGCACGACCGGCTCCGACAGCGGCGTGACCCTGACCGTCCGCGAACACACCGGCTCCACCGTGGTGCGCACCTCGCGCGGGCTGCTGCACCTGAACAACCGGCGGCTCGAGGTGCGCGAGAACGGCCGCGCCGCAACAGCATCCGGGAGGGCGTGATGCACGCCCGCTCGATCGATGCGCTCGCCCTGGACAGTTACCAGCGCGCCGCCCGGGTGATCCTGGCCAATCATCTGGTCACCCGCACCTTCCCCGATCGCATCGCGCTGCCGCTGCTGCGGCGCTGGGCCACGGAACTGCGGGAGGATCTGGCCGAGCTGTTCGGCTACCGGCTGGAGGTCACCGAGACCACGGCCCGGCTGTTCCCGGTGCAGGACCGGCTCGACGCCGACCGCCCCGCGCGCACGCCCGCCGAACGCGTCTTCGACCGCCGCCGCTACGCCTATCTCGCCCTGGCGCTGGCCGCCCTGGGCCGCGCCGGGGATCAGATCACGCTGTCGGAGCTGGCCGATCAGGTCGCCTCCTACGCCACCCGGGTGGAGGGGCTGGCGCTGTCCACCGACCGCGCCGCCGACCGCGACGCGTTCGTCGACGCCGTCGCGTGGCTGGCCGCGCGCGGGGCGCTGGCCCTGGCCGACGGCGACGCCGGCGGCTGGGCGGCCGATCCGGATGCGGGCGAGGCGCTCTACGACATCGACCGGTCGGTGGTGTTCGCGATCTTCCGGCCGCCCCGCGTCCTGCAGCACCTGCAGAGCGTGCGCGGGCTGCTCACCGACGAATCCGAGGGCGGCGCAACGGGTTCCGCGCCGCAGGCCCGGGCCGCCGCGGCGCGCCGCGTCCGGCGGGCGCTGGTCGAGCTGCCGGTGGTGTATTCCGAGGAGCTGCCCGACGACGAGCGCACGCTGCTGGGCACCGAGAAGCTGGTGACCGAGGTCGAACTGCTCACCGGGCTGCGGGCCGAGCGGCGCGCGGAGGGCGTCGCGCTCATCGATGTCTCCGGCCGGTTCTCCGATGTGCGCTTCCCGGGCACCGGCACCCTCGCCCAGGTGGCCCTGCTGCTCGTCGGGGAGATCGCGGACCTGGTGCTCGACATCGATCACCCGGTCCAATGCCGCCCGCTGCCCCCGCCCGGCACCGCCCTGGCCGACCAGCTGGATGCCGCGATCCCGGAATCGACCGTCTTCACCCCGCTGATGGTCGAATCGGAACCCGATGCCGCCGACGACGATCCGGACGATCCCGGCCAGGCGCCCGAGATCCCCGAGCATCCGTTCGTCACGACCGAGTGGGTCCGCGAGACCGTGCAGGCCCTCACCGACCGATACGGCTCCACCTTCGCCGCCCAGTGGCAGGCGGACGTGCCCGGGCTCACCAGGGAGGTCGTCGGCCTGCTCGAGCGGCTGCACCTGGTCGAGGTCCTCGACGACGGCCTGCTGGTGCTGCCCGCCCTGGCCCGCTACCGCGGCGCCGTCGTCACCGTCCGCACCCGCGCCGAATCCGAATTGTTCGCCTCCGCGACGAAACTCGGCGCCCACGCGCAGGCGACACCGCAACCGGCCGCAGCACCCGGCGGCGACACAGAGAAGGGGACGGCGTAGCTGATGGAGTCCATTCATGGTGGCGTGCGGTTCGCTCCGACCCGGGCCGGAATCGTCAATCTCTGGGACTACCGGGACCAGGAGTTCTGCTTCGCCGACGGGCGGCTGGTGCTGCGCGGGCCCAACGGGTCGGGCAAGACCAAGGCGCTCGAGGTGCTGTTCCCGTTCGTCTTCGACGGGCGGATCGAGCCACGGCGGCTGAATCCGTTCGCCGGTGAAGAACGGACGATGAAGTCGAACCTGCTGTACCGCAAGCAGGAATCGGCGTACTCCTACGTCTGGATGGAGTTCGCGCGCGGGCGGTGGTCGGATCCGGAGGTCGTCACCGTCGGCATCGGCATGCGCGCCACCCGATCCAACGACAAGGTCACCCGCTGGTACTTCGTCGCCGACGGCCGTGTGGGCGTGGACTTCTCGCTGATCGGGCCCGACGACCGGCCGCTGACCCGCAAGCAGCTGGCCGAGCAGATCGGCACCGATGCCATCACCGACCGCCCCGTCGACTATCGGGCGGCCATCGACGCCCGCATGTTCGGCCTCGGGCTGCAGCGCTACGACCAGCTCATCAACCTGATCCTGACGCTGCGCCGCCCGCAGCTGGCCAAGAACCTGGACCCGCGCGGGCTGTCGCAGGCCCTCACCGACGGCCTGCGCCCGCTCGACGACCAGCTGATCCTCGACGCCGCCCGCTCCTTCAGCGATATGGAGGAGGTCGGCCGCACCCTCGAGGGTCTGGTCCAGGCCGACACCGCGACCCGCACCTTCGTCGACGTGTACCGCAAATACCTTGGCGTGCAGGCGAAATCCGATGTCGAGCAGGTGCGAGCACGACTCGACACGGTGACCCACACCAGCACGGCACTGTTCGCCGCCACCGCGTTGCGCGAGCGCCGCGAGGCCGAGCGCGCCGCCGCCGAGGTCCGCGCCGAGGAGGCCGACCGCGCCTACGAGCAGGCCCTCGGCGACCGCGAGACGCTACAGCGCTCGAGCGCCTACGAGGGCAAACAGCAACTCGACGACCTCGCCGACGCCGTGCGACGGCTCGAGACGTCGTCGGCCGTGCACCGGGACAAGGCGACCAAGGCGCAGCAGGCGGTCGATCAGCGCGCCGGTGAGGCCGAACGCGGCCGCGCCGCCGTCGAATCCGCGGCCGCGGCGCTGTCGCGGGGCGAGGACGAGCTGCGCGCCGCCGCCGAGGAGGCCGGGATCGCCTGGTCGGCCCTGCCGGAACAGGCGCGCGCCGAACAGCTCACCACCACGGTGCGCAGCCACGCCGAGGAGCGCGACGCCGACGTGCGCGCGGTGCGCCAGGCGCTGACCCTGGTCGATACCGCGTCCGCCGACCGGGCAAGGGCCGAGCGCGCCGCGCAGCGCGCCACCGAACAGCGCGATGCCGCGGCGGCCGCGCTGGCCGAGGCGGAGGCCGCGGTCACGCTCGCCCGCTCGAATACCGCCGCGGCCCTGCGGGATTGGTGGGAGGAGCATCGCGACATCCATGCGCCGGTGCGCGAGGGCCTGTACGAGGCGCTCGATGCGGCCCTGGCCGAGGCGGGCGCGGAGGAGGCGCCCACCCTCGCCGAGGTGCTCGCCGAGCGCACCGAGCCGCTCACCGAACAGGTCCGCGCCCGCCGTCAGCAGGCGCGTGCCGCCGCCGAACAGGCCGTGGGCCGCGCCGCGGAGCTGCGGGCCGAGCAGCAGCAGGTCGCCGCCGAAAAAGACGACGCCCCACCGCCGTTCGCCGCCCGCACCGATACCCGCGACGGCCGTCCGGGCGCGCCGCTGTGGCGCCTGGTGCGGTTCGCCGACTCCGTCGGCCCCGAGCAGGCCGCCGGTCTCGAGGCGGCGCTGCAGGCCGCGGATCTGCTGGACGGCTGGGTGTGCGCGGAAACCGAACTGCCGCCGCATGATTCGGACCAGTTCCTGGTGCCGCTGGCGCCCGAGTCCCGGCCCTCCGGGCGCACCCTCGCCGATGTGCTTGTCGTGGAGGACGATTCGGCCGATCTCACCGTCCCGCGGCAGCTCGTCGGTGACATCCTGGCCTCGATCTCGCTGAGCGACACCGGATCCGGGGCCGGGACGCACCCGAGCATCGGTGCCGACGGGCGCTATCGCCAGGGTGTCCAGCTGGGCCGCCACACCAAGTCGCACGCGGAGTTCATCGGCGCCACCGCCCGCGCCCGCCGCCGCGAGCTGCGCCTGACCGAGATCACCGCCGCCATCGAGTCCGCCGGACAGGCCGAGCAGGCCGCGCGCGCCGAGGAACAGGCCGCCACCGCCGAACTCGCCCGGATCTCCGCCGCCGCCAAGGCCCTGCCGCGCACCGGCACCGTCACCACCGCGCTGCGTGCGGTGTCCGAGGCGGCGGGCATGCTGCGGTCGCGGTCGGAGTCCGCCGCTCAGGCCGACCGCGAACTCGACCAGGCGGTGGCCGACTTCACCGCCGCCGACAAGAAGGTCCGCTCGGTCGCCTCGGCGCACCGGGCGCCGCGCGACCCGGCCGAGCTCGACGCCCTGGCCGCGGCCATCCGCCATTTCGAGAACACCGGTACCGCGCTGCTGCGGCTGCGCGGCGACCATCAGCGCGAGCACGAGCGCGCCCGCGAATCCGAGGACCGCCTCGCCGAATCCCGCGACCTGGCCGAGGCCTTCGCCGAGGAGGCCGAGGCGGCGCGGGCCGGATACGAGGAGCAGCTGCGCAAGCTGGAGACGCTGCGCGAGGCCCTGGGCGCGGGCGCCGCCGATATCGACCGCGAACTCGAGCAGGCGCGCGAACGCATCGATGCCGCCCGCGCGGAACAGAAGTCGGCCCGCAAGGCCGCCGCCGACGCCATCGAGGGCGTCGGCACCGCGGAGGGCGCCTACAAGGCCGCGCACGACGCCCTCGGCACCGCGCTCACGGAATTGCTCGCCGACGTGAAACAGCTTGCGCCCTATGCCCGCCCGGATCTGCTGAGCCTGCTCGGCGCGCCCGAGGACAGCCGCTGGCCCAGCAGCGAAGCGGCCTGGTCGACCCCCGACCAGCTGCTGTACCGGATCGAATCCGGCGGTCCGCGCGAGGGCGCCGCGGAGCTGCGGGTGCTGCCCGACGAGGTTCACGAACTGTTCGAGAATCTCTCCGCCGCAACGGCTTCCGTGCGGGCGGGCGAATCGGTGCGCAAGTCCACCCGCAGCGCGGTGACCGCCGCCCTGCAGGAGTTCGATGCCGCGCTGGCCGCGGCCCGGCAGGACTACCGCCTGCAGTGGGACGCCGCCGACGGGCTCACCGTCGTGCAGGTGCACGACGACCAGGGCGCCGCCGCGCTCGCCGATTTCGCCGAGCGCATCGCGGCCGCGCGCTCCGATCAGGAGCTGCTGCTCACCGACGCCGAGCGCCGCATCCTCGAGGACGCGCTGCTGACCGGGCTGGCCCAGCAGATCCACGAACGCACCTGTGACGCCCGCGATCTCATCACCCGCATGGGCACCGAGATGAAGCAGCGGCGCATGTCCTCGGGCAACACCATCGGCGTGCACTGGGTGCTGGCCGACAACCTGGCGGAGTCGGCGCGCGCGGTGTGCAAACTGCTCGACCGCGACTCCGCCGAGCTGTCCCCCGACGACCTGGCCACCATCCGCGCGCACTTCGCCGCGGAGATCCGCGCCGCGCGCGCCGCGCACCCCGAACGGTCCTATCCCGAAATCCTCGCCACCACATTGGATTACCGCGCGTGGCGGGTGTTCTCGTTCACGCTCATCACCGCCGACGGCACCGAGGACAGGCTCACCGTCGCCCGGCACAGCGCGCTGTCGGGCGGGGAGCAGTCGGTCTCACTGCACCTGCCGCTGTTCGCCGCCGCGCACGTCATGCTCGACTCCGCCGACCCGCAGGCGCCGCGCCTGCTCGCGCTGGACGAGGCGTTCGCCGGTGTCGACGACAACGGCCGCAGCGAATTGCTGGGACTGTCGGTCGATTTCGACCTGGACCTGTTCATGACGGGCTACGACCTGTGGATCACCTACGATCACGTGCCCGCCTGCGCCCACTACGACCTGGCCCATTCGGCGGCCGAGAACACCGTCAGCGCCACGCTGCTGGTCTGGGACTCCAAGGACCTGCTCGCCGAGCACGACGGCTCCGATCTCACCGCCGCCCTGGGCTCCCCGAACCGCCGCCGCACCCCGCACACGGTCGAGGGCGGCATCACCCTCGACGAGGTGCTGGAGCCGACCTCCTGACGGCTAGACGGTGATGCCCAGGGCGCCCGCGACTGCGCGGGTCAGGTGGTCGGTGACCTCGGTGGCGTTCCAGTGGCGGTGCTCGGTGAGGTCGTAGACGACACGTTCGTCGAAGATGGTGATCCACAGCAGGACCGCGTAGGTGACGTCGAATTCGGTGGTCTTGGCCTCGCGGGCCAGTGCGATCAGGACCTCGGCGAGCATGTCGTGCAGGGCGGTGATCGAGGGATCCCCGTCGGCCAGTCGCTCGACGAAACCCTTGCTGCTGCGCACGAAGCGCACCGCCGAGCCCCACTGCATCGCCTGCGCCACCCAGGTACCGCAGCAGCGATGGAAGCGCTCGACGGGATCGAGATCGCCCTCGACCGCCGCCAGCGCGCCCACCAGTTGCTCGATGGCCCTGCGATGGAACGCCTGCATGGCGTCCTGCGGTGTCGCGAAATGCCGGTAGGCCGTTGCCACTCCGACCCCCGCGGCTGCGGCGAGTTCGGGAATCGAGAAGCCGACGCGACCAGCGTGTAGCAGGCTGTGGACCGCGTCCACCAGCAGCACGCGGCTGCGCTGGGCGTCGCTGCGGGTGTTCACGGGCACCACACCATCCTGCATATCCGGCATCGGCGATGAGCAGGAGGGTCGAGAATCCCTCGCACACAGCGACAACTCGATCCCGGCTCGGCCTTCCGTCCGGTTCGAGTAGAGAAGTTCTTCTCAATTTACTATCCTTCAAGCGAGAAGATCTCCTCATTTAGGGGGTGTGATGCGAGCAGCCGCGCCGGGTGCGCTGTTTGTGCTGATCATGGCGCAACCCAACCTCGCGACCGGGATGATGCCGTACTACCGGCACGCCTGGGCGCTCGCACCGCTGCTCATCACGGTGATCTTCGCGGCCTACCTGTTCGCGCTGACGCCGACGCTGTCGGTGCTGGGCACGCCGCCGTCGCGCAGGGGGTGGTGGTGGCGCATCGGGGTCGGCGCCGCCTGCGGCATCGGCGCGGATCTCGCCATGGCCGTGGCACATTCGGCCTGGCCCGCCTGTGTCGCACGCATCTGCGCGGGTCTGTCGGTCGGGCTGGTGACCGGGTCGCTGGCCGGGCTCATCCTCGAGCGCCGCGGCGAGCGCGGGCGCACGGCGATGGCGAGCGCCACCGTCGTCGGCTCGGCGCTGGGCACCATCGCCGCCGCGGGAATCGCGCAGTACCTGCCCGCGCCGGGCGTCACCGTGTATGTGGTCCACGCCGTCGCGCTGGGCATCGCCGCGCTCGCGGTCCTCGCCGACAGGGCGGCCCGACCCGCGAGAGCCACCATGTCCGGTCCGGGCGGCCCCGTCGCCGTCGTCGAGGCGCCCGCCGCCGGATATCTCAGCGGCATCGCGGCCTGGGTGTCGGCCGGGCTGGTCGTGGCGCTGCTCCCCAGCTACGGCGGGGAGCTGCTCGGGACCGCGAATCTCGCGCTGCTGGCCCTGCCCGTGACGCTCTACCTCGTCAGCGCCTGGGTGGCGCAGCGGGCGCTGGGGCCGAATGCGATTCCGGCCGAGCCACTGTCGGCCCAGGTGATCATCATCGCCGGAATCGCCCTCGCCGCGGTGGTGTCCTGGGTGCCGAACCTCGCGCTGCTGCTGTGTGGCGGGGTGGTGGCCGGATGCGGGCAGGGGATCGCCTACCGCGCCGGGCTCCGGATCGTCAGCGCCGCAACGCCGCCCGACGGCCATGCGCGCGCCGCGTCCCGATACGCCACCGTCGCCTACCTGTGCGCGGCGGTGGCCACGCTCGGATTCGGGGCGATCGCCACCGCCGGGTCGATGCGCGATGCGGTGCTCGCCGCCGTGGGTGTCCTCGGTGCGGTGGCCGCGGCCACCGCGCTCGTCCGCAGGCGCGCGACGGTGCGCGCCACACACGCCGAATTCCTTCGCGAGACATCGACAATCGCATAGTCCACGTCCCTCCGACCACTGTCACAGACATCTCCGGCACCCCACTCCCCCAACCATTTCCGCCATGCCCGCTCCCCAGACATTTCCGGCATGCCCACTCCCGGCGTGCCTCCTTCCCTGCCATTTCCGGCGTGGGGGGTTTGGGTGTGGGTGTTGTTGTGGTTTTGGGGTGTGGGGTTGGTTGGTGGGGGGTGGGTGGTCGGGGGGTGGGGGCTGCCGGGTCGCGGGGGGCGTGGGCGGCTGGTCCGGAG
>NZ_JARWQD010000126.1 GCF_029869545.1 Nocardia wallacei | reverse complement strand
GGTAGCGTCGGCCTCCACCAGCTCCAGCACCGCCAGGAACAGGCCGCGCTTGTCGCCGTAGTGGTGGTGCAGCGCGCCGCGGGTGACCCCGGCGGCGGACACGATCTCCTCGGCGGAGACATTCGCGTAGCCGCGCTCGGCTAACAGCCGTCGACCGGCGTCCTCGAGCGCGGCCCTGGTGGTACGCGAACGGTCCTCCTGGCTACGGCGTGGCATGCAGCCGAGTGAACTCCAGTATCAACTCGGTGAGCAACTCCGGCCGGTCCTCGGCGCTGAAGGTGTAGGAATCATCGATCAGCCGCAGCGTGGCATCGGGCAGATCCCGGGCCAGCCGCTCGGCGAACGACACCTTGAACACCCTGTCCTCAGGCGCCCAGGCCAGCAGCACCGGCAGGTCGAGCGTGTGGAACCGCTCGGCGGCCGCGAGCGTGTAGCGCTTGTGGATGCCGCGCACGAACCGGTACAGATCCGCCCGGATGGCCGCGGACCGCCGGCTCGGCAACAGATAGGAGTCGGCGAACTCCGGAGGCACCGGCCGCTTGGTCACCAGGCCGAAGGCGATGGGCAGTCGCTGCGCGGGCCGCCACCGCATCAGCTCCAGCAGGCTCCGGAAGGTGCCGGGGACGGCGGCCAGCCGGGGCAGCGCCGTGAACGGTTGCGGCAGGAACTTGTCGTAGGCATCGCAATTGGTGAGCACCACGCGGCCGATGCGCGACCGGTCGCGGGTCAGCAGGATCTGGGTGATCGCGCCGCCGGTGTCGTTGGCCACCAGCGTCACGTCCTCGAGATCGAGCCGCTCCAGGAAGGCCGCGATCAGATCGGCGGCGCCCGTCGGGGACAGATCGGCCTCGGGCACCGGAATCGAATGCGCCCCGAAGGGCAGGTCGGGGGCGAGGCACCGGTGACCGGCCGCCGCGACGCCGGGCACGACATTGCGCCACAGATCCGCGTTGACCAGCAACCCGTGCGCGAAGACGACCGGAGCGCCGGAACCGGTGTCGTGATAGCGGATCCGCCCGCCCGGCAGGTCCACCTCGCGGATCGGGCCGAGTGTGCTGCTGATTCCCATGGGGTGCCTCCCGGGTCGGTGCTGTCGAAGTGCCCACAGATTTACATACATACAGTTTGTATGTCAACGATCGGCCGTCGAAATTGCCCGGATTGTCAAGCGGTCAAGCCAATACCGGTGCAGTCTCGTTATCCGGTTCCGGTAGCGTGAGCAGGCATCTATCCGCCGATTCGGTTTGGAGCTTTCCCCGAAAATGACTGAGCAGACCCCGACTGGTGCCGGTGTGGACGGCCGTGACGCCGGTGCTTCGTACGCCGCGGCCGGTGTGGACATCGAGGCCGGTGACCGCGCGGTCGAGCTGTACGCGCCGCTGGCCAAGAAGGCGACCAGGCCAGAGGTACAGGGTGGACTCGGCGGCTTCGCCGGGCTGTTCGCGCTCAAGGGCGACTACCGCGAACCACTGCTCGCGTCCTCCACCGACGGGGTCGGCACCAAGATCGCGATCGCGCAGGCGATGGACAAGCACGACACCGTCGGGCTCGACCTGGTCGCCATGGTCGTCGACGATCTGGTGGTCTGCGGGGCCGAACCGCTGTTCCTGCAGGACTACATCGCGGTCGGCAAGGTCGTGCCGGAACGGATGGCGCAGATCGTGTCCGGGATCGCGGAGGGATGCGTGAAGGCGGGCTGCGCGCTGCTGGGCGGCGAGACGGCCGAACACCCGGGCCTGATGGGCGCCGACGACTACGACATCTCCGCCACCGGCGTCGGCGTGGTCGAGGCCGACGCCGTGCTCGGGCCGGACCGGGTGCGCCCGGGCGACGTGGTGATCGCGATGGGCTCCTCCGGCCTGCACTCCAACGGCTACAGCCTCGCCCGCCACGTCCTGCTGGAGATCGACCGGATGTCACTGTCCGGGCAGGTCGAGGAGTTCGGCCGCACCCTCGGCGAGGAGTTGCTCGAACCCACCCGGATCTACGCCAAGGACTGCCTGGCCCTGGTCGCCGAGACCGACGTGCGCACCTTCGCGCACATCACCGGCGGCGGGCTCGCCAGCAACCTCGCCAGGGTGCTGCCCGCCGGGCTCGTCGCCGAAATCGACCGCGGCACCTGGAATCCCGCGCCCGTGTTCAAGATGATCGCCCAGCGCGGCCGCGTCGAGCGCGTCGAGATGGAGAAGACGTTCAACATGGGCGTCGGCATGGTCGCCGTCGTCGCACCGGAGGATGCCGAACGCGCCCTGGCCGTCCTCACCGCCCGCCACATCGAGTGCTGGACGCTGGGAACGGTGAAGAAGGCCAAGGAGAGCGGCGCCGCGCGGGTATCGCTGGTGGGCGAGCATCCCCGGTTCTGACGGGCGATCGTCCCGGGCTCGGTGGCCGAGCCCGGCGCCGAACGACGACCCCCCCGCTCCGGCGGGAAACGACAAACCCGCGTCCCCCCCCGCAGGAACGGGGCATCCGGCGTAAAGCGCGCCACCGCGCGCGGGGCGTGACCAGAAGAGACACGAACGAGGCGCGAAGACGCCGGCGACCCGGCCCAGAAACCGATGCGCCGGGAGCCACAGGGGCGGG
>NZ_JARWQD010000125.1 GCF_029869545.1 Nocardia wallacei | reverse complement strand
AGCCGGGGCGGGCCCTGCCCGGCGCCCCGGGTTGCCCGCGCCCTGGGGCCCCCCGGCGTGGGGCCGCGGGCCCGGCCGCCCCCCGGCGCGGCGGCCGGGGAACTGCTGGCGCTGATGCCCGGCCGCGCGGTGCGCTGGCGCGAGCGCCCGGGCACGCTCGCCGTCTCGCCGACCACCGCGGTCGGCATCGATTGCGATCTGACGCTGGGCGAGCAGGTGGCACGCGTCGTCGGCACCGTGGCGACGAACGTGGTGCTGGCCGGTGGGCGGGTGCTGCAGTCCTCCGCCCGCACCCGGGTGGTCCGGGCGGAGGAGCGGCGGCGGCAGACCTGGTCGCACTACGTCAGTCAGAAGGGTGTCGCGGAGGTCATCAGCCGCATCCCCGAAAGGGCCACCGCCGGAGCCGGTTTGGCCGACGGCTATCTCGACGGGCCGGGCGGCGGCGACATTCTGGACCTGGCCTCGATCAGCGAACGCCTGCTGGCCCGCATCCGCGCCGACGCCCGGCTGGATCAGAGCCCGCCGGTGCGGGCGGGCACCACCCGGCTGCGCTGGGCCGCGCGCGTCGGCGGTGCCACGGCACCCACGGCGGCGCTGCACCTGGACGACGACGTGGTCCGCTCGATCCGGCTGACCGTGCGCGCGGACACCGATCTCGATGCGGCGCAACGGTTCTGCGAGGACCTGGCCGCGCACGACTGGCTGCTGACGGTGCTCGCCGGGGCCCTCGACGAGGCCGACCGCTTCGCCTCGCACAGCCGCGATCGAATGGACATCCTGGCGCCGGTGCTCGAGCACCTCACCGGGCTGTGGATGCCGGGCGCGCACACGCCCGCGGCGCTGCGCACGCTGTGGAAGGAGCTGCAGACCGAACCCGGCTTCTCCCGGCAGTGGAATACGCTGGTGTCCCGGCTGCGCGACAGTATCGCGGTGGCGACGCTGGATATCCTGCGGCACAAGGTTTTCGACGCCGACTGGTAGCGGCTACATCCGAAACCACTTGCGCACCAGCAGCGCGAAGAACACCGACATCGACACCGTCCCCGCCCACGATTCCGCCGCGAGCAGCGGCCGCGCGGCCGGACGCAGGTGCTCGGTATCCCCCGGACCCATCGGGTTGAGGAAGCTGGTCACGGTCATGTAGACGGTGTCGGCGGCCGACGGAGCGCCGTTCAGCAGCAGCCCGGCGACCGTGAACAGCAGCAATTGCACCGCCACCCAGCCCAGCAGCCAGGACGGCCGATAGCCGTGGCCGCACGTCACATACGACGCCTGTCCCGCCAGGCGCCGCCAGCCCCGCGGCAGCGCCCGCGTGCGGGCGCGGGCCAGCTGCAGCCCGCACCGGTCCTCGGCTTCGTCGTCCTCGTTCATCCGGTACAGCGCCACCGCGCGCCGCAACGCCAGCGCCGCATGCGCGTTCAGCCCGGTCGCCGACAGCTGGGCGCCGAGCCGTTCGTATTCCTCGGCGAGCAGGGAGTTCTGGCGGGTGCTGAGCCGCAGCGGTCCGCGGAATTCCACCTCCGCCGCCATCAGCGCGGCGAGGACGGCACTGGGCACCCGCCAGCCCTCCTCGTCGGGTTTCGGCTGTCCGGCGGCGGCGTACAGGTGCCGGAACACCAGCGTGTCGGAGTGCCGCCGGGCGCTGGGCGGGTCGTAGTCGGCGAGGATCGCCTCGACGTGGGTGGTGAACCTGTCCAGCCCGGCCTGCTCGGGTCGCTCGCCGCGGTCGACCTCGGCGGCGTATTCGGCTGCGCGCCTGGCGATTCGGGTCGAGACCGACGCCACGAACGACGAGATCTCGCCCATGGGCGTCAGTCTAGCGCTCAGCCCTGCAGGTGGTATTTGAACACGTCACGCGGTTCGCCCGGGCCGAAGTATCGGTCGTCGTGTTCGACGAATTCGAACCCGGCCTGTTTGAACAGGTTGCTCGCCGGGTGGTTGTCCGGCCGCACGGTCAGGTACATCACGTCGGCGCCCTGTTCCCGGAATACCTGTAGGGTGCGGTCCAGCAGCGCCCGGCCGTAGCCGAGGCCCTGGTACTGCTTGGCGACGGCGAAGGTGAACAGCAGCGCCCGGCCGGACTTCTCCAGCGTCAGCGCGTAGCCGATCACGGTGTCGTCCACCTCGGCGACCAGCCATTCGGCGCCGTGCAGGTCGAACAGCTGCCGCAGCATCAGATACAGGTACGGCTCGGCGAAGACCTCCGACTCGATGGCCGCGAGGTCGTCGAGATCGGCGAAGCGGGCCGGCCGGTAGTTCGGCAGCGGCGCCTTGGCGATGTCCATGTGCTCCCTAATCCCCGGGCATGAGCCGTCGATTCCAGACTAGAACGTCCCCTCATCAATCGGGTCAGTCTAGATGTCGCGGAATGCTTCCGTGATGCAACAGGGCCGGGCGATATCGCAAATACCGACCAGTCGGACAAATCTCCCGGCGTGGTCGCGCCGGTATGGGCGCCCGTGGGTGCCCATACCGGCAGCGAGGCGATCGACACGCGCGTTCCGCCCCTGCACGCGTGTTACCGTGCGGCGCCGACCGATTCGGGCGAGTGCGGGACCGGCGTCCGGTCCAGCCGGTACAGCGCGGCGGCCGCGACCACACCGACGGCCATGAGCCCCGCCCAGACCGCCCAGTCCGCCCCAGCGTCCCGGGCCGCGCCGACCACCGCTCCGGTGGCGAGGTTCCCGGCGAGGATGCCCACCCCGACCACGGTGTTGTAGAACCCGTAGTGCGTGGCCACCAGGCGGCCCCCGGACAGCGAGACCACGGTGTCCATCTCGAACGGGAATACCGCCGCCGTGCCGACCGCCAGGACCGCGGCCGACATCAGCAGCGCGGCGATCGCGGCCGCCGTGCCGAACCGCTGCGGACCCGAGACCAGCACCAAGGGCAGGAACGCCGCGGCCAGCACCGCCATGCCGACGACCAGTCCGCGGCCGGTCCCCCAGCGTGCGCGGAACCACGCGGTGATCCGCAGCTGGCCCGCGACCGCGACCACCCCCGACACCACGAACACCGCGGAGGTCACCGCCTGCGCGTGCGCGGGTGCCAGGTGTCCGGCCTGCAGCGGCAGCGCCAGATACACCTGGAACGACAGCACGTACGAGCCGATCATGGCGATCGCGAACGCGACGAACCGCCGGTTCGACACCACCGTGCGCCAGTCCGCGAGCACCGAGGTGCGCTCGCCGGATTCGGCGGCGCGGCGCTCCGGCAGCGCGAACAGCTGCGCCACCGTCAGCACGGCGAACACCACCGCGGCCACCGCGGCGGCCATCCGGAAGTCCAACGCCAGCAACGCGAGTCCGACCAGCGGACCGGCCAGGATGCCCGCCTGGTAGAAGATGTTGAACATCGCGAACGCCTCCACGCGGCGGCCGCCCGCGTCGGCGGCCAGATAGGCACGCACCGCCGGGTTGAACAGCGCCCCGGCGAAACCGGTTGCGGCGGAGGCGATCAGCAGCCCCGGCAGCGAGGTCGCGAAGATCAACAACCCGAAACCGGCCGTGCGCAACAGACATCCGGCCACGATCAGCGGCTTGTAGCCCAGCCGGTCGGCGAGGGTGCCACCGACGAGGAACATCCCCTGCTGGGAGAAGTTGCGCACCCCCAGCACCAGTCCGACGGCCCAGGCCGCCAGACCGAGTGGGCCCGACAGATATCCGGCCAGATACGGCATCAGCATGTAGAAGCCGAGATTGATGCCGAACTGGTTGATCATCAGCAGCCGGGCGGCGGGATCGAAGCTGCGGAATTTCCTCAGCACGTCAGCGCACCCCCTGCACACCGGCGGGCACGCTCGGGTCGACGACCGTCGTGCAGCGGGTCCACGAGCGCGCGACACGGTCGGACGGATGCGCGATGGTGTCCGGCGCGATCGGCGGATCGGCGTCCAAGAGGCCGTGTTCGGCGCAGTAGTCGTCGTTGTAGACCGTGTCGAAGTAGCGGTTCGGTCCGTCGGGGAAGACCGCGGCGATCCGGGTCTCGGCGTCGTGCGTGCCGGCGGCCCAGCCCGCGACCAGCGCCACCGCGCCCACGCTCCAGCCGCCGCTGGCGTGATGGGTGGCGGCCAGCGTGCGGGCGGCCCAGACCGCCTCGGCCGGTGCGACCCAATGGATCTCGTCGAAGGCGCCGTAGTCGACGTTGCGCGGGTGGATGCTCGATCCCAGCCCGCGCATCAGCCGCGGGCCCGCGGGCTGACCGAAGATCGTCGACGCGACGGTATCGACTCCGATGAGCTTCAGTGCCGGGTTGAACCTGCGCAGCACCCGCGCGACTCCGGCCGAGTGCCCGCCGGTGCCGACCGCGCACACCAGCACGTCCACCCCGCCCAGCTGTTCGATCAGCTCCAGCGCCAGCGGCGCGTAGCCGTCCACGTTGTCCGGATTGCCGTACTGGTCCGGGCACCAGGCGCCGGGCTCGCGCGCGAGCAGTTCCCGCACGCGGTCGCGGCGGGCCTGCTGCCAGCCGCCCTCCGGATGGGGCTCGGTCACCAGGTCGACCCGGGCCCCGTAGGCCGCCAGCATCCGCGCGACGATCGGCTCCAGGCCGGGATCGGTCACCACCGTCACCGGATGCCGGTAGACCAGACCGGCCAGCGCGAGGCCCAAACCCAAGGTGCCGCTGCTGGATTCGACGATGCGGGCGCCGGGGGCGAGGTCGCCGCGCTGCTGGGCGCGGCGCACCATGTGCAGTGCGGGGCGGTCCTTCATACCGCCGGGGTTGTAGCCCTCCAGCTTGGCCCAGAAGCCCCGCCCGGCCGGAGCCAGCGGCGCCCCGACCCACAGCACGGGGGTGTTGCCGACGAGGGTGTGCGGCCGCCGGGCCGCGCCGGGCGCCGGATCGGGGAGCGCGGGCACCTCGGCGCCCTTGTCGAGCACGAGTTCGTCCATATCTGTCGCTTTCTGTATCGAATCCGTTCCACGGGAACGGATTTCGGACGCATGCGGGCAGGCGGACACCGACCGGCGACCCGTTGGGTCCCGGTCTGGCGCTGACCGATCAGCGTCGTGCGATACAGAAATGCGTGAGAATGTCGCGGCCGCCCGCGACCGGCAGGCGCGCGGTGGGCGGACCGCGCGGGCGGTGCAGCGACGGCAGTGCCACCTCGGCGGGCACGGGGACCGTCGCGAACAGCGTCGTGACCAGCCGCTGGGGTGCGGCGACACCGTGGTCGCCGGGCAGCATCGAATCCGGTACGCAGTGCCCGAAATGCGTCGGGCAGCCGGTGTCGACGGGATGGCGCACGCAGTGCCCGAGGATCGGGCCGCTCTCGACGGGCGCCGCCTGCGGCCGGACGGGGCTCGGCCCGTGGGTGTGCGGGGCGGCGAGCGCCTCCGCGCAGTGCAGCAGCGGCACCACGAGGGCGACCGCCGCGAGGAGGATCAGCAGTGGGGCGGCGAACCGTGGTCTACCCATGGAAGACCTCCCGTCCTCGAAGCCACCGCACCACCGATACCGTCGACCGTCCTGCTCGACCGCCCACGATACGCGGCCGTCATCCCGGCGCAACATATCGCGGCCCCAGGGCTGGGGATGTGGTCGATCACACCCGCTACCATACCCCCCTAGTGTATTAAGTCAAGATCACGGCGCGGTCCCGGGATAGGCCATCTCGGCCCTGGCCTGCCGCAGCGCCCGTGCCCACCAGCACAACTCGTCCAGCAGCACGTCCGCGGCGCGGTTGACCGCGTGCGCGTCCTTCGGCCGCCCGGCGTCGTCGAACCGCTCCCAGAACTGGGCGAAGCCGACCGTCTCGCGCACGGTCACCGCCCGCAGTTCGGCGAACACCGGCCGCAACTGCTCCACCGCGCGCAGCCCACCCGACACCCCGCCGTAGCTGACGAAGCCGACCGCCTTGGCACGCCATTCCGGATTGACCGAATCGATCGCCAGCTTCAACGCGGCCGGATATCCGCGGTTGTACTCCGGCGTGACGACGACGAAAGCGTCTGCGGCACCGACCCGTTCGGCCCACGCCCGCACCTCCGGCGAGGTGTAGTCACCGTAGGGCACGGGCTTCTCCTGCTGTGTGAGCGGCAATCGGATCTCCGCCAGATCGACCACGTCCAGATCGATATCCTCGCGCGCCTCGATCCGCTCCCGCATCCACGACGCCACCACGGGCCCGAACCTGCCCTCCCGCACGCTCCCGCACACGAGCGCAACCCGAACCGGTGTCGAATTCATGAACTACCTCCTGTGGCAATAGATCTGCACCGAAGGTAGAACCACAACTAAAGTTGAGGTCAAATGCGGAGCGGTCCGGCCCGCGCTCCCGCGCGGCTAGAGCTGCCCGACGCCGAACCGGCGCCACTCGGCCTCGAGCTGCCGGACGGTGTGCCGCTGTTGCACGTAACGCACTGCCGCGCAGGCGAATCCGCAGACGACGGCGGTGCCCGCGAGCAGTGCGAGCCCGGCGGTGACGCCGCCCACCGCGGCGGTGCCCGCCGGGGCCGGAGGCTGGGTCGGCGCATGCCCGGCGTCGAGCCACACGGTCGTCTCCCCTCCGGGCGCGACGGTCTCGGTCACCGGTACCGCGGCGGTGCCGGTGCGGCCGTCGTGCACCCAGCGGACCGGAACCCGCGGATCACCGTCTTGCCCAGCCTGTTCCGACCCGCCGGTGACCGTCGCCACGACCGGCGTCTTCGAGGCGTCCTCGGCCCGCAGGCGTTCGGCGTAGCCGGTATAGGTCGCGGTGCCGACCGCGCCCGCGATCGGCACCGCCACCAGGCACACCAGCACCGCGACGAGCCGAACGGCGGCCAGGATGCGATCGGACCGCCGCATCAGCGGATTGGTGCTCCACGGCGCGGTCCGCAGGATTCTCCATCCGATCGAGGAGTACTCCACCACCTCGATCACCTCCCTCATCGCCCACACCCGGTGGACCGGCCACGTCGCGCGACCTCGCGGCACCGACGAACCGGCACACCGGAACGTTCACACTCCGCCTGTACCCGTTATGTCGCCGGTAACCCGGCTCGCGCTACCGCGATCTCGCGACGGGTCCGCCGCGGCCCTAGCATCCGGGCGTATGGGTAGGACACCGCGCCTGGGCTTGCTGTATCCGACACCGAATTCGGGTGAGGACGATTTCCTGGATCTCGCGGGGCGGCTGCGCCCGGCCCTCGATCTCGACATCATCTACTTCCCGTGGCCCGACGACGTCGGCGACCTGGCGGCGCTGACCGTCGAGCAGGTCGTCGACGCCCTGCGGCGGCTCGGGTCGGCGGCACATCTGGAGCGGACGCTGCCCGGTGCCCTCGCCGGTCGCGACGTCGACGCGGTGGCCTTCGCGGTCACCAGCTCCAGCTTCCTGGACGGCTCCGCCGGTGTCGCGCGGCAGGTGCGGGCCCTCGGTCGCCTGACCGGGCTCCCGGCCACCAGCACCACGGTGGCCTACCAGCAGGCCCTCGGCCACCTGTCGCTTCGCCGCGTCGCGCTGGCCTCGGTGTACAGCCCGCAGGTATCCGACCATTTCGTCGAGCGGGTGCGGGAGGCGGGGGCCGAGGTGGTGCGCCGCGTCGACGCCTCCGCGGGCTCGGACCGGCAGCTGGCCGCATGGCCGCCGGACCGGATCGTGGATCTGGTCGCCCGGGCCGCGCATCCCCGGGCGCAGGCGATCCTGCTCCCGGAGACCGCCCTGCACGCCGACGCGCTCACCGCCGACCTCGAACGCGCCGCGGGCTGCCCGGTGCTCACCGCCACCCAGGTGACACTGTGGGCCGCCGCCCGGCTGCTGGAAGTACCCGCCGTCGCGACGGCCGCGGGTCCACTGTTCTCGCCCCCCGCGACGCAATCGGATCGGATCACACCCCCGACTACGGGCGGCTCATCGCCGCCTGCCGGGTGAGCGGTGACGGCAGCTCGGCCGTCACCGACCACAATGCCGCGGCGATACGCTCCGGCCACAGCGCCGACGACATCTACCCCGCCGCGATCGCCCGCGCCGAGATGGCCTTCGACCTATTGGAGAACGGCTTCGCCGCAACGCCTTCCGCGTGACGCGCCGCGTGCTACCCGACCGTCAGATCCCGGTGCCTGCCGTCCTGCGGGTCCTCGAGGAATCCGTGACAACCGCAGCGCAGGTCGTGGGCGCAGAATATCCAGGTGCCACTGTCGTGGCCGAAGCGCCCGTCCGCCCGCCCGCGACAGTCTCCGCTCACCGGATCGTGCGTGTAGTACATATGCCCGCACAGCGCACATCGATCGTGTAATTCGTGCCTCGAGGACACCACCATCCACACGATGTACGAGCACGCTGCGGCGACCACGGCAATCTGCAGCAGATGCGACGAATACATTTGTAGCCCTCACCTCATCGGGGCGCATGACACGGCATATGCGCCTCCTGCATCAAGAGTGACCCATCGAACACCGGGCGCGAGTGTCCGATTCGCACAACTTGACGATGTACCATTGTCGGCGTTACACAGCGCCCCGACCGGGCGCCGGATCGTCGAGAGTTGCGGCCGGATATCCCATGGTGAAGTTGGATCGCCTGATCAACATCCTGAGCAGGCACGGCACGCGGCTGTACGGGGCGGCGGCGACCCGCGACATCGAGCTGTACAGCGTGACGGTCCACGACCCGATCCGGCCGCACTCGGCCGTCGGCGACGTCTTCCTCGCCGTCGGGATCGCGGACCTGCCGCAGGCCTTCGCGCTCGCGGCGGAGACCCGGGCCACAGTCGTCATCGCCCGCACCACCGAGCGGCCGACCCGCGAGCTGCTCGAGCAGCTGGAGGCCGCCGGAACCGCGCTGCTGCTCAGCGATCCGGCGGTGTCGTGGAGCCAGATCGCCTCGGTCGTCTACGGCTTGGTGCTCGAGGGCCGGGAGACCGAGTCGGGCCGGGGCCCCAGCGATCTGTTCGCCCTGGCCGACACCATCGCCGCCGCGCTCGACGCCCCGGTGACGATCCAGGACGAACTGTTCCGGGTCATGGCGTATTCGAGCACCCCGCGAGATATGGATCCGGTCCGGCTGGACACCATTCTCGGGCGGCGGACGCCGGACCGCGTGCGCACGCTGCTCGAGCAGCAGGGCGTGTTCGAGCACCTGGCCCGCAGCGATGCGCCGATCCATGTCGGACCGGCCCCGGAGCACGGACTGCGCGGCCGGACGGTCGTGGCCGTCCGGGCCGGGCGCGAACTGCTGGGGTCGCTGTGGATCTCGTGCGACGAGGCCCCCGACGGCACCCGCGGCCGGATTCTGAAGGACGGCGCCCACACGGTGGCACTGCATCTGCTGCGTTCGCGCGTGAGCGCCGATCTGGAGCGGCAGGTCGAGTCCGAGCTGGTGATCCAGCTGATCGAGGGCGGCCCGGATGCCGAGGCCGCCGTCGGGAAGCTGGGGCTGCCCGCCGAACATCTGCGCGTGATCGCGTTGCAGGCGCACACCGAACTCGAACGGCACGCCGGAATCCTGCTCGCGTTCGAACGGGCCACCACCGGATTCGGATGGTCCCGCGTCGGCCGCAGCACGCTGTTCGGCAATACCGTCTATACGGTGCTCCCGGCGGGCGACCCCGAACCGGCGCTGCGCTGGGTGCGCGAGCTCGCCGCCGGATTGCCGTCACACGTCCGCGTCGTCGCCGGTATCGGCGGGGTCGCCACCGTGCGGGAGGTGCCCGCGAGCCGCGAGGAGGCCGACGAGTGCATGGCGCTGCACACGCGCTCCGCCGACGATGCGCCGGTGTGCTACGACACCGCCTGGGACCGCGTGCTGATCCAGCGCCTGAAGTCGGTCGCGTCCAGCGGCCGCCTGCCCTCGCGAGGTCCCGTCGCGCGGCTGGCACGGCATGACGACCACAACGACACCGACTACCTGCCGACCCTGAAGGCCTGGCTGGAAGCACACGGGGATGCGGCGCTGGCCGCCGCGGCGCTCGACGTGCACCCCAACACCGTTCGCAACCGCATCAGGCAGATGCGCCGAATCACCGACCTCGCCCTCGACGACCCCCGCAAGCGCACCGCACTGCTGATCGCCCTGTCCGTGCGCGTACCCGACGATCGGACGCCGGCCCGCTGATCCCTGGTCCTCGGCCGGGCACTCGCACCGAGCCGTGCGGTGGCGGTGGGTTGTGACCCTGACGCCGTATTCTTCGCTGCCGGTTGGGATCTGACCCAAGGTTGCCGCATTCGGTACCGGATCAATGGAATCCGGTCGTACCAATGAAGCCGACTGATAAGCCGCACCGGATCCGTCATCGCGGACAGAACTGGAAAGTTGTTGTGACAGTAGACTCTTCGGCCGCCGCAGTGCGCGTGTTGCGGGACAACGTCGCCGCCACGGCGGTGTCGTCGATGCGGACCTTCGGGCGCGCGGTGCGCATGGCCGAGCAGGCGGTACTCGGCACGGTGACCGACCTCGTCCGCGGCCGGATGCGGTGGCGCGATGCCATCGCGCAGGGCTGGTGGCTGGTGACGGTGACCGCGATACCCGCCATCCTGATGGCGATTCCGTTCGGAGTCATCGTCTCGGTGCAGGTCGGCAACCTCATCCGCAGCCTGGGCGCCGACTCGCTGCTGGGCGCGACCGGCGGGCTCGGCGTCATCAAACAGGGCGCGCCGCTGGCCACCGGATTCCTGCTCGGCGGGGCGGGTGCGGCGGCGATCGCCGCGGACCTCGGCTCGCGCACCATCCGCGAGGAGATCGATGCCCTGAACACCATGGGGATCAGTCCCGTTCACCGGCTGGTGATCCCGCGCCTGGTCGGCATGCTGCTGGTGGCCCCGTTGCTGAATGTGCTGATCATCTTCGTCGGGGTGATCGCCGGGTACGCGGTGGCCGTCGGCGGCCAGAACGTGACGCCCGGCAGCTACTGGGCCACGTTCGGGTCGTTCACCACGCTCGCCGACGTCTGGGTGTCGCTGGCCAAGGCGACGATCTTCGGCCTGCTGGTGGTGGTGATCGCCTGTCAGCGCGGCCTGGAGGCCAGGGGCGGCCCGCGCGGTGTGGCCGATGCGGTGAATGCCGCCGTGGTGCTGTCGATCGTGGCGATCGTCGTGGTGAATCTGGTGATCACGCAGATCACCGCGCTGTTCCTGCCGACGAGGCTGGCCTGATGACGGTAGCGACCCGGGTCGAATCACTCGGCTTCACACTGGTATTCACCGGACAGGTGCTGTCGGCGATCCCGTTGACGCTCAAGCGATATCGCGCCGAGACGATGCGGGCGATCTCCGATATGACCTGGGGTGCCGGGTCGGTGATCGTCGGCGGCGGCACCGTGCCGATGATGGTCGTGCTCGGAGTGGTCACGGGCGGATCGGTGGCGATCGAATCCTTCGCCACGCTCGACATTCTCGGCATGGGCCCGGTGACCGGCCTGGTCTCGGCCTATGCCATCACCCGCGAACTGGCACCGATCGCCGCGGCCGTCGGATTCGCCGGGCAGGCGGGCTGCCGGATGACCGCGGAGATCGGCGCCATGCGGATCAACGAGGAGATCGACGCGCTCGAGGCGCTGGGGCTGCGGTCGGTGCCGTTCGTGGTGACCACCCGCGTGATCGCGGGCGCGGTGGCGATGGTGCCGACATTCCTGATCGCGCTGATCCTGTCGTATCTGGCGTGCCGCGGGCTGATCACGCTGGTGCACGGTCAGTCCGCGGGCGTCTACGACCACTACTTCGCTCAGTTCGTGTCCGGATTCGACATGGCCGCCGCGGTGGTCAAGGTGGCGGTGTTCGCCATCGTCGTCATCCTGGTGCATTCCTACTACGGGTTCTTCGCCGCCGGCGGCCCCGAGGGTGTGGGGATCGCGTCGGGCCGCGCCGTGCGAGCCAGTTCGGTGGCGATCATCGCTATCGACATGGTGCTGTCGATCATGCTGTGGGGGTTCGACTCCGCGGTGAGCTTCACGGGGTGAATGCCGTTGCCGAACTATGGAATTCCCGGAGTCGCGATCGATCGCCGTCGTTCGCTGGTGACCGGCGCCGTCGTCGTCACGGTCGCGGTGGTCCTCGCGCTCGCGGCGACCGGGTACCGCGCGACCCGTGCCGAGCAGGGCCTGCGAATCGTGGTGCGCACCAGTCATATCGGCGACGGCATCGTGGCGGGAACGCAGGTGCGGCTCGACGGCGTGCGGGTCGGCCGGGTCACCGGCATCGCGCCCGCCGGTCGCGGCACCCAGGACATCGCGGTCCGGCTGGATTCGGAGCGGCCGCCCGGCCTGGACTCCAGCCTGCGGGTGGACTACGCGACCGGAAACCTGTTCGGCATCAGCGAGATTCAGCTTCGCCGCGGTCCCGGCGGGCCACCGCTGCGGCCGGGAACGGTGCTGAACCTGACCGCCACCGATGCGACGTACGACGCGACGATGGGCAACCTGTTGCGCAGTGTGGCGCAGGTCGAGGACTCCGTGCTGACGCCGCAGCTGGCGACCCTGCTGGCCACCCTGGCCGCCGACACCCGGGCGTTCACGCCGTTCCTGGAGTCGGTGATCACCCTGGCGCGCACCGTCACCGAGGTGCAGCAGGTGCCGCTGTCACTGATCCTGGGCCGCTTCGGGACGACCCTCGACGGTGGCGGCGACTTCGTGGATTCCATCATCGACCTGCTCGACCGGGTGTACCGGATCGAGACGCTGCGCCACGACCGCGACCGGATCGACGGCGGCATCGCGATGGTGGTCGACCAGCTGCTGCCCGGCGTGGCGCGGGACCTGCGGTACGCCGAAACGGGATTCGCCGGTTATACCGCGCTGGCGATACCGATATTGGACCTGGTGGCGCAGGCCGTTCCGGATTCTCGCCGATCCGGCGCGGAGCTGCGCGAGCTGATCGACCGCGTGGCCGCGGCGATGCCCGACACTCCCGAGGGCCCGGTACTGCAGGCCGAGGTGGACCTGCGCAACATCCCCGTGCTCGCGAACCCGACAGCGAACGGAGGCGGACGATGAGGCCGGTGCGCGGCGCCGCATGGCGGCTTGCCCTGTTCGCCGTGGTGACCGGCGTGCTGCTGGCCGCGATCGTCACGGCCATCCGGCAGCCGGTCGACGGCGATACCGACACCTATACCGCGGTGTTCAGCGACGTCAACGGCCTGCGCACCGGCGACGATGTGCGCCTGCGCGGCGTCGCGGTGGGACAGGTGGAATCCATTGTGCGACAAGGAAATAACGCCGAGGTCCGGTTCGGGCTCACCGCCTCGGCCCCGCTGTTCGACAACAGCAGGCTCGCGGTCCGCTATCAGAATCTCGTCGGGCAGCGCTACATCGACGTGCAGCACGCACCCGAGGCCGGTGCCCGGCTGCGCCCCGGAGCCACCGTGGGCGTCGACCACACCGTGCCCTCCTTCGACGTGACCAGCCTGTTCAACGGCCTCGAACCGGTGCTGGCGACGCTGTCCCCGGAGAAACTCAACGCATTCACCACGAACATGCTCGCCGTGATCGAGGGGAACGGCAGCGGTGTCGGCCCGGCGCTGGAGGCCATGGGCGACATGTCCGCGTACGTCACCGACCGCCAGCATGTCATCACCACCCTGGTGCGCAACATGTCCGAGATCAACGACAGGATCGGCGGCTCCTCCGCACCGCTGATCACGCTGCTCGGCAACGCCGCCGACATCTTCGATTCCCTGCAGCGCAACGTCGTCGGGCTGATCGACTTCTCGCTCACCGCACCACCGGTGCTGAAACCGGCCGACAATCTACTGGCCACCCTCGGCTTCACCGAGAACGAGAATCCCGATATCGAGGCGATCCTGCGCCTGCTCATACCCGACCCGGGGATGGTCGTCGACATCCTCGCCCGGCTGCCGGGCGCGCTCGCCGCGCTCAATGCCTCCATCCCACAGCGGATTCCGGGTTCGTCACCGGTGTGCAGCAAGGGGCAGGCCCCCGTGCCGCAGCCACTGCAGGTACTCGTCGCAGCACAGCGGGTGTCGATATGCCACGCCTGAGCAGACTGCCGCGCCGGGTGCGCCGCGCCCTGGCCGGACGTGACGAGATCAGCACGCGGAGAAGGGAATTCGGGCTCGGCGCCCTCGGTGCCGTCCTGGTGGTGCTCGCGCTGCTGGCCACCGCCGCGGTGTACGCGATCCCCTTCGGGCGCACCACCTACACCGCCGAACTCACCGAGGCCGAGACGGTGAAGCCCGGCGACGAGGTGCGCGTGGCCGGTATCCCGGTGGGCGAGGTGGAGGAACTCGAGCTGCATCCGGACAAGGTGCTCATGCGGTTCACCGTCGATTCCGACGTCTTCGTCGGCGCGCAGACCACACTGGATGTGCGGATGCTCACCCTCGTCGGCGGGCACTACGTGGCCCTGTTCTCCGAGGGTTCGACACCGTTGGGCAGCAAGACCATTGCCTCCGACCGCGTCCGGCTGCCCTACAGCCTCATGGAGACGTTCCAGGATGCCGTCGACCCGGTCCGCGGTCTCGACGGCGGTACCCTGCGCGACAATCTGTCGGCCCTCGCCGACTCGATCACCGCGGCACCCGGCAGTCTGCGCGAAATGATCACCGGCGCAGAACATCTCGTCGACATCCTGAACAAGCAGCGCACCGACGTGTCGAAGGCGATCGCGGTCGCGCAGGAGTATCTCGGCGTGGTCGACCTGGGTAAGGGGCAGCTGCGCCGGATGATCGAGAAGATCGCCCTGTTGCAGACGCTCATGGGCAACAACCGCGCCGAGGTGTTCGAGGCCGTCACCCTGCTGCGCTCGGTGTTCGGCCGCGTCGCCGCCCTGCAGCCGTCGTGGGAGACGACGCTGAAACCGATGGCCCGGCAGCTGGCCGACGCCATCGACGAACTCGAGGACATCGGCGACAAGCTCACCGCCCTCCTCGACTCGGTGCACGGCATCGGACAGCGGCTGACCGGGATGGTCCTGCCCGACGGACAGGTCCGGGTGGGCGATCCCGCCGCGACCGTCGTGGCCCCGCCGCCGGTGGATCCCGCGGCGCTGCTCGGGCAGCTCTGCATCCCGGTTCCCGGAAGGGCATGCTGATGGCCCGCCCGACCGTTCTGCACGCCGTGCTCGGATCCCGGGTCACCATGTCCGTCGCCGGGGCCCTCGCGCTGGTCGTGGTCGCCATCCTCGGCTACCTCGTCGTCGCCGATCCGCTGCGCAAGCAGCTCACCTACTGCGCGCTGATGCCCGACAGTGTCGGACTGTACGCGGGCAACCACGTCACGATGCGCGGCATCCCCGTCGGCACGGTCACCTCCATCCGCCCGGCCGCCGACAAGGTGCGCGTCGATTTCCGCGTCGACGCCGAACATCCGGTGCTCGCCGACGCGGCCGCCACCACCCTCTCGCGCACCATCACCACCGACCGTGACCTGGCCGTCCTGCACAGCGGGACCGTCCTCGAACGCTGGGATCCGGGACGGTGCATCACCACGACGCTCACGCCCAAGAGCCTGACCGAAACCTTGCACGCGGTGGCCCGGCTGTCCCAGCAACTGCTCGGCGCCGACCCGGCACGCGACGACGCGATCGGCAGGCTGGTCACGCAGTTGCATGCGGCCACCGCGGGAACGGGACCGCAACTCAACACCATCATCGAGAAGATCGGTGCCGCGCTGGACCATCCCGACGCCGCCATCGGCAGGCTGTCGTCCATCCTCGACAGCCTCGCCGCGCTGGCCGACAGCATCGCCACCCACTGGGGCACGATCGACCGGATGGTGCTGGGTCTGGAATCGGTGCTGATCCAGGTGAACAACGAGCTGTTCAGCCAGACCACCACCATCATCGATCACTACCGGCGCGTCCTGCCCATGCTCAACGACATCACCACGATGTTCGGCGACCCGATCTTCCTGCTGCTCGATGCGTCGGTGCCGTTGATCCGGTTCCTCGGTGCGAATATCGCGACGCTGCGCCAGATCATCGACATGGTTCCGGTGCTCACCGACGCGTTCACCGCGGTCCTCGACCCGCGCACCGGTGCCCCCGGGCTCACCGTCGCGCCACCGCGGGTCGCCATCCCCTCCCCCGAGGCCGAAAAGATCTGCGCGGCAGTCGATGCCGTCGTGCCGGGCCACTGCACGGTGGACGGCCCCATGGCGACCATCGATCCGGTACGGACGATCCTCGCGACGGCAGGTGCACGATGATTCGCCAACTGGCCATTCTCACGACCGTATTGACTTGCGGCGCTTGCGCGTTCGATCCGTCGGCGCTGCCGCTGCCCGGCACCGGTGTCGTCGGATCCGCCTATCACCTCCGCATCGAGTTCGCCGATGTGCTCAATCTGCCCGCGCGCGCGAAGGTGATCGCCAACGGTGCGCAGATCGGTGTCGCGACCGATATCCGTCTGGCACAGCCGGATCGATCCCCCGGCGGCGGAGGTCATGTCATCGTCGAGGCCGATATCGACACCGATGTGGACCTGCCCGCCACGACGACGGCGGCGCTACGGCAGAACACGCTGCTCGGTGACATCCATATCGCGCTGACCACGCCCGCGGACGGTTTCGCCCGGCTGCTGCGCGACGGCGACACCATCCCCGTGACCCAGACCCGGCCCGCGGTGCGCATCGAGGACACCCTCGCCGGAATAGCCACCTTCGTGCAGGGCGGGGCGATCAATCACCTGCAGGACACGGTCACCCAGCTCAACGGCGTACTCCCGGACGATCCCGCACAGACGGCCCGCATCTTCCAGGTACTGGGCGCCGACTCCGTCGACCTGGCCGCCAATGTCGATCAGGTCGACGCGCTGCTCGACGGCCTCACCAAGGATTCGGCGGTCATGCACCGCCAGCGCGACACCCTCGCCGAACTGCTCACCGACCCGGCCGTCGAGCACCTGTCGGCCGCCGTCGCCACCATCGTCGACGTCATCTCGGTGCTCGGCGGCATGGCTCCGGTCGCGCACGCGCTCACCTGGCTCGCACCGGTCACCCAGTCCGCCGACGACGCGCTGACGGCGATCTTCCCGCTACTGTTCACCAGCCGGCCGCTGGATCTGCGGGCGCCCTCGAACCTCAACGCCTTCGTGGCGGTGATCCGCGACAAGATCATCCCGTGGGTCGAGCACGGGCCCAAGGTGCACCTGCGCCGGACGACCGTCACCGCCGAGCACGGTCCGCCGATTCCCGCCGACGAGCAGACCGAGCAGATCGTGCGCGCGCTGCGGATGGTCGGAGCGGTGCGATGAGGGCGCGATCGGTGCTGTCGCTCGGCGCGATCGCCGCGGTCTCGGTACTCGGCTCCGCCTACCTCACGGTCGGGGTCGTGGGCTGGGATCCGTTCGCCGACCACACCACCCTCACCATGCGCGTGCCCGACTCCGGGGGCCTCGCCGCCGGATCGCCCGTCCTGCTGTCCGGGATCGAGGTGGGTGAGATCGCCGCCGTCGACTCGGCCGCGTCCGGTGTCGAGGTCACGATGGCCATCCGATCCGCCTACCGGATGCCCGCCGACAGCCTCGTCACCATCGAGAACCTCTCGTGGCTGGGTGAGCCCTACGTGGAATTCGCGCCGCGATCGGCCAGCGACCGATACCTGACCGACGGTGCGACGGTCGATACCGCGCAGGTGCGGCCGCCGCTGTCGATTCCGGAGCTGGCCCGGCTGGTCACCCGGGTGCTCGATCAGATCGATCCGGCCGCCGCCGGCGCGCTCGTCGGCACCTTCACCGAGGCACTCACCGGAACCGAGGCGGTCGTGCCGGAGCTGTCGCGCTCGACCGGGCTGCTCGCCGCCGCCCTCGCCGACCGCGCCCCGCGGATCGGGGAACTGCTGCGCGACCTGCAAACCATCGCGCCGGACATGGCGGACGCCGGTCCCGCCATGACGGTCGCCAGGCCGCCGCTGGTGGAATTCGGCGATCGTGTCGACGCGATCGCCGAGGCGATCGGACGGCTGTTCCGCACCGGCGACGCGCCCCGGATGTATCAGCAGGACATGGGCCTGGTGCCGTTCGTGGAGCGGCTCGGCCCCTGGATCGAGGAGGTCGGCCCGCAGTTGGCACCGCTGGCCCCGATGCTCCAGCCCCTGGTCCACGCCGTCGTCTCGGTGCTTCCCCGCATCGATCTCGGCGGCCTCATCTCCGCGGCCCTGGCCTCCACCGGCCCCGGCGACGGCGCGATCCACCTGCGGATCGCCGTGAAATAGCACGAAATCCGAACAGCACGAAGGACAGTCATGCCGACCGAGCCGACAACCTCCGAAACCGCCACGGACGACACCGAGGCGGAGGCCACCGCGTCCGGGCCGCCCCGCCGGACCGTATCGCTGTCGATACCGGCGCTCGGCGGTGCGGCCGGGGTCGCCGTGCTGGTCGCCGCGCTCGCCGTGGCCTGCTTCGGGTGGTGGTCGGCCCGCGGCGACCTCTCGGCGCTGCGCACGGCCGCCGACGACGATCGGCACGCCGAACAGGTCGCCACCGACTACGCCGTCGGCGCGTCGACCATCGACCACCAGAACGTCGCGGCCTGGGTGAGCAAGCTCAAGGCCAATACCAGCCCGCAGCTGGCCAACAAGTTCGATGCCACCGCGCCCAAACTCGAGGAGATCCTGCTGCCGCTGAAGTGGACCTCGACGGCGGCGCCGATCGCGGCGAAGGTGGGCTCGGTGTCCGGCGGCGTGTACAAGGTCAATGTCTTCGTCAACGTCACCTCCACCAACGCCCAGAATCCCGACGGCGGGCAGATGACCGTCACCTACAACGTGACGGTCGACCGCAACTCCGGCTGGCAGGTCACCGACGTCGGCGGGCTCGACGGCGCCCTGCCCACCCGGTGACCGCGGGCCCTCACACCGGAATGGCGAACAGGCGGATCAACACCTCCATCGCCGCCGGTTCCAGCGTCTCGAGTTCCTCCGGGAATCCCGCACTGATCGGGCCCAGTATCAGCTCCTCGATGGCCCCGACCGCGGCAGCGAACATCGCGTCCGGCACCTCGGGCCACTGCGGATATGCGACACGCGCCCGAATGTGCCAGTCCCGCAAGATATCCGAGATCCGCTGATATCCGGCATTGCGCAGGGCCAGACCCAGCGGGCCCATGCCCGGCAGCTCGATGATCAGGCAGCGGGTGAATTCCGGTTCACCGGCGCACATTTCGAGATATCCGTGCACCCGCTGCCGCAGCAGGAGTAACGGATCGACCTGTTCGGCAGGCGGATTCAAGGAGGCGAACACGACCTCGGCGCCCGCCATCGCCGCCTCCAGGAAGCACTGCCGCAGATCGCCGAAATGCTGATAGAACTCCCGCCGCGAAACCCTCGCGCGGGCAACCACATCGGCCACCGTCGTGGCCGCGTAGCCCTTCTCCGCCACCGCCGAGATCACGCCCCGCAACAACCGGGCGCGCTGCTTCTCGCGCGCCTGCTCGGTCGGCAGCCGGCTGCGCCCCCTCGGCAGACCGGGCCGGGACGCATCGTAGACACCCGACAACTGGGTCACCCGACGCCTCCCACCACCACGACAGCCACAACGACCCATTCTATGGCCGCGCGAGCCGCACACCACCGGCGCCGACGATGCCGCGACCGGTCTCACTCGTAGAGGACCCCGGCGAACAACGGCCAGGAGTTGTGCAGGTCCTGTTGCCAGTAGCCCCAGGAGTGGGTGCCGACGGGACGGAAGTCGAAGGTGGCGGGCATGTCGAGTTCGGCCAGTCGCCCGCGCAGGGCCAGCGCGCAGTTGTGGGTCGCGGCCTCGAGCACACCCCCGTTGGTGAGCTGTTGCACGAGCTTGACGGGGCTTCCGTGCACCCCCGGGCCCTGGAGCGTGTCGAGGGGCCCGGGGATCCCCGAACCCGAGGAGACGTAGATGGCGGTGCCCCGCAGGCGATCCGCGTGCAGGTACGGATCATTGGCGGCCCAGGCGGGATCGCCGATCGGCCCCCACATATTGGAAGTGTTTGCGCCCCACCGGGTGACGACGAGCGTGACGTAGGCGGCGCCCTCCGGACTGCTGGTCTGTGCGCAGCCGCTGTAGGAACCGACGGCACGGTAGAGCCCGGGCGCGGCCAGCGCGAGCTGGAATGCCGAGGTGCCGCCCATCGAGATCCCGGCGATGGCGTTGCGGCCCGTGCCCCGGAAGGCCGAGTCGATGATCGGCGGCAGTTCGCGGGTGAGGAAGGTGGTCCACCGCTGGCGGCCCAGGGCCGGGTCGTCGGCGCGCCAATCGGTGAAGTAACTACCGCGCCCGCCGAGGGGTATGACGACGGTGACCTGCTTGTCGGCGACGAAGTCGGCGACATCGGTTTGCTGGGGCCAGCTCGAGTCCTCGGCGCCGCCGTTGGCACCGTTGAGCAGATACAGAACCGGAGCGGGCTTCGAAACGTCCTGTGCACGAATTACTTTCACGGTAATGGTGGTGTTCATCGCCGCGGAGTACACCGTGATGTCGACCATGCGGCCCGGACCCTCGACGACCCCGACCAGGTGGGACCCGTCGGAGGCGGGGCGGACGGCGGCGAGCGCGGCCGCCGCCGGTGACGGCTCGGCGGAATCGGCGGCCGCCGCACCCGCCCAGCCGGTGGACAGCACCAGAACCGGCGCCAAGGCGGCGGCGCATCGACCGCGCAGCCGGGCCGTGCGTGGTGCGGCGTGTCTGGCCACCTGCCCTCCTCTGCCGTTGCTCCCGCCGTCACGGTAGAAGCGAAACACGAAGGCGCCAAGGGGGACTCGACCAGGTTTGGATTTCGCGCCGGAGCGTGCGCGCCGGTGCTGGATATGTTCACAAGATGCGGGCGGCTCCCTGGTCACCTATCACGTGACCGCTGTTAACTGTGACTCGCTTGTCGGCGTATCCGGTCGGCATCGGCATTCCAGCGACCCGACGTAGCGAATCGAGGGCACCCGTGGTCGATTTCGGTTTCTTCGACGACTGGCATCCCCAGCCCGGCCGGCTCACCAGTTGGACCGCGTCGGCGCGGGCACGCGCGGCGGCGCTGGCCGCGCCGCTCCATCCGACGCCGCCGTCGTATCAGCAGCAGGAGTACCTGCGCACCATCCGGCGCACGGCGACCGCGCGCCACCGCCCGTCCCGGCTGTGCATGATCTCCTTCGACATGCCCGGAAGTCCCGACATGACGGCGATGACGCGGGCGGTCACCGCGTTCCTGCGCCGTCACGACACCTTCTCCAGCCGGTTCGCCCCCGGCCCTGGCGACCGGATCGCCCGATACGTTCTGCCACCGGAACAGATCACTGTGATGCCGACCGACCACGGCGAGTTCCCCGATGCCGAGGCCATCCGGCAGCACGTGCAGGACACCACACCCGATGCGCTGCACTGGGATTGCTTCAGCTTCGGCGTCATCGAACGCGAGCAGTCGTTCACGGTGTACGCGGCGGTGGATCATCTGCACACCGACGGCGTCGCCCAGGCGCTGACGTGTGTGGATCTGCTCCTGCTCTACGGCGCGGAGCTGTCCGACAGCCCCGTACCGGTGGCGCCGGTCGACGGGCACGTGGCGTACTGCGCCCGCGAGCGTGCCGGAAACGCGCGGTTGACGGCCGCCTCGCCGGAGGTCGGCACCTGGCTGAAACTGTTGCGGCACAACGGCGGCGAGATGCCATCGTTTCCGCTGCACCTGGGCACCGCCGCGACGGAGGGCTACCTGCGTGGCGCGCAGGTGACGATGCCGTTGTTCACCGAGGCCGACGCGTTGCGTTTCGAGCAGGTGTGCGGGGACAACGAGGGCCGTTTCCTCGGCGGGCTGTTCGCCGTGCTCGCCCTCACCGAGGCCGAGTTGACCGGTAACGACCGGCATTTCATCCTCTCCCCGACCAACACCCGCAGTACCCCGGGTGAGAGCGGGTCGGTCGGCTACTACACCAATCTCGTGCCGATCGCCTTCGACGTGCCCGCCGACGCCGCCTTCACCTCGCTGGTGGCGGCCGCGCAGTCCGCCGTCGACCGTGCCAAGACGCTGGCCGACGTGTCCCCGTACCGGGTCCTCGAACTGGCCCCGCCCGAGTTGGGCATCCGGGTGCGCCCGGGATGGGCCGCGATGATGCTGTCCTACGTCGACGTCCGCAGGATCGCGGGGGTCGAGATGTTCGACCGGATCAACGGCGGCCTGTTCGCGAATCGCGCCGCGGCGAACGAGGTGTACCTGTGGGTCAACCGGTTCCCCGACGTCACCACGCTGAGCCTGCTGTTCCCCGACACCGACGCCGCGCACGAATCGGTCGAGCGGTATGTCAAGACGCTGACCTCGATCACCGCCGCCGTCGTGGGCGACGGTGACTATGCGCTGCGTGCCGACGCCTGATCAGGGGGCGCTGCACCCGGCGGAACCTGATGCCGGAAGCCACGATCGGTTACCGCCCGACCCGGATCGGACGGCGGTGTGGCTGGTCGCGCCGATTGCGCTCGTGACGGCGATCGTCCTGGTGGCGCGCGGCGATCGCTACGACTACTTCGGTGACGAGCTGTACTTCCTCGCGGCCGGGCGGCACCTCGCGCCGGGGTACGCCGATCAGGGACCGCTGATACCGCTGCTGGCTCGCTCCGCGGCCGCGATCGCGCCGGATTCTCTTGTGCTGCTGCGCCTTCCGTCGATACTCGCCGCCGTCGCCGCGGTGCTGCTCGCCGCCGCCGTGGCGCGCGAGTTCGGTGGCCGTCGCGGGGCACAGGTGCTGGCGGCGGCCGCGTACGCGACCTGCCCGTACCTCGTCACGCAGGCCGCGAGCCTGTCGACCTTCGCCCTGGACAGCACGCTGTCGGCGGCGACGGTGTGGTTGGTGGTGCGCTGGCTGCGCACGCGCCGGGACCGGCTGCTGCTCGCCGCGGCGGTCACCGTCGCCGTCGGGCTGCAGGGCAAGCTGCTCATCGCGATGCTGCTGGTGAGCCTGGCACCGGCCGTGCTGTCGGCGGGGCGCGGGCGACTGCTGCGGAGCCGCCCGGCATGGGCGGCCGCCGCGATCGTGGCGGTGTCGGCGGCGCCGAATCTCCGGTGGCAGCACCGGCACGGGTGGCCACAACTGGCCATGGGGCCCGTGATCCGCGCCGAGGAGCAGGCGGCCAACGGCGGGGTGGCCGGGCTGCCCGCGCACTGGGCCCTGCTCACCGGCCTGCTCGGCGGCGTGCTGGCGCTCGCCGGAGCGTGGGCGCTGCTGTGGCACCGGGACTTTCGGCCCTACCGCATGATCGGTGTCGCCGTCGCGGTGCACGTGCTGCTCGTCGTCGGCCTCGGTGGCCGTCCGCATTATGTGGCGGCCTGGTTCCCGATCGTCTTCGCGGCGGGTGCCGTTGTGGCCCTGCGGTCTCGCCCGGCACGGGCCACGGCGACGGCGGCGCTCGCCGTGTCCACCGCGATCGCCGTCGCGGTGGTGGCGCTGCTGCCGTTACCGCTGTCGCAGATACGTCAGCCGACCGACTCGCGGGCCGAATTGTCCACGCGCATGCGGGTATTCGGGACCTCGGGGTGGTCCGGGCTGGTCGCCGGGGTCGAGGGCGCCTATCGCGCGCTGCCGCCGCAGGAACGGGCGCAGACCGTGATCATTACCCGAACCTATTGGCAGGCAGCGGCTCTCGATCAGCTCATCGAGCCCGGCAGGGTGCCGGTCCACAGTCCCAACCGCGGATTCGCCTACTTCGGCGTACCGCCCGACACCGCGCGCACCGCACTGTATGTCACCACGGACGATGCCGGACCTCGCCTGCGGGCCGCATTCGAATCCGCGTGGCCGGTGCGGCGGATCGACGAGCGGCTCGGATTCCCCGGAATCGATCGGGGCGTGACGGTGTGGCGCTGCGATCGGCCCCGCCGGCCCTGGCCCGCGCTCTGGGCGGACCTGACCACCCTCACTCTCGACCATCCCGGCACCTGACCGGCCGAAAACCCCTGCCGCAACGGAGAGGAACCGCGCGATGACTCGCGTACACACCACACCTGCCTGGTTCGACGGTCGGTGGACCGTTCCCGAACTCGTCGCCCGCAAACGGCACCGCCGGGTCTCGGTGGTGCTACCGGCGCTCGACGAGGAGTCCACCGTCGCCGATGTCGTCGGCTCGATCCGCCCGCTCGTCGGCGGCCTGGTCGACGAGCTCATCGTCATCGACTCCGGATCCACCGACGACACCGCCGCGGTGGCACGCGCGGCCGGAGCCACCGTGTACACCCGCGAGCAGGCGTTGCCGCAGCTCCCCCCGCTCCCCGGTAAGGGCGAGGTGCTGTGGCGCTCACTGGCGGTGGCGCGCGGCGACGTGATCGTGTTCGTCGATGCCGACCTCATCGCGCCGAGCCCCGCGTTCGTGCCGTCCCTGCTGGCCCCGCTGCTGCTCGACCCCGGCCTGCGGCTGGTCAAGGGCTTCTACCGGCGTCCCCTCGGCGGCGATCGGCTGGGCGGTGGCCGCGTCACCCAGCTGACCGCCCGGCCGCTGCTCGCGGCCCTGGTCCCCGAATTGGCCGAGATCGTGCAGCCCCTCGGCGGTGAATACGCCGTCACCCGAGACCTGCTGACCCGCATACCGTTCGCACCCGGATACGGCGTGGAGATAGGCATCCTGCTCGACTGCTGGCAGCGCCACGGCATCGGCGCCATCGCCCAGGTGGACCTCGGCACCCGCCGCCACCGCAACCGCCCCGACCACGAACTCGCCGCGATGAGCCGCCAGATCATCGCGACCCTGTTCGACCGCATCGGCATCCCGGACTCCGGGGCCGGTCTCCCGCAATACATTCCGGACGATGCGGGCTGGCGGCGCACGGTCAGCGAGGTCAGCCTCGCCGACCGGCCCCCGATGCGATCGGTCCCGCGAGTACCCTGACCAGAAACCGCCATCGGCGCCCGAGCGGTCAGCGCGGCACGGGCCCCGTCCGGCGGGAGCGCGCCAGCGCCAGCGCACCGAGGAGCGTGGCGATCGATCCCAGCACCACGGCGAACAGGGCGCCGACGACCCCGTTGCCGGTGCCGGGTCCACCGGCGGCGTTGGCGCCGTGAAGGCCGCCGACGAGCACACCGACCGGTCCCAGCACCAGTGCCGTGACGAGCCATGCTCGTCCGGCGCCCGTGCGGCGGGAGCGGGCCACCGCGATCGCACCGGCGATGACACCGATCAATCCGAGCAGGGCCGCGAAGGTGGGGACGGTGCGGCCGACACCCAGCTCGTAACCCGCGGCGACAGCGGAGAGCAGCGGTGCGGTGGACACGGTGAGGGCGGACATGACGTATCCCCTTTTCGATCGTTCGACGGGTTCCCGGACGTTGCCGAGGTATCCGCCGTGTAGTGGACTCCACCGATCGTCGCGTGCCGACACCGGGCGCGGCGTCGGTCGATGGGCGGGCGGAGATACGACATTCGGCGTAGACCGCTCGCACGGACCCGCGCTCCTCGGCGTAGTCGGCCACGCCGCCGACCCGAGGTTTTCCCGGGCGGGGGACCTTAGGATCGCACCATGCAGGGTCGCGTCGCGTTTCGCCTGCCTGCCTGGGCGCAGGACCTGCTGCTGGCGGTATTCATCACCGTGATGCAGGTGCAGGGCACGGTGGTGCGCAACAGCGGTCAGCCGGAGGCCGTGCTGCGCCCCCTGTCCGACCTCGGATATCTCGGCTACATCCTGCTGATCGTCTCCGGCGCGGTCGTCGTCGTGCGCCGTCGTCGGCCGGTCGCGGTGTTCGCGGTGACCGCGCTCGCCAGTGTCGTCTACTACGGCCTGGATTTCCCCGACGGGCCCGGCTGGCTGGGCCTGTTCGTGGCCCTCTACACCCTGACCGCCCACGGCGACGGACGCCGCTCCGTGCGGACGGCCGCGGCCGGTATCGCCGTGCTGACCACGGTGTGGTTGCTCGCCGCCGCCGATATCGAGCCACGCGCCGCCATCGGGTGGGTCTACTTCCGCATCGGCGCCTCGGTCATGAGCGCGGCCCTCGGCGAGAGCGTCCGATCGAGGAAATTCATTGCGGCACAAGCCCTGGAACGTGCCGCCCTGGCGGAACGCACGCGCGAGGAGGAGGCCCGCGCCCGGGTCGACGCCGAACGGCTGCGGATCGCCCGCGAGGTCCACGACACCGTGGCGCACGCCATCGCCGTCATCAACGTCCAATCCGGTGTCACCGCACACGTTCTCGACAAACGACCGGAGCAAGCACGCGCGGCGCTGGAGGCCATCGCGCAGACCAGTTCCCGCGCACTGGCGGAGATGCGGGCCGTCCTCGGAGTCCTGCGCGACGACCACGACGGCCGCGGCCCGCACCCGGGCCTCGCGCAGATCGACGATCTCGTCACGCTGGCGCGCGAGTCGGGACTCGACATCGAAACCGACACGGCCACACCACCTTTCCCCGTGCCCAGCGCGGTCGGCAACGCCGTGTACCGGATCCTGCAGGAATCGATCACCAACGTCATCCGCCACGCCGGACCCACCCGTGTGCGGATCACGCTGACCTACGATGCCGACGCGATCGAGGTGCGGGTGACCGACGAAGGCGGCTCCACCGGCTCGGAACCCGTTGCGGCACATACACCTACCGGAGCGGGCCGCGGCATCGTCGGTATGCGGGAACGCTGCCGACTGCTGGGCGGCGATCTCGAGGCCGGTCCACTCCCCCGCGGCGGCTTCGCGGTCACCGCCCGGCTCCCGGTGGCCCCGGCCGGAACGGCCGACCTGTGAACAGCGACGGCGACGAAGGGAACAAGGTGGCAGACGCACCGATCAAGGTCCTGCTCGCCGACGACGAGCGGTTGGTGCGCTCGGGCTTCCGGCTCCTGCTCGACACCGAGGACGACATCACGGTGGTGGGGGAAGCCACCACCGGCGCGGAAGCGGTGGCCCAGGCCCGCGCGCTACGCCCCCAGGTTGTCCTCATGGACATCCGCATGCCGAAGCTGGACGGCATTCAGGCCACTCGCGAAATAGCCACCACCCCGGGCCTGCACGACGTGCGCGTCCTCATCCTGACCACCTACGACACCGACGCCTATGTCTTCGAGGGCCTGCAGTCCGGCGCCAGCGGCTTCCTGCTCAAGGACGCGGGCCCCGCCGAACTCCTGCACGGCATCCGCGTGATCGCCGCCGGTGATGCCCTGCTCGCACCGCGCATCACCCGCCGCCTCATCGCCCGGTTCACCGCGCAGCAGGCAGCGACCAAGACCGCGGAGGACCGGCTCGCCGTTCTCACCGCCCGCGAACGCGAGGTCCTGGCGCTGGTCGGCCAGGGCATGAACAACGACGAGATCGGCGCCGCCCTGTTCCTCAGCCCCGCCACCGCCCGCACTCACGTCAGCCACGCCATGACCAAACTCGGCGCCCGCGACCGTGCCCAACTGGTCGTAATCGCCTACCGCACAGGACTTGTCACGCCGTAGGCAGATGGGCCGACAACAGCCAGGCCGGAACCGACTTGCGGCCGTTGCCTTCCTCGCGGATTCCGGCGGCCTGGAAGTGCGTGGCCACGGCGTCGGGGATGTCGGCGTGGATGCGAGCCGGTCGGATCTCGTCGATCGTCCAGTGGCGGCCGACCACCTCGCGCAACTCCTCGGCGCTGACCGGGTTCACCGGAGCCTCCTCGGGCATACTGCCCCGATCGAACACGAGCACGAAGTAGGAGGCGCCGGGTGCCGCGGCACGCACGATCGAATCCTGGTATCCCGCACGCAGTTCGACCGGAAGCGAATGGAACAGGGTGCTGTCGACGATGGTGCCGAACCGGCCGTCGTAGCCGGTGAACGCGCTGATATCGGCGACTTCGAAACGGGCGGTGGACAATCCGCGGTCGGCGGCGGCCGTGCGGGCGAGGTCGATGGCGGTCGGCGAATTGTCCAGGCCGACGGTCGTGAAGCCCCGTTCGGCCAGGTACAGCGATGTCGCGGCCTCCCCGCATCCGGCGTCGAGGACCTCGCCGTGGAACCTGCCCGCGTCGATGAGCGCGGCGATCTCGGGCTGGGGTTCGCCGATACTCCACGGCGGGCGAACACCGTCGCCGATCTCGGGGGCTTCGCCGCGGTAGGCGGCTTCGTACATGTCTTCACCGAATGCACTCGCCATACCGTCCACTCTATATCAACCAGATTGATATAGGGTGGGATATCGACATGGAAGATCTAGAGGACCAGCCCCTCGGCTACCTCCTGTACCGGGTCGTCGCCGCCCTGCGTGCCGAGGTCGTGGCCACCGTGCTCCAGCCGCGCGGGCTGTCGTTCCCCGGGTACCTGTGCCTGCGGTTACTTTCGCAGGCGCCCGGCTCGTCGAATGCCCAGCTGGCCCGCGTCACCGGCGTCTCGCCGCAGGCGATGAACAAGGTGCTGCGGGACCTGCAGCAGTCCGGTCTGGTCGCCCGGCCCGCGACGGCGCCCGCGGGCAGGTCGCTGCCCGCCAGCCTGACACCCGAGGGGGCCCGCACGCTCTCGCGCATGGAGCCCGAAATCGCCGAATCCGAACGCCGGGTACTCGCCGGACTCACCGAGCAGGGACGGCGCGAACTGCGGCGGCTACTGGCCACCGCCGCCGCCACCCACCCCGATACCGGGGCCTCCGCCGACGGAACCGGCCCCATACCGGGCGCATTCCGGCCCTAGCAGAGGAAACCTACTGCGCCGCAGACGAATTCAGGTGCGGGCGGGGAGCAGTTCGGCGACGAGTTCGACGACGAGGGCGCGGATGTCGTCGCGGATCGGCCGCACCGCGTCGATGTCGCGCCCGGCCGGATCGTCGAGCGTCCAGTCGCGGTAGTCCACGCCCGGGAAGTAGGGACAGGCATCGCCACAGCCCATGGTGATCACCACGTCGGAGGTGTGCACGGCGTCGGGAGTGAGGATCTTCGGGGTCTGGGCCGTGATGTCGATGCCGACCTCGCGCATGGCCTCGACCGCGGCCGGATTGATCGATGCGGCGGGCTCGGATCCCGCGGAGCGCACCTCGATCGCGTCACCGGCGAGATGGGCGAGGAATCCCTGGGCCATCTGGGACCGCCCCGCGTTGTGCACGCACACGAACAACACACTCGGTCTATCGGACGCAGAAGTCATCGCGGCACTCCCGCGGAGGAGGTGGGGGTTGTGTTGCCGGAGAAGCGATTTCGCAGGGCTAGGGAGACGTAGACGAGGCCGACCAGGACCGGGACCTCGATGAGCGGACCGACCGCACCGGCCAGCGCCTGGCCGGAGGCGGCGCCGTAGGTGGCGATCGCGACCGCGATGGCGAGTTCGAAGTTGTTGCCCGCGGCCGTGAATGCCATCGTCGTGGTGCGGGCGTACCCGAGGCGCAGGACGGCGCCGAGCAGGTAGCCGCCGCCCCACATCAGCGCGAAGTAGATCAGCAGCGGGATCGCGATCCGCACCACGTCGACCGGGTGGGAGGTGATCTGCTTGCCCTGCAACGCGAACAGGATCACGATCGTGAACAACAATCCGTACAACGCCCACGGCCCCAACCGGGGCAGCAGTCGTGACTCGTACCAGGCGCGGCCCTTCGCCCGCTCGCCCAGGCGACGCGTGAGATAGCCTGCGAGCAAGGGGATTCCGAGGAAGATCAGCACCGATTGCGCGATCTGCCACGGCGAGGCTTCGATCGTGGCCTGCTCCAGGCCCAGCCAGCCGGGCAGCACCGACAGGTAGAACCAGCCCAGCACCGCGAACATGATCACCTGGAAGATCGAGTTCAACGCCACCAGAACGGCGGCGGCCTCGCGGTCACCGCACGCCAGATCGTTCCAGATGATCACCATCGCAATACATCTCGCGAGACCGACGATGATCAGCCCGGTCCGGTACTCGGGCAGATCCGGCAGCAGCAGCCACGCCAGCGCGAACATCAACGCCGGACCGAGCACCCAGTTCAGCACCAGCGAGCCGAGCAGCAGGCCGCGGTCGCCGGTGACCGAGTCGAGGCGGTCGTAGCGCACCTTCGCCAGCACCGGATACATCATGACCAGCAGCCCGATCGCGATCGGCAGCGAGATCCCGTCGATCTCCACCGCGCCCAGCGCATCACCGAGGCCCGGGACCATGCGGCCCAGCAGCAGACCGGCGACCATCGCGGCCCCGATCCACACCGGCAGGAAGCGGTCCAGGGTCGACAGCTTGCCGACCACTGCCGGATGCTCGGTCGTGGTGGTCACGCGAGCACCGCCAGCCCGGCCTCGATCGCCAAGACATCCGACAAGCGTTGCAGCGCTTCGGGAACCACCCGGTAGTACACCCACGACGCCCGCCGTTCACTGGTCAGCAGCCCGGCCTCCCGCAGCACCTTCAGATGGTGCGAGATCGTCGGCTGGGTGACGTCGATGCCCTCGGACAGATCGCACACGCACGCCTCCCCTCCGGCGCGCGACGCGATCGCCGACAGCAACCGCAGCCGCACCGGATCCGACAACGCCTTGAACACCCCGGCCAGCTCATCGGCGTCCTCGCGGGTCAACGGCGGACGAACCCGCGGCACCGCGTCACACGCCGCGGGCGCACCGAGCGACAACTCCGACTTAGACATACATCGATATTGACCGATATCAATACGAATGGCAAGCGAACACCTGGCCGGGTTCGATCCGAGGCGCAGCCGCGAATCAGCCCGTGAACGACTCGGGGCCGAAGCGGCCCCAGGCCACGAAGGCGGCCGCGGCCAGGTAGACCAGATTCAACGCGACGTACTTGTATTGCGCGTAGCGGGCGTGGGTGATCATCGCGCCGATCATCAACAGGATCCAGCAGACGGCGGTCACCGGCACCAGCACCGGTGCGATGTCGAGCGCCGCGGGCAGGGTCAGGCCCGCCGCGGCCAGGATCTCGAGGCCGCCGAGGCTTCGGACGAAACCGGCGCTCGCGTGCTCGGTCCATCCGCCGCCGGACTTCGCGCCCAATTCGTCCAGCTTCGCCTTGGGCACAAACACTTTGGTGGCGCCGCCGAACAGCGAGAGGGCGGCAAGCAGCCCGGCGACGATCCAGAGGGCGAGATTCATGAGTTTCTCCTGATGAGTTGCCGGACAACGTCTACGGGTTCGGGGAGGCGCAGCACACCCGCGCTCCCCGGGCCGCCAGCGTGGCCGCGGTCGCCTGTCCCGATCCGAGATCGACCGCTGTGGTCACGCATGAGACGTCCGCGGCTCGGCCCTTCGTGACACCGCGGCTACGTGACGTGCGCCACCATCGGCCGCCGGATGTCGCTGTGGTGTCACAAAACGAGGTGGGCCGGTGCCTTGTGGACGACACAGTCGAGAGATAGGAGCCGCCCATGGCCGACACGTCGCGGGCCGCGCCGGTGGGTGTGGCGGGCATGAGCGGGCCGAGGCCCGCGGCAGGCCCGCGGCCACGGTTCGGCAGATCGCGCGCCGAGCACGCGGGCATGTGGCGGCTCGGCGACCGCGGGTACGGGTGAGCCGAGCGGAGCAACAGGCCGTCGTGGAGCGATTGCTGCTCGCGCTGCGAACCGGGCAGCTGCGGGAACTGATGGAGATCATGGCGCCAGAGGTGGTCCTGATCGCCGATGGCGGCGGTCTGGTGGCTCAACGGCGCGCCCGCGGCCCGGATCGAGGTCGACGGCCAACCTGCCGCACTGAGCCTCGTCGTGGAGAACGGGCAGATCACCCGGATCTACGCCGTCGCAAACCCGCAGAGACTGACACGGCTGAACGAGTCACCTCGGGCCGCCGCTAATTTGTCGGCAGGGCGTTCTGGAGGCCTCCGACATCGGTGATGGTCCAGTTGGTGTTGCGGTCGATGGTGATCGAGTACGTGACCGTGGTTTGCGCACCGTCCGGGGTCTGGACACTCGTCGAGTTGACCGTGAGGTAGGCATTGACCTTGTAGATGCCGCCGGATTCGGAGGTGACCGTCGCGGACTGCGGTGTTGCCTTGGATGTCCACTGCAGTGGCATCAGGATCTGCTCCAGCTGGGGAGCTGTGGCGTCGAATTTGGCGGCGAGTTGGGGGCTCGTCCCGGCCTTGAGCCGGGTCAGCCAGCCTTTGACGTCGTGGTAGTCGACCGTGGAGGCGCCGAGGGCGTAGGCCGAGGCGATGTCTTCGGCGTGCCGATTGTCGGCGGCGATGGCGTCGCGGCGGTCGAGGGTCGATTGCGCCGACCAATACAGGCACCCGAAGGTCACCGTACCGGCGAGCAGCAGGACCAGCGCGACCGCGACCAGTGCCGTCGACCGCCCGATCGAGACCGTGATCGCCCGCCGCCGCTCGTCGGGCTCGGGCGGGTCCGCCGCGCGCGTCGCGGCGTCCTCTTCGCCAGGGGTCGCCGCCACCTCGTCTGTTGCCATGGCCATGGTCCTGTCCTCCTGCGGTCGAAACGGTCGTGCCGAGTGAGCTATTCGGTTGTGATGCGGAAGTGCAGGGTTCCGTCCGGGTCGACTCCGTGCAGGGACTGGTCGATCAGGGCGCTGAGGTCGAACCGGGGAGCACGGTCGATGGCATCGGCGACCACGGGTTGCAGCACGGGCGCCAGCGGCGCGACGCTGGGACCGATCTTGTTCATGAAATCCGTCAGCCTGTCCAGGAACGGTGTGAGCCCGTCACCGGTGAAATAGTCCGCTACCGGCCGACTTTCGACGAGCGTCGACGCTTGTTGCACGACGTCGCTCAGTGACTTGCCGAATTCACCGAATTGCGGCCCACTGGTACTCAGCGACGGGCCGAGCCAGTCGATGTTGCCGCCCAAGGCTTGGATGTCGCCGAAGAGTCGGCGGGTGGCGTCGGCGCGGCTGAGCAGCGTGGCCGCCAGCAGCGTGGTCGACCGTTCCAGGGTTTGCATGGCCGCGTCGGTACCCGACAGTGCCCGGTCGAAGGTGCCGACGAGGTTCGCGATGGTCTGCGGATTCAACTGCTTCAGCACGTCGACGAATCGCGTCGACAGCGCCGTAATGGTCATCGGCACCTGTACCTGCCGGGTCGCAATGCGCTGGCCGTCGGCGAGATACGGTCCGGCACCGCTCGGCGCGTCGAACTCGACGTACGGCTCGCCGAGTGCCGAAAGCTGCTCGACCCGCACGCTGCTGGACAGCGGAACGAGATAGCGCTTGTCGATCCGCAACCGCACCAGCACACCTTCGGCCTGCTTGGAAACCTGCTCCGTGCGACCGACCCGAATACCGTCGAGCAGCACGGGCGCATTCACCCCCAGTCCGCCCGAGTTGCCCAGGTGCAGTTCGGCATCGAGGTAGCCGCGACGCGGATCCACATGGAGCACCCCCACCGTCATGTACCCGATGCCCAGCACCAGGACTGCGGCGATGGCCGAAAGCGACACTGCGGCACGCACATTCATCGCACGGCCCCGATCATCCGCAGGGTGTCGACTATTCGTTCGGTCCGCTGTGGCGGTGGCAGGGGGCCGCCGGGTGATGAATCGACGGTGACGCCCACCAGATTCACCTTCGGCCCGTGTTCCACGAAGGGGATGATCTTGTTATGGATGAGGTCGACGAGTGCCTTCAGGTTCGAGGGTGAACCGGTGTCGAGCGGGCGACTGCCGAACAGCATCGGGACGAAGGCGCGCACGGCGCGCTCGCTCGACTGCAGCGCGGGCCCCAGCCACGTGACGCTGGGTGCGAACGGTCCGAGAGCGGTGAGCACGTAAACGACCCCGATCGTGGTGTTGATCACGTCGGTCGTGTGCTGCACCGCGTCGGGCGTGAGGAGTTGGTCGAATGCCGGTGCGTTCTTCAGCAATCCGTCCTCGACCGTTGCTTGCAGTCCCGCCACGAGGTTGTGAATCGAGTCGGTGTGCACGGCCAGATCCGCCAGTTCCGCACCGAGGGTCCCGGCGATGCGGGAAGTGTCATCCGGGTTCTGCGGCAGGATCGTATTCATCCGTTGCACGATGTCCTGGAAGTCGGTGACGGCACCGCTGCCGACGAAGACGGACAACCTCTGCAGGATGTCCTCGATCGTCGGCGACTGTTCGGTGTCGGCCAGCGGGATCGTGGCGTCCGCCTGCAGCTGCGCCGGATTGGGCGCGGCGGGTTCGGCGAGGGCGATGTGCACGTCGCCCAGCGGTGTTTCCTGCCGCAGCGCAGCGGTGGTACCCACCGGGAGGCGAACCGACTTGCGGATCTCGACCTCGGCGACCACGAAGCCCCGGTGTCCCGGCCGGTCCGGAATGTCCGCCTCCGGACCGACCACGGTGACACGCGTCAGGCGCCCGACGGGCACACCGTCGGCGATGACTTTGGCCCCCTGCGGCAGATTCAGCACATCGGTGAACTCGATCCGCAAGGGGTAGGTCGGTCCGTCGACGCCGGTACCCGGCACGGTGACGTCGGCCGGTTGGAATCCGCATCCCGCGGCTCCCACCGCCATGGTCACCGCTATCGCCGCGTGTGTGCCGGTGCGGCGCAATACCGCTGGGAGACGCATCATTTCGCACTCACCGCCGCGACGAGCGCCGGCAGGCTCGGTACCGTGACCGACCCGTCGTCGGCAGTCCGGCAGCCCTGCCCCGTGATCGCCTGCACAGACGCGCAGACCGCGCCCGTGGCCGGTTGCGGGAGCGCCAGTTTCGGTGGTGCGTAACCGATGGTCGGACGCCCGGTGGCGGTATCGATGGACTCGGCGAACCCGGCGGCGATCGCCGGGGCCATCCGGATGACCTCCGAGAGCGATCCCACCCCGGCCGAAATCAGTTGCGGCAGATTCGGAATCGAATCGATCGCACGCAGCGCCGGTGATCCGACCATCATCACCACGTCGTTGAGCTGGGGCAGCACGTCGACCACATTCGCCACGACGCGGACGATCTGGGGAAATTCGAGGGTGTTGATGTCGGCGAAGGTCCGGGTCAGGTCGGTCACGACGATCTGCAGGGTGGGCCAGCCGCCACGGGCGCGATGGGTGAGCTCGGTGAGCGCGTCCAGCAGCCTGCCGATATGGCCGACGGCCGCGTCCGGAGCGGAGAGTGCGTTGCTCAGTTGCAGGACCAGGGTGTTGATCTGGTCGCCGGAACCCGCGGTGGCTCGGTCCAGGGCGGCGAGACCGGCGCCGATCGCGTCGGCCTGATCCCCCTGTCCCGAATCGCTGAGCTGGCGCCCGAGTCGACCGAGCGCGTCGAAGGTCTGGGACAGGCTCTTGGGCGTCAGGGTTCTGGTGATGCAGCGGTCCGAATCCCAGCCCGGGCCCTGGGGTTCGGCGCCGACGAGTGCGAGTTTGCGATCGGCGATGAGCGTGTCGCTGACGGTGACCGCGCCGACATCGGGAGACAGTTTTCGGTCGGCCGGGACGGTGAAACGCACTCGGGCGGTTCCGGCGTCGGGCGCGATCTCGGTGACCCGGCCGATCGGGACGCCCATGATGGTGACCGCACTGCCCTGGTACAGCCCGATCGCGTCGGGCATCAGCGCGCAGTACGAGCGCATCGCAGGCCCGGATCTGTTGAGCTGCACCGCGATCGCGGCCGCCGCGACCAGGACGGCTACCACAACGAAGGACATGAGCCCGCGCGACCCCAGGATTCGTTTCAGCATCAGCACTCGCTTCCCGGTACGGGCACACAGAAACTGGTGGCTCGGATCGTTGCGGCCGACTGGTCGATCCGCACGCCGTCACCCGGCGGCAGCAGGGGCAGCAATCGTTGTTCCAGGGTGTGCAGTGAGTCCAGCAGTTCGCCCAGCCGGTCGCCGAGTTGCTGCAGTTGCGGAATCGCGTCGGCGAGGGGTTGTGCCCGCTGTTTCAGCGTCTCGTCCCAGATCCGGCCCAGCGGGCCCAGGTCGGCCAGGATCGTGGCCAGGTCGTCGAGGGCGTGATGGACCTGGATCTTGTTGTTCTCGACGATGTTCTCCAGTCCGAACAACGTTCTCACCAACTGCGCGAGCACATCGGAATGGGCGTTCAGCGCGGTCAGATACTCATCGGCCATCGCGAGTGTCTGCGAGATGTCGGCGTTCTGCTTGTTCATGATCTCGACCAGGCTGTCGGCCGCCTGCACCGCGGCGCGGACCGAATCCGGGCTCCTGTCGATCGATGTCGCCAGTGCCGCGAGGTTCTCCCGGAGCACGGTGCCGTCGAGCCGCCGCACGGGTTCCACGGCGTCCTGGAACACCTGAGTCAGGTTGTAGGGCAGCCCGACTCGCTGCTGCGGAATCACCGTCGAACCCAGGGATTTCGTTCCCGCGGGTTGGACAGCCAGGTAGTAGCCGCCGACGACGGTCAGCATGCGGAGATCGAGGGTGGTCTGATCGCCCACGAACACCTTGTCCTCGACGGTGAACCGCATTCGGACCCGATCCGGCAGCAATGCCAGAGATTTCACCTTTCCCACCGGTATCCCGGCCACGCGTACGTCGTCGCCGGGGCGGATGCCGCCGGCTTGCGCCATATCCGCGGCATAGGTCCGCTCCGGGGTCGTGCCGGTGACGTACACCGCACCTATCGCGGCGACCAAGATCAGCACACCGCAGATTCCGGCTGCGCCCCAGCGCAATTCGGCATCATATTCGGACTTCGTGGCGAGCAGCGAGCGGAGGGCGAGGCGCCGCATCCACCGGGGGCGGGCTATCGATGGCATAGCGTGATCCTTTGTCCGGCAATGAGGATCTGCAGCGGCGCCGGCGCCACCGCCACGCCCTGCGCACAGGTCATCGCCGCGTCGGGACCGGTCGGTGGCAAGGTCGCCGCGATCGTCTGAATCAGTCCGGGCAGTCGCCCGAATACGGCCGCGGCCTCCCGCGGTGCCGGAAATGCCCGGCGCAGCAGAGCATCCAGATCTCTGTTGCGCTCGCCGGTGATTCCCAGCACGGTCAGCAGGTTTCGTAGCGGCTGCAGCACCGGCGGTATCGCAAGCCCGAAATCGGCCAGCCCCGGCAGCTTCTCGGTGATCGCGGTGAACAGATTCGTCAGATTGCTCAGCAGCTGGATCGAGTTGCCCGCCTTACCGCCCAGGTGCACCGAGACCTCGGCCAGGTTGGCCACCAGCGCCGACAATATCGCCTGCCGATCCGCGGCGTAGCGGCTCAGCTTCTCGATCGCGCCCAGCGCCGGACCCAAACCCGTTCCGTCCCCTTGGATCAACGCCAGCAGGCTGGTCGCGAACTGGTTCAGATCATCGGGCGACAACTCCGCCAGCACGGGTTGCAGTCCCTTGAACAAGGTCGTGATGTCGAAGGACGGCACCGTTTCCGACGGCTCGAACACCGCCTCCGGCCGACGCGGTGGGCTCGGACGATCGGGCTGCTGGATCTCCAGATATCGGAACCCCGTCAGATTCTGATACCGGATCGCCACCTTGCTGTCGGTGAACACCTCATGGTCCCGGGTCACCGTAAAGCGCACCCGCGCAAGGTTTCCCTCCAGTTCGACCGCACCGACCTTGCCGACCTGCACCCCGTACATCCGCACGTCGTCGCCCAGGCGCAGACCGTTGGCATCGGTGAATCGGGCCGTGTAGGTCACGGTCTCGCCCGCCACGGGCCGTTCGAGAACGCGGAAGACGCCGATCAACGCGACAGCCATGACCGCGACGAAGATCGAGACTCGAAACAGCAGCGACCGTGTCGACATCAGCGACCTCCCGGCGCGGGATGCAGTCCGAGCATCGTCGACAGCGGCGCCGCGAGCGCGGGCACCACCTCGAGGTCGACGCTGGCGTTGAGCATCGGCCCGTTCGGAGTGTCGTGGAATGCCGCGCCCAGGCGTTCCAGCAGGTCGCCCAGCTGGTCGGCCGAACGCTGCGGCGTGCCGACCGACGCCGACAGCCGGTCGAGGATCGCGGTCGTCATGGGCATCAGCCCGGAGAAATAGTGCTGGCCGGTGTAGGCGGTCCGCGTGGCCGTGGGCAGCAGCTGATTCTGGATTTCGGCGAACAACCGGCCGTATCGAGTCATGTGCTCGGGGGTCGACAGGTATTGGTTCGTATAGACCGAGTGCACCACCGTGAGCCCGCCCGTCAGCGCCGCGGGAACCCCCTCCAGCGTCGATCCGAATCGGTCCAGCAGCAGTGCGGTGGGCAGCAGCCGGGTGTCGGTGAACGATCGCACCGTGGTGCCGATGGCCTGCAGTATCGGGCTCAGCGCCCGCACGTCGCGCGCCGCCGTCGCCAGCAGCGCGGCCAATTTCGGGGTCAGCACGTCCGCGGTGAGCCCACCGGTCGACTCCAACAGCGTCGACAGCGTCGCGTCTTTGAGCCGGTCAGCGTTGCGGCCGGTCAGATCGATGACGGATCCGCCCGTCAGCTTCGCACCACCACCGCCCGGATGGAGGTCGACCGCGCTGATTCCGAACAGGTTGCCCGTCGCGTAATCCACGCTCAGCCCCTCGGTGAGGCCGACCACCTGAGAATCCCGCAGGCTCAAGCCGATTCGCTGCCTTCCGGGTCCGAGACCGTCGATCGAGGACACCGAGCCGACGCGCACCCCGTCGAGCCGCACATCCGTCCCCGGTGCGACGCCCTCGCCGACCTGCGCGGTGATCAACGAGATCTCGATCTGCCCGGCCGGTTCGGAGTCCGGGAACCCTCGCCACACCAGGGCGGCAACGACCGCACACACTATCGCGACGACGCCGATGATGCGGGCACGGCGCGGCCCGACCTCGGTACCGGGAAGAATATAGGCAGGCACGGCGTCACCCCGTGAACGTGATCGGAGACTGGAACCCCCACAACACGATCGTGGCGACCATGTCCAACGCGATGATCGAGACCAGGCTCGCCCGCACCGCCCGCCCCGAGGCCGTGCCCACCCCTTCGGGGCCGCCGGTGGCGAAATAGCCCTGATAGCAATGGATCAGCACGACCGCGATCGCGAACACGATCACCTTGACGGTGGCGGCGACCACGTCCCAGCCCAGCACGAACTGATCGAAATAGTGATCGTAGGTGCCCGATGGTGTGTCGTGCACCGTCGTCACGATCAACTGGCACGAGAAGTAGGCCAGGATCAGCGCCACCACGAAAGCCGGTGCCACCGCGACGATTCCGGCGATGACCCGGGTGGTCACCACGAACGGCACCGATCGGACCGCGAGGGACTCGATCGCGTCGATCTCCTCCGAGATCCGCATCGATCCGATCTCCGCGGTCATCCGGCACCCGGCCTGCGCCGCGAACCCCACCCCCGCCGCGATCGGCGCCAGTTCCCGCGTCACGCCGAACGCCGAGATCAGACCGCTGAGCTGTCCCAGTGCCAGCAGGTTCAGCGCGCTGTACGCCTCGATACCGATCGAGGCGCCCATCGCCGCCCCCATCAGCAGCATCAGCGGCACCACCCCGCCGCCGACGATCACCGAGCCACGGCCCCAGGTCATATCCGTGATCACCATGACCGTCTGGCGCCGATAATGCACGAGCGTGTACGGCACCGCCGAGACTGCCTGCCACACGAACCCCAGCACGAACCCGACCGATTCGACCGGCGCCCAGGGATGGATCCGGCGGCGCAACCGGCCTACCCGTCGCAAGCCCGGCGGAGCGTAGGGCGAGGCCGTCATCATGCCATCCTCACCGGGAAGAACATGGTCACCACCTGCGTAATCGCCGTATTCAACACGGTGACCACGGCGACCGACATCACCACCGCCGCGTTCACGCCGTCGGCGACGCCGCGCGGACCCCCCTTGGCTTCCAGCCCTCGCTGGCATGCGACCACGACGACCAGGAACCCGAACAGCAGCGCCTTGATCAGCGCTACCCAGATGTCCACCGGAGTGGTGAAGGCGCCGAACGACGACCAGTAGCTGCCCGGGGTGACGTCCATCGCGGCGACGGCGACAAGGAAGCCCGAACCGATGCCGACCACCACGATGAGAATGGTGAGCAGGGGCGCCACCAGCATCATCGCCACGATCCGCGGAACCACCAGCCGCTGCACGGGATCCACGCCCATCACCCGCAGCGCGTCGACTTCCTCGCGCACCGTCCGTGCTCCGAGATCGGCCGCGATCGCCGCGGCGCCCGCGCCGCCGAGCATCAGCGCGCTGGCCATCGGGGCTCCCTGCTTGATCACGCCCAGCCCACCGGCCGCACCGATCATCGAATCCGCGCCCAACTGCGACACGATATTCCCGACCTGCGCGGAAACGATCACCCCGAACGGAATCGCCATCAACACGCTCGGGATGCCGGTCACCTTTATCAAAAACCATGCCTGCGTGAGGGTTTCGTGCACCTGGAACCGCATCCGGGCCATATCGACGCTGCCGATCCGGATCGCGTGCACACTCATCCGCAGGGCCCGCCCCAGCGTGGCGATGCTGGTCAGCACCGTGTCGGAAAAATTGCGGCGCACTATGTTCCACGCCGGTGGCGGCTCCATCGGTCCTCCATCGCTCCTCCAGTGGACTGCTCGCGCACTGCGAACGATGCCGAGTTGACTGGATGGGCAACTATTGGCATTACAGTGTGACCGACGATACATCAGCGCGACCGGGTCGCACAGCGGTTTGCCGCAAAATTCCGGGCGCCGGGCGCATCGACTCCCGCTCCGCGCCGATCAGTGCTAGCGTCGAACAAGAATTTCATATTCTGAATTAACTCGCAGCGGTTCGGCAACGGAGGTCTCGGATGAAGCGGGCACGGATGGCCAGGGGTTCGGTCGGCCGGGCCCCCGCCGATTACGTCGTCGTGGGATCGGGCAGCGCCGGGGCGATCGTCGCCCGGCGCCTGGCCGACACCGGGGCGGCCGTCACCCTGATCGAGTCGGGGCGACAGCTTCGCGGACCACTCGTCACGGTCCCCGGAATGTGCGGAGCGATCCACGCGGTGACCCTGCTGCAGCGCCGCGTCACCTGGCCCGCGTACACGATCGCGCAGCGACATATGAACGGCCGCAAGCTTCCCCAGTCCCACGGGCGAGCGCTCGGGGGTGGCAGCGTGATCAACGGGATGGCGTTCGTGCGCGGAAACCGGCAGAACTACGACGACTGGGTGGCCGAGGGCGCCGTGGGTTGGGGGTTCTCCGACGTGCTCCCGTCCTTCCGGCGGCTGGAGAGCTTCGAGGACGGGCCCAGTGACCTGCGCGGCGGCGCCGGACCGATCACGGTGGAACGGGCTACGGGCCTGGCCCCGGTCACCGAGAGTTTCATGGCCGCGTTGTCGGCGACCACCGGCACCGAGCCGAACGACGACTACAACGGGAAGCAGCAGACCGGTGTGGCCGCATTGCAGCAGAGCGCGGGCGCGGGACGGCGAGTGGGCACCGATCGCGGGTATCTACGGGACGCCCCGCCCAATCTCGAAGTGGTGAGCGGTGTTACGGCAACCCGCGTGATCGTGCGCAACGGTCGCGCCGTCGGAGTGGAATTGGCGAGTGCGAACGGTCGCCCGATCGAGCCCGCGCGCGCCGATCGCGAGGTCGTAGTCAGTGCCGGGGCGCTCGGCTCGCCCCGGCTGTTGATGCTGTCGGGTATCGGCCACGCGGCGCACCTGCGCGAGCACGGGATCGCCGTGACAGCCGACCTCCCGGTCGGCGACAACCTGCACGATCATCTGTTCGTCCCGATTTCCTATCTCGCACCCGGCGGCCGCAGTGCATCACCGGTGACCTTCGCCGGGGCGATGGCCCGCGAGTGTCTGCGGCCGCGGTCGACACACCTGTCGCACACGCTGTTCGAAGCGGTCGCCTTCGTGCACAGCGGAGTGCGAACCCGCACCGACGTGCCCGATCTGCAGATGTTCATCCTCCCCATGAGTTATCCGGAGAACCAGGACGAGCCCGGACTTCACCTGGCCGCCGATCCGTCGCCGTCGCTGACGCTGCTGCCCACGATGATCTACCCCGAGAGCCGCGGAACGGTGCGGCTGGCGTCGACCGATCCCTTCACCGCCCCGCTGATCGACCCGAATTACCTGGCCGAACCGCGAGACCTGACGACGCTCGTCGCCGGGATGGAACTGGTCCGCGAGGCGGTAGCGCACGGCGCGGTCGCCCCGGAGGTGGGTCGCGAGGTGCTGCCCGGGTCCGGCCGGACCGGTGCGGACCTGGCAGAGTTCGTGCGCCGCAACGCATCCGGCGTCTACCATCCGGTCGGAACCTGCCGGATGGGCACCGACGAGCGCGCGGTAGTCGATCCCGAGCTGCGAGTACACGGCGTGGACGGACTACGCGTGGCCGACGCCTCGATCATGCCGCGCATCGTGGGTGGCAACACGAACGCCGCGGCAATGATGATCGGCGAGCGGGCAGCCGAGCTGATCATCGGCGAACGAACCTTCTGAGACCGTATCTTCGATCGGGGAATCGCTATGTCTACCAACGGATCCACTGTTCGCACCGCCGCCTCCGGGATGCCACCGTTCTACAAGGCCGTCAGCGATGAGGCGGAGGTCTTCCGCGCGGCATCCCGCCGTGGGCTGCCGGTTCTGCTGAAGGGCCCCACGGGATGTGGGAAGACGCGGTTCGTGGAGGCCATGGCGGCCGAGATCGGCCGGGAACTGATCACTGTGGCCGGGCATGAGGACCTGACCTCGGCGGATCTGGTCGGCCGTTTTCTGCTGCAGGGCGGTGAGACGGTATGGGTGGACGGGCCGTTGACGCGCGCCGTGCGCGATGGTGCCATCTTCTATCTGGACGAGGTGGTGGAGGCACGCCAGGACACGACCGTGGTGATCCATCCCCTCGCCGATCACCGCCGTGCGCTTCCGGTCGATCGCCTCGGCACGACCTTGCCCGCGGCGCCCGGGTTCCAACTCGTGATTTCCTACAATCCCGGCTATCAGAGCGTGCTGAAGAACCTCAAGGAATCCACGCGGCAGCGATTCATCGCGATCGAACTCGGATTCCCGCCTCCCGCAATCGAAACCGAGGTGGTCGCGCACGAGGCCGGGATCGATCTCGATACGGCCCGCGCACTGGTCACGCTGGGCAACGCGATCCGCACTCTGGATGGGTCACCGCTGCGGGAGGCGTCGTCCACGCGGATGCTGGTGCTCGCCGGGGGCCTGGTCGCGGAGGGTTTGAGCCTGCGCGGTGCCGTACGGTCCGCCGTCGTACAGGTGCTGTCCGACGATCACGACGTGGTCCGCGCCCTGGGCGAACTGGCCGACGCCGTCCTGCCGCGGCCATGACCGACGATCCGAACGGCCCGGACCGTTTCCGGTTGCTCGCCGCCTTCGTCGCCCGACGATCGGTCGAGGTCGCACAGGCACCGGCCGGGACGGCCGCGTACACCGACGGCCGGACCATCTTCGTCGCGGCCGACCGATCCGACGCCGAGCAGCGCAGCGAACTGCTGGTGCAGGCCGCGCTGCTCGGCGCGGGAAGCCTGGCACCGCGTTTGGTGAAGGGGTTGCGGAGGCGTCCGTCGGTGGCGCATCGCTACCTGTCCCTCGAAGGGCGGCGGGTGCTCGCCGAACTCGCCGACCGGGTCCCCCTCGCCGCCGCGCTGTGCTCGGACAGCGCAGTGGAGACCGCGACGGCCGACGAGTCGCTCGCCATGGCCCGAGCGCGCGGACCGGTCGTCGAGCCGCCGGAGTGGTTCGGCGTCATCAGGCCCTCCCGCCTGCTCACGCCGGGCACGCGCACGACCGGGGAACTTCGCCCGGCGTTCGCGCCGCGGCACGTATCCGCGGCCGATGGCGGCGATGCCGAGCGGTCAGGGGACGCCACGATCGGAAGACTGTTCGACAACCCGCTGTTCAGGTCGCGGCCCCTGGGAGGCTTCTTCCGCAAACAGCTCGGCAGCACGCGCGCGTCCGTGGGCGGGCCCGCCGGTGCCGAGTCACCGATGCGTCGCGTGCGCGGGAAACCGGCTCGGTCGCGACCCACGCGGATTCGGTTCACCGACGGCGGCATGACCGGTCCCGCCGTCGGAATGGCCGACACCTTCTACCCGGAGTGGGATGTCCGGCAGCACCGGTACCGTCCCGAGTGGTGCCGGGTGATCCACTCGCCGCTCACCACCGACGGCGATATCAGCGACACCGGTGTCGCCCCGGACGATGTGCTGCGCCGACGCCTGGCCCGAGTCGGCTTGGGCCCCAAGGCACTCCGCGGCCGTCCCGAGGGCGACGAGTTCGACCTCGAGGCCCTCATCGACCTGTTCGTCGATCTGCGCTCGGGTTGTTCGCCACCGGAAAACATCTACCGGGAACATCGCAAGACCGCACGCGATCTCGCGGTCCTCGTCCTGCTCGATGCGTCCGGCTCGGCCACCGGGCCCGGACCCGAGGGCCGCACCGTGCACGACAACCAGTGCCGCGCCGCCGCCACGCTCGCCGTCACCCTCGAAGAACTCGGCGATCGCGTCGCCGTACACGCCTTCCGGTCACACGGCCGCCATGCGGTCCATCTCCACGCGATCAAAACATTCGAACAGCGTTTCGGCGCCGTCGGACGAGCACGGTTGAATCGGCTCCGCCCCTCGGGCTACACCCGCTTGGGCGCGGGCCTCCGAGGTGCGGGCGAAATCCTCAAAACCCAAGCGGGAACACAGAACAGGCTACTACTCCTGCTCTCCGACGGGCTCCCCTACGACGGTGGCTACGAGGGACACTACGCCGAGGCCGATGCCCGCAGGGCGCTCGAGGAACTCCGCTCGGACGGCGTCGGATGCCTGTGCCTGTCGCTCGGCGCCGACACCGACGCCGTCGCACTGGACCGCGTCTTCGGCTCCACCGGCCACGCCGACGCCGCCACACTCGCCGAGCTGAGCCCCCGCATGGACGAACTGTTCGTGTCGTGCCTGCGGGAACTCAGCGCGCCGAAACCCGTGCGCGGATGACACGCGGGCCGATCAGGAGGCCGGATCGCAGCGCTGGGACTCCCGATCGATGTCGACGGGACGGCCGTCGGGCTGTCCGATCTGCCATGTGCTCGCCGCTCCGGCGGTGAACGGGCCAGGGGCGCCCTGGGATTCGTAATACCCGCGCGGATCCCATGTCTTCGCCGTCGGGTAGGGCCACGGGCAGGCGACGGTCGAAGCCGCGCCGGTCGCGCGCACCACCCAGAACGACGTACTGAAACCGAACATCGCGATATTCAGGGCTACCGCCATGACCAGGAAGGTGGCCAGCTTGGGATGGCGGCCGTGGAACCCGAACCGCCGGGCGATCTTCTCCGCCTGCGAGCGCCCGGTGTCGTCCCGATAGAGCAGCAGCGAGGCCGGAATCATCACGATCGTGATCAGCACGCTGGCCATCAGCATCGGGAATTGGCTGTTCTTGCCCGCATCCAGGGTGCCGAACTCGATGACGTGCGAGTAGGTCAGGAACTGGGTGCGCACCAGGAACACCTCTTGCGCGGCGTCCCAGATCACGCCGCAGACGAACGTCAGCACCGCCAGGGAAATCAAGGGGTGGCGCGAGACGAACGCGTCCGGCCGTCGGCGCCGCTGCAGGACGCGCAGGATCGGCAGCGACACGAAGTACGGGAGCAGGATGTAGGGCGCGTAGACGAACGAGGTCAGCGGCTCGATGATCGGAGATATGTTGAGCCACGGCCAATCCCGAGGGAAATGCCAGAGCCGTGGGTTGTACACCAGACCGATCGCCCAATTGTTGTACGGGTCGAGCCACAGCAGTGTGCTGGAGGCGATCACCATCAAGATCACCGGATGCCCGGGGTGGCGCCGCCAGACCCGGACCGAAACGAAAACGGTGGCGACGAACAGGACGAGGGCCGCGACCTGTCCCACTGTGACCCAGTCGATTCCGGACAGCAGCGGCTCGACGGGCAGCGGTGTGTCCGCTCCGTTCGGATTGCGGTTGTCCGGCGACGCCGGTCCGTGCTTCTCCGAAGTCGCCAGAATGACGACGGTCGAGATTGCGGCGACGGCCCAGCAGGCGAAGACCTTCCACGACCGGGCCAGCCGCGGTCTCTCGGCGTTGTGGTCGACGGTTGTCGGGTTCCGAACTGGTTCTGACGACTTCATGGCACTCCATGCCGATCACCGCGGCGCATCGCGCGCGAGACGACTCTCGCCTCAGAGTGCAGGGTAGTCCATATAGTTCAGATAATGAACAGTTTGGAGAATGTAGTATCGTGAGAATTCGTGACGGATACGATTGGCGCTGCCGACGACGGGGACATTGTCGAGTTCCTCGGCGCCGTAACAGATGTCCGGCGGATGATTTCGAACGTGACGCTGCCGGTGGCCCGCCGGCGCGGGCTCTCCGAACGCGCGTTGGGCATCATCGTCCTCGTCTACGCCGGCCTCGACCGCCCGGGACTGCTGGTCGAATTCCTCAACGTACTGCCGAGCACGGTGTCGTCGGATGTCAACAAGCTCGTCGAGGCCGGGTTGCTGCGGCGCAGGTTGTCTCCCGCCGATCGCCGGGTGAGCAGGCTGGAGGTAACCCGCAAAGGCATTGCCGCACAACAGGAATCACTGCGACAGCTGCACGCGTACTTTCGCGCCAGAGCCGCCGGCGTGTCGCTCGACGAGCTGCATGCCTGCATCGCGACACTCCGGAAGCTCAGCGGCGAACCACAGCCGTCCGTTCCGAATCCTTTGCGCCGGGAAGGAACGGCCGACTGATAGAAGTTGAGTCCCGATGCCAGCAGAGAACCCCTGTGACGATTCAGGAGACGGCGACCCACGCAAGCTGCGCTCCCGGGCGAGGTTGCTCGATGCCGCGGTCGCCCTCCTGAAATCGGAGGGCGTGGAAGGGGTGACGGTCGATGCCGTTACCACCCTGTCCAAGGTGGCACGGACGACCCTCTATCGACATTTCGGCAGCGCGATGCAGCTGCGCGCCGCGGCGCTGGAATGCCTCCTGCCAGCGCCACAGCCACCCACTGCGGTCGGCTCGCTGCGCGATCGACTGATCGAGCTGACGCACCGGCAGGCGGTGTTCATCGACGAGACTCCGCAGCACACGGCGGCACTGGCCTGGCTCACGAACGCGGGCACCTGCGGAAACGGCGCCGGGCCGCATGACGTATGGCTGCGACAGCGCGTCGTGGAACAGTACCGTCAGCCGTTCGACGAACTGTTCGGCAGCGCGGCCGCGCGCGACGCGCTCGGCGACTTCGACACGACCGCTGCGTTGGCACAGCTTGTCGGCCCCCTGGTATTCCTCAGGATCACCGGCCTCGGCCGAAACACTCGCGCCTTCTGCGCCCAGCTCGTCGACGACTTCCTGAGCGCACGGTCCGCCGCCGCGACGACCGGGACCGGCGCCGCACAGCTACCGGCATGACGGTCGTCGCGGCCGACCCGCCGTCGAATCAGCGCGGCTGGAATCGCTGTGCGCCGTCGATGCGCACGACTTCGCCGTTGATGTAAGGGTTTTCGAGCAGATGCTGCGCCAGCGCCGCGTACTCGTCGGGTGCGCCGAGGCGCTTCGGGAAGGGCACGGACGCGGCGAACTTCGCGAGCTTCTCCTCGCCGAGGAAATCCATGAGCGGCGTGTGGATGGTGCCCGGCGCGATGCTGTTCAACCGGATTCCCACCGAGCTGAGGTCGCGGGCGCCGGACAGCGTCAGGGCGATCACCCCGCCCTTGGCCGCCGAGTAGGCCGACTGGCCGATCTGGCCCTCGTATCCGGCGATCGAGCTCGTCATCACGATCGCGCCGCGTTCCCCGTTGGGCTTGGGGTCCAGTTTCGCGATCTTCGCGCCCGCCAGCCGCAGCACGTTGTAGGTGCCGGTGAGGTACAGGGCGATGGTGTCGGTGAAACCCTTCAGCGTGGCCGGGCTGCCGTCACGGTTGACGACCCGCTCCAGGACACCGAAACCGCCGTGGGCGATCACCACGTTGCGCAGCGCTCCCAGCTCGTCCGCCTTCGCGAACGCGGTGTCGATGGTCGCGTCGTCCAGCACGTCGGTGCGCACATAGGCGACCTTGTTGCCGAGCTCGTCGGCCAGGGCGGTGGCCTTGTCATCGTTGACATCGGCGATGACGACGGCGGCTCCGGCGCCGTGCAACCGCCGCACGGTGGCCTCGCCCAATCCCCCGGCCCCGCCGGTCACCAGCACTACTTCACCTTCGAACGACACAGCGTCTCCTTGATCTCGGGTTGATGGTCATGATGGGCGCGCGAAACGAAAACGCTTACGCGCCCGTCCATTTGGGGCTGCGCTTCTCGGCGAAAGCCTGCGCGCCCTCCTGGGCGTCCTTCGACTGGAATACCGGAATGATGAGTTCAAGCTGCTTCTGCCACATCTCGCCGGAGGTCCAGTCGCTGGACTTGACGATGATTTCCTTGGTCTTGGCGACGGCGAGGGGTCCGTTCGCCGTGATCCGCTCGGCCAGTGCCAGCGCCTCCTCGAGCGCCCTGCCCGGCTCGGTGAGCACGTTCACCAGGCCGTAGCCCGCCGCGTCCTCGGCCGTGAAATTGTCCCCGGTCAGGGCGAGTTCGAGTGCCTTCTGATGCGGGATGCGGTGTTGCAGCCGCAACAACCCGCCACCGGCGGCGACGAGTCCGCGCTTGACTTCCGGGATACCGAACTGCGCGGACTTCGACGCCACGATCAGATCGGTCGCCAGCACCAATTCCGTGCCGCCCGCCAGCGCGTACCCCTCGACCGCGGCGATGATCGGCTTGACCGGTGGCTTCTCGGTGAACCCGAGACCCCGCCCCGGCACGATGACGATCTCTCCCGCCACGAAGGCCTTCAAATCCATTCCCGCGCAGAAGTTTCCGTCGGCGCCGGTGAGCACGGCGACCGAGAGTTCGGGACTCTCGTCGAGCTCGTCGATCGCATCGGCCAGCCCCTGGCTGACCGCGGTGTTGATCGCGTTCCGCGCCTCCGGCCGGTTGATCGTGATCACCAGGGTGCGCCCGCGGCGTTCCCGCAGTACTTCATCCGACATCGCGATCAGACCTCCACCACGAGCGCGCCGCCCTGACCGCCACCGGCGCACATCGCCGCCACGCCGATACCGCCACCGCGCCGTCGCAGTTCGTACAGCAGGGTCGTCACCATCCGCGCACCGGAGGCCGAGATCGGGTGTCCGAGACTGCATCCGCTGCCCGAGAAGTTCACCAGTTCCTCGTCCAATCCGTGCTCCCGGCACGCGGCGATCGGCACCGACGCGAACGCCTCGTTGATCTCCCACAGCGCGACATCGGCGGGCTTCAGCCCCGCGCGATCCAGGATCTTGCCGATCACCTTCCCGGCCGCGAGCCCGTTGTCCGCCGGTGTGACGGCGGTATTGGCCCAGGCCCGCACCGTACCCAGCACCTCGAGTCCTTCGGCCGCGGCGTAGTCGTCGCCGACGAGCGCGACCGCCGCGGCGGCGTCGTTGATGCCGCTGCTGTTGCCCGCCGTGATCGAGAAACCCTCGATTTCGGGGTGCAGTACGGGCAAGGACGCCAGCCGCTCCAAAGTGGTGTCCCGGCGCGGGAATTCGTCGACGGCGAAGTCGCGCACCGAGCCGTCGAGTTGCTGGATCTTCATCGGGACGATCTCGTCGGCGAACTTCCCCGCATCGATCGCGGCGATGGCGCGCTGATGCGAGCGCAGCGCCCACGCATCCATCTCGGCGCGGCTGATCCCGGTCTTCTTCGCGGTGTTCCAGCCGACGGTGATCGCCATATCGAGGGTGGGCGCGTCCGGCGTCTCCGGATGCGACGGCGGCATCCACGGCTCGACGAACTCCGGCTCGGCCTTGCCGGGCACCCGCCATTTCATCAGCGGTGCGGTCGACAGGGACTGCACGCCACCGGCGACGATCACCCGCTCCATCCCCGAGACGATGTGCGCGGCACCGTTGGCGATCGCGGTGAGGCTGCCCGTACAGTGCCGATTCACCGCCTGCCCCGGCACGCTCTCCATACCGGCCGCCACCGCGGCATGCCGTGCCAGATCGCCGCCGCCGTAGTTCAATTCGGCGAGAATGACGTCGTCGACGGCCGACGGATCGATCCCCGCCCGGCGGATCGCCTCGGGCAGGATCGTGGTCGCCAATGTTTCCGAGGGCACATCGGCGAGCGCCCCTTTGAATGATCGTCCGATCGCGGTCCTGACTGCGCCGACGATGACGGGTTTGGCCATAGTTCTCAACCTCTGAGCTGTCCAGCCACGCCCCGGGCGCAGCTTCCTCATGCGACTTTACAACATACAGTATGGCATACAGTATTATCTGCCAGCGACGTTCGCGAGTGTCATTCCGGTGCGGCCGCCACCGACGACGCACCGAATCGTTCTGGCGCGGTGCTCATTTCGACGAGATCGATGCCGTCACCGGCGAGCAGTTCCCGCGGCAGGAACGGCCCGTCCTTGATCAGCGACCGGGCCGCCCGGACATCGCGCGGCCGACCCGCACCGATGACGCCCACGAGGCGATCGGCGTCGAGACTCAGAGCGAGGAAATCACCGTCGATGTCTCCGTACACCATCAGCTCGGTCCCGCGCCCCGGCCAGCCCGAGATCTGCAGGGTCCGGCCGAATTGCGTGGTCCAGCACCAAGGCACCTCTTCGTAGGGCTCGGACCCGCCGAGCACACCGCGCGCGGCCGCGGCGCCGTGTGCCTGGGCGTGACTCCAGTGCTCGACGCGCTGCGTGCCGCCGAGGATCCGGTTCGGGAAGCGCGCGACATCGCCCGCGGCATAGATGCCGGGGGCCGAGGTGGCACAGCGCTCGTCGACGACGATACCGTCGGCGACCGCCAGGCCCGCCCGCTCGCCCAGTTCGTCGTTGGGCGTCATACCCACCGCGACGACCACGGCATCGGCGATCCACACCCGCCCGTCGGCGGCGGTCAGCCGGGTCCGGCCGTGCGAATCGGTCACCTCGGCCAGCCGCACCCCGGTCTGCACCACCACTCCGCGTTCGCGGTGCATCCGATCACATGCCGCGGAGATCGGTTCGGGCAGTACACGTTCGAGAATGCGCCCGCTCGCCTCGAGGACCGTGACGTCGGCGCCGAGGCCCCGCGCCGACGCCGCCACCTCCATGCCCACCAGTCCCCCGCCGATGATCACCAGCGAGGGCACGTCACCACCGGACGCCGCCGCTTCCAGCACGGCGCGCAGCGGGCCGACGTCGTGCATATGGCGCAGACAGTGCCCGTCGTCGAGCAGCGGACTCAGGCGGCGCGGCCGACCGCCGGTCGCCAGGATCAGCGCGTCGAACGACAGCTCGTTCCCGTCGTCGAATTCCACCCGGGCATCAGCCGCATCGACGGCACGCACGGACGTCCCGGCACGAAGATCGATGTCCTTACCCGCCCAGAACTCCACCGGCCGCAGGAGCGCCTTGTCGGCACCGGCAGCACCGGACAGTAGTTCCTTCGACACCATCGGACGCCGATACGGCGACGACGGATCGTCCCCGGCCATGACGATCGATCCCGCGAAACCGTTCTTGCGCAACGTTTCCGCGGCGGTGGCTCCGGCGATTCCGGTGCCCACGATCACGACGCGACCGTCGGGCGCGACCGTCACCGCGGCACCTCCACCATCTCGAAATCGGACTTCTCGGCGCCGCAGTCCGGGCAGGTCCAGTCGTCGGGAATATCGTCCCACCGGGTGCCGGGCTCGATGCCGTCCTCGGGCCACCCCTTTTTCTCGTCGTATTCGAATCCGCAGATCACGCAGCGAAACAGCTTGTACGCGGTCGTGGTCTCGTTCATCGCTCACTTCCCCCACGGCACGGCCTTGACGAAACCGCCCGCGTCCACTCGTAATTGGCTGCCGGTGATGTAGCGCGACTCGTCACCGGCAAGGAAGACAACGAGATCGGAGACGTCCTGCGGTTCGATATACGGGACGGGCATGGCCTGCATCGCCGGGAACGCCACCTCGGCCTCCTCCCGGGTCGGCGATTCCTTGTCGGGGCGGAATACCCTGTACATGCCCTCGTTGTGCAGCATGTCGGTGTTCACGTTGGTCGGGTGCACCGCGTTGATCCGGATCGACTGCTTCGCGAGCTGGATCGACAGGTCGTTGACGTAGTGCGCGACAATCTGTTTCGCGAGGCTGTACGCGGAGCCGCCCGGGCCCTGCTTGGTGGAACTGCCGAGCTGGGCGGCCAGCGAGCCGGTCGCGATGATGGAGGCTCCCGCGCTCAGATGCGGCAGGCTGGCCTGGACGACGTTGAACACTCCGACCAGGTCGGTATCGATGGTGTCCGACCACGACCGCAGGGTCTGCCCCTTCCCCATCGGGGCGATCCCGGCATTCGCGACCACGATATCCAGCCCACCGAGCGCCTCGACACCTGCCGCGATCGCGCTCCAGACCGCGCCGCGCTCCCGCACGTCCACGACCGCCGGATGGGCACGGACGCCTTCCTTCTCGACCAGCCGTGCCGTCTCCTCGAGATCCTCCGGACGGGCCAGCGGATAGGTGTTGCCTTCCAGGTCGGCGCAGATATCCAAGGCGATGATGCTCGCGCCCTCGGCCGCGAGATTGACCGCGTGCGACCGTCCCTGCCCGCGCGCGGCGCCCGAGATCACCGCGACCTTGTTGTCCAATTTCCCCACGGGTGGAACCCTTTCCGTCGTTCAGTGGTAGGCCCGTCGTTCCCCGAGAGGCGGACGTGCCGCGAATTGTTCAGTGCTGCCGTGGAATTCGGCAGCCGATGGTTTTGGTCTCCAGGTACTGCCGGAAACCTTCCAGACCGCACTGGCGGCCGACACCGCTGTTCTTGTAGCCGCCGAACGGAGCGTCGGCGCCGTAGAACATGCCGCCGTTGACACCCACGGTCCCGGTCCGGATGCGGCGCGCGATCCCCATGCCCCGGTCCGTCGACGCCGACAGCACCGCGCCCGCCAGCCCGTAGGCGCTGTCGTTGGCGATGCGCACGGCCTCCTCGTCGTCGGAGAACGGGATCATCACCAGGACCGGGCCGAAGATCTCCTCCTGGGCGATCGGCAGGCTCGGATCGTCGCAGACGAACACCGTCGGCTGGACGTAGTGGCCACCGGCCAGTTCGGGTGGCAGAACCGGTACCGCACCGCCGCCGTTGACCGGGCGCGCACCGGCCGCGGTCGCCCGTCGGCACGCATCGAGCACCCGCTCCCGCTGGGCGGCGCTGATCACCGGCCCCACCAGGGTGCCCGGCAGTGCCGGATCGCCCACCGGCACCGCGTCGAACGCCGCCGCCACGCTCGCGACCATCTCGTCGAATCGTGAGCGGTGCACCAGCATCCGGCTGGTGGCAGCGCATGCCTGGCCCGCATGGACACATACACTGACCGCGCTGCGCAAGGCGGCCGCCGGGTCGGCATCCTCCAGGACGATCAGCGCCGATTTCCCCCCGAGTTCGAGGAATGTCCGCTTCATCGTGTCGGCGCCCAGCCGCATCAACGTGCGCCCGACCGCGGTCGACCCGGTGAAGGAGATCATGTCCACCCGCGAATCGGTCGCCAGCAGTCCGGCGACCTCGTTCGACGGCGTGGGAACGACATTCACGACACCCGGCGGAATGTCGGTGTGCTCTGCGATCATGCGCCCGAGCCGCGTGGCATTCCACGGGGTATTCGGATCCGGCTTGAGCACCACCGTATTTCCCGCCGCCAGCGCCGGACCCAGTTTGTTGAGCACGACCTCGAGCGGAAAGTTCGACGGGCAGATCGCCGCGACCACACCCACCGGCTCCTGCAGCACGGTGCGCACATTGCGCTCACCGAACAGGGCACCCGCCGGAAGTACCCGCTCCCAGTCGAATTCGTCGATCAGCCGGGACGGATAGCGCAGCGACTCGGTCAGCGGCCAGTCCAGTTGCGCGTTGCGCAGCGTCATCGCCGGGCACCCGGCCTCCGCGACGAGTTCCTCCCCGAGCTCGTGCTTTTCGGCTTCGAGGGCCTGCTGCAGCTGCGCCAGGCAACGCTGTCGCAGCACGCGGTTCGTCGACCAATCGCTGTCGTCGAACGCCCGCCGCGCCGCCGCGATCGCCCGCAGCATATCTTCCGGGCCCGCCGCGGCCGTGCTGCCGAGTACCGCCCCGGTCGCAGGACCGAGATTGTCGAATCCGGCACCGGAGGCCGCCGCGACCAGCTCTCCGCCGATCAGCATCCGGAATTCCGCTCGCTCGGCAGCCCGGCGGCCCAATTCCACACTGGGAGCCGACATTTCGCCGACCAATTCGCTCACAGCTACTCCTGCTCGTCCGGAGAACTTCCTGGATGACTAACTGTAACCATTACCGTATAGTACTTCAAGATGGGTGAGCGATCGCAGGAAAGGGAGCACCTATGTCGGGTTTGCTCAATGGCGTCCGGGTAGTCGAACTGGCGTCCTGGACGTACGTGCCGTGCGCCGGTGCCGCACTGGCGGATTGGGGCGCGGACGTCGTCAAGGTCGAGGACACCCAGGGCGGCGATCCGTGTCGCTACCTGGTGGTCGGCGGCCTGGATCCGGCACAGTCACCGGTGCGGGCCAACTTCATGATGGAACTCGGCAACCACGGCAAGCGCAGCATCGGCGTGGATATCAAGTCCGAGCGCGGGCGCGAGATCATCGGCAAGTTGATCGCGAACGCGGATGTGTTCCTGACCAACTGGTTACCGGCGCCCCTCGAACGAGCCGGGCTGACGGTCGAGCGGATCCGGGAGTTCAACCCGAATGTGATCATCGCCCGCGGCAGCGGCCACGGCAGCCGGGGGCCCGAACGCGACCGCGGCGGGTTCGACGCCGCGAGCTACCTGGCCCGGGCCGGTGTCGCCTACGCCCTGACCCCGCCGGACGTCGAGTTCCCCGTGACGCAGACTCCCGCGTTCGGCGACCTGCAGGGCGGGATCACGCTGGCCGGGGGCATCGCGACGGCGCTGTTTCACCGCGAGCGCACCGGGCACGCCGCGCTGGTCGACAGTTCGCTGCTGGCCCAGGGCATGTGGGCCGTCGCGCCCGATATCGCGGCCGCCGACTACTACGGCATCGACCGTATTCCCGCCGGTAGCGCGGGTACCGCGCTCAATCCGGCGGTCAACCGCTACAAGACCCGGGACGGACGCTGGGTGCAGCTGATGCTGTTGCAGACCGACCGGTTCTGGCAGGGCTTCTGCGAACGCATCGGCCGCGGCGACCTCGCCACCGACGAGCGGTTCGTCCCGCTGGCGAATCTGGTCGCCAACGCCGAGGCCGCCACGGCCGAACTGCGCAGGACCTTCGCCGAGCGCGATCTGGCCGAGTGGCAGAAGGTCCTCGCCGACGAACCCGCCGTCTGGTCCACCCTGGCCAGCCCGCAGGAGGTCCTCGCCGACCCGCAGGTGGCCGCCAACGGTTATCTGATGTCGCTGACCGACGATCGCGGCAAAACCTACCGGACGGTCAGCGCCCCTGTGCAATTCGACGAGACCCCGGCCGCGCCGAGCCGCGCACCGGAGCACGGCGAACACACCGAGACCATCCTGCTCGAACTGGGCCTGGAGTGGGACGACATCGTCGCCGCCAAGGACGCGGGCGCCGTCCTCTGACGCCATCACCTATATTGTAAGGCATACTGTATATCTCTCTCCAAAGGAGCGCGGTCGTGGATATGAACGACATGATCCTGATCAGCGTCGATGACCACATCATCGAACCGCCGGACATGTTCAAGAACCGACTACCGAAGAAGTACGCCGACGACGCGCCGCGGCTGGTACACACCGACGACGGCGCCGACGTGTGGAAGTTCCGGGAGAAGGTGGTTCCCAACGTCGCGCTCAACGCCGTCGCGGGACGGCCGAAGAACGAGTACGGCCTCGAACCCGAAGGGCTGGACGAGATCCGGCCCGGCTGCTACGACGTCGACGAGCGCGTCAAGGACATGAACGCCGGGGGCATTCTGGCGTCGATGAATTTCCCGTCGTTCCCCGGCTTCGCCGCCAGCCTGTTCGCCACCGAGGATCCCGAGTTCTCCGCGGCCTTGGTCCGGGCCTACAACGACTGGCATATCGATGAGTGGTGCGGCGCCTACCCCGGGCGCTTCATTCCGATGGCGCTGCCGGTGATCTGGGACGCCGAAGCCTCGGCCGCCGAGGTGCGCCGCTGCGCGGAGAAGGGCGTGCACTCGCTGACGTTCTCGGAGAATCCCGCGGCCCTGGGCTACCCCAGTTTCCATGACCCCTACTGGAATCCGCTGTGGCAGGCGCTGGTCGACACCGACACGGTGTGCAGCGTCCACATCGGATCCTCCGGACGGCTGTCGATTCCCGCGGTCGACTCGCCGCCGGACGTGATGATCACCCTGCAACCGATGAATATCGTGCAGGCCGCCGCCGACCTGCTGTGGTCGCGCCCGATCAAGGACTACCCCGACCTGAAGATCGCACTGTCCGAGGGCGGCACGGGCTGGATTCCGTACTTCCTGGAGCGCGTGGATCGCACGTTCGAGATGCATTCGGCATGGACCCTGCAGGACTTCGGCGGCAAGCTGCCGTCGGAGGTCTTCCGGGAGCACTTCCTGACCTGTTTCATCAGCGATCCGATCGGCGTCCGGCTGCGCAACGAGATCGGCGTCGACAACATCTCGTGGGAGGCCGACTACCCGCACAGCGACTCGATGTGGCCGGACGCGCCGGAGACACTGCACGACGTGCTGCAACGCGAGCAGGTGCCCGACGACGAGATCGACAAGATGACGCACCTGAACGCGATGCGCTGGTACTCCTTCGACCCCTTCGCGCATGTGCCACGCGAGAAGGCCACCGTCGGGGCGCTGCGCGCCGCGGCCGCGGGCCACGACGTCACCGTCCAGGCGCGCAGCCACCGGTCCACCTCCGCGGAGGACAAGCTGCGGCAGTTCCAGGCCCAGATCAAGGCGGCCACCGCCCAGAACACCGGAAGCTGAGGAATTGAGCATTTCGCTGTTGCTCGACATGGTCGAGTCGAGCGATCCCGATCGGACCGCGGTCGTCTCCGGCAGTGTCCGGGTCACGACCGCGGCCCTGGGGGCCATGACCCGGCGCGCGGCCGGATTGCTCGGTTCCTCGGGAATCGATCATGTCGCGTACGTCGGCACCGGTGGAATCATGGTGCCGCTGTTGCTGTTCGGTTCCGCGCGCGCAGGGCGGGCCTTCACTCCGCTGAACTACCGCCTGAGCGCGGATGCCCTGCGCGAGCTGATCGCTCGACTACCCGCCCCGCTGGTGGTGGCCGACGCCGAATACGCCGGAGCGATCAGGGATACGGGCAAACACGTCATCGACTCGGAGTTGTTCCTCGCCAGCACCCGGTCCGCGGGGGCGGAAGCCGAGGACGCCGAGGCCGCGCCCGGGGACGTCGCGGTCGTGCTGTTCACCTCGGGGACGACCTCGCGTCCGAAGGCTGTCGAGCTGACCCATGCCAACCTGACGAGCTACGTCATGGGCACCGTCGACTTCGCCTCGGCCGAGCCCGGTGACGCCGCGCTGATCTGCGTGCCGCCGTATCACGTCGCGGGCGTCGGCGCGGCCCTGTCCAATCTGTACGCGGGCCGAAAGATGGTGTATCTCAGGCAGTTCGATCCGCGGCACTGGATCGATCTGGTGAACGACGAGAAGATCACCAACGCCACCGTCGTGCCCACCATGCTCGACCGGATCGTCACCGCGCTGGAGGCGACCCCGACGGCGCTGCCGACCCTGCGCACCCTCGCCTACGGCGGATCGAAGGCGCCGCTACCGCTCGTGCGCAGAACCCTGGAGCTGCTCCCCGATGTCGGATTGGTCAACGCCTACGGGCTCACCGAAACCAGCTCGACCATCGCCGTGCTCACCCCCGCCGATCACCGAGACGCGTACCGGTCCGAGGATCCGGCCGTCGCGAAACGGCTGGGCTCGGTCGGCCGGGCGGTCCCGGGCGTCGAACTGCAGATCCGCGGCGAGAACGGCGCGGTGGCCGCGCCCGGCGACACGGGCGAGCTGTTCGTCCGCGGCCCCCAGGTGTCGGGAGTCTACACGGGCACCGGTTCCGCGCTCGACGACGAAGGCTGGTTTCCCACAAGGGATCTCGCCGCTCTCGACGAGGACGGTTACCTGTTCCTCGGCGGCCGCAGCGACGACACCATCATCCGGGGTGGCGAGAACATCGCCCCGGCCGAACTCGAGGATGTCCTCGTCGAACACCCGCACGTCCGCGAGGCCGCCGTGGTCGGTGTCGCCGACCCGCAGTGGGGGCAGATCATCGTTGCCGTCGTCGTCCCGATACCCGGCAGCACCCCGGATGCGCAGGCACTGCGCGACTACGTCCGGGCCGGTCTCCGTGGCTCGCGCACACCGGACCGCGTCGTGTTCCGCGACCGGCTGCCCACCACTCCGACCGGGAAGGTGCTGCGGCGCAGCCTCGTCGAAGAACTCACCCCGACCGAACGAACCATCGAGGAGGCATCGTGATCAACAGTGGCGCCCGGCTCGAGAGCCAGGTCTGCGAAACCCAGGTGATCGTCATCAGGGCGACCGACGCCCTCGACAAGCTGCGCTGCGGCGGCGCCCCGATGGTGCCGATCGGCGAGAAGAAGGGCGCCGCAACCGATCTCGACCCGCGATTCGCCGGCGGCGCGGCCCTCGGCAAGCGATACGTCCACGAGACCGGAGCCGAGCTTCTCGTCACCCGTCCCGGCCTCGGCACCCTCGCCGTCGATGACACTCCCCTGGAAATCAAGCAGGCCAAGGCACTGCCGTCCAGCGACTGAGGCGAGAGACCGATGCCGTAGACGGCCCGGGGTGAAAATCCTATAGTTTAGAAGTGAGAATACCATTCTCCCGAGGAGGTCCGCGTGATCGAACCACTACCCGCCGGTCTTCCGATCGTCATCGATCCGGATGTGCGCATGATCTCCGACACGCTGTGGTGGGGCGGAGCGCCGAACCAGATCATCTGCCTCACGTCCACGGGCCACCGGCTGTGGCAACGTATTCAGGCGGGTGGAATCTCCGGCGAAGCCGAGGGTGACCTGGCACGCCTGCTCACCGACGCGGGTTTCGCTCACCCTTGTCCCCCGCCGCGCACCGGACCCGAAGCCACCGTGATCGTCGTCCTCCGCAGCGCACCGAGCCGCCTGCGGCGATCGCTGGCCGCACTGGCGAGCGCGTACCCGGTCCGCGTGGTGATCGACGACGAGTCCGAAGCACCGGCGGAGGTGACCGCCGTGGCGGACCGCTTGGGAATCACCGTGTTGCGGCACGAGGGACGCTTGGACCTGATGGCCGCCCGAAGGTGCGCGCTGCACCGGGTCAAGTCCGATCTCGTCGCGTACCTGGACAGCGGTTGCCTGCCGAGCCCCGGCTGGATCGAACGCCTCGCCGGACATTTCGACGATCCGCTGGTCGCTGCGGTCGCCCCGCGGATCACGGCCCCGGGCACTCGAGCGAACGGTCTCGATCTCGGCGACCGGCCCGCTCGCGTGACCCCCGATTCAACGATCGGGTTCGTCTCGTCGACGGCACTGCTGGCTCGCCGCGACGCGTTCGCGGATATCGGCGGCGAGATGCCCGGTTTCGACATGGCGTCACGCATGACCGGATGGGACGACCTGGCCTGGCAGTTTCATGCCGCCGGATGGCGCGTCCGCTACGACCCCGGAGTGCACGTCCGTTACGAACCGGGCAACGCCGGAACGGGCGCCGGACCGCTCGCCGCGGCGTGACCCGGCCCGGCGCCGCACCGTTCGTTCACGTCGGGGTGCTCGCGGTGTCGACCGGGGGGACGTCGTAGAACTGCGTGGCCCACTTGCGCAGCGAGAGATACGGTTTCGCGTCCTTCGGCGACAACGGTGGGCGTTCGACGTACTTCTGGTAGCGCCAGATGCTCAAGTCTTCCCACACCGTCACCAGGAACTGTTTCTCGACGCGCTCGCGGACCTCCGGTGGCGGCACGTCGGAGGCGTCCCCCGGGATCCGCGGCCACCAGATCGAATAGAACAGGTCCGAGCACTCGTCGTCGACCGGCGTCGTGGCGAAGATGAGCCGGTGCTTCGACGATCCGTCGAATGCGCTGATGGAGCCACCCAGGCCGAACATCTGCGCATGGATTTTCAACGCCATCTTGTCCGGATCGTCGCTGCGCGCGTCGGGCCATCCGGTGAGGAAGTTCCAGGTGTGGTCGACCACGCTGTAGTCCAGCATGCGAGGGGTCACGGTGGCGCCGTGGACATACTCGAAATGCAGGCTGTCCGGGCCGTTTTCGAGGACGACCTGCGGATGCACGGGCTCGCGTTCGGTCTTGCGGGAGAACTCCGGGTACGGGCGGTAGTAGCCCGCGGGGTCGGTGCCGAGTTCCGGGAACAGCCCGAGGATGTCGGGCATCTCCCACTGCGGCTGCTTGCCCTCCGGCTGGTGCCACATGAACACACAGCCGTTCTGCTCGTTGACCGGGTAGACCCGCAATCGCAGTCCCCGGTTGGTCCGGTTCTCCCCGGGTATCTTGCGATTGGTGCCGTCCGGACCCCATCGCCAGCCGTGGAACGGGCATTCGACGCAGTCGCCGACCACCTTGCCGCCGTGGCCGATATGGGCGCCGAGATGCCTGCAGTGTCCGGTCAGGATATGTAGTTCACCGAAGTCGTCGCGATAGGCGACCAGATCCTCTCCGAAATACCGGAGCGGCCGGGCCTCACCCTGGGGAAATTCGGCCGACCAACCCACCATGAACCACCCGGTGACCTTCCAGGTGAAGGGAACCTTCACGTGACACCTCCAGTCCTCACGAGAGCACACTTGCCGCCACTGATCATTCGGCCGCCACGAATTCCGCAAATGTCCGGACAAAGGTCGACGCGGCCTCCGGGCTCGAGCCATCGACGCGCACCACTGCCCAAGTGGCACCGCGCTTTTCGAGATCGCCCAGATACATCTCCGCGGCGCGGACGGTATCCATGTCACCGAAATCCACCTGCGGGCAGACGATCTGGACATCGACCGAATCCGGATCGCGGCCCGCCTTCTCCAGACGCCTGCGCAGCGCGTCCACGCCGTCACCGAACTGCTCAGGATTCTCGATGGCGCTGGTGCGGATAGCGGCTGCCATGGGCGCGTCGGCGATGATCGGCATCCATCCGGCACCGTGCTCGACCACCCGGCGGATGGCGGCCGGGCCGTTGCCGCCGATCCAGATCGGCGGGTGCGGCCGTTGCGCGGGCCGCTGCAACCACAGCGGACCGGGCGCCGCGAAATCATCTCCCTGAACCGGTGTTTCGGGATCGGTCCAGATCCTTCGCAGCGCGCCCAGCGCCTCGTCGAGCAGCGCGGCGCGGCGTGCGTGTTCGACGCCCACCGCCGCGAACTCCGCGCGCAGATAGCCCGCGCCCACACCCGCGATCAACCGCCCGCCCGAGACGATATCCAGGCTGCCCAGCGCCTTGGCGGACAGATACGGATTGCGGAACGGGAGCACATACAGGTTCGTCAGCAATCGAATCCGCGTCGTGACTGCCGCCATGAAGCTCAGCGCCGCGATCGGATCGAGCGTGTTGTGGCCGCCGTTGCGGCGCCACTTCAGCGAGGGCGCCGGATGTTCGCTCAATGCCACGGCCGAGAAACCGGACCGCTCGGCCGTCGTGACGATCTCCCGGATCACCTCCGGCCGCAGGAACACCCCGGACGCGGTCGGTAGTTCGCTCGGATACTCGAGAACGTATTCCATTGCGGCGCTTTTCCTTCGGTCATCGGTCTGCGCGCAGCAACAGCACGCCACTGGGTGTCAGGCCGCCGCTGGTGACCACCGCGACGCGGGCGTCCGGAATCTGCCGGGCACCACCGTGACCGCGCAGCTGCGTGATCGCCTCGTGGACCAGGCCCATGCCGTGCGTGCGGCCGTGTGACAGCTGCCCGCCGTGCGTGTTGAGCGGGAGCGGTCCGTCGCGCGCGATCGTCTCGCCCTGCGCGAGAAAGTCTTTCGCCTCGCCGATGCCGCAGAACCCGAGGGCCTCGATCCAGCACAGGCAGTTGAAGGTGAACCCGTCGTAGAGCTCGGCCACGTCGACGTCTTGGGGCCGCAGGTCGGTGCGCGTCCACAGGTGCGCGGCCTGGCCGAGCACCTGCGGCTCGTGGGTCAGGGTGCTCTGATCCCATTCCAGGCGTTCGATGATCTGGGTTCCCGCCGCCTCCACCAGGATCGGCGGCTGCGCCAGATCCCGCGCCGTGTCGCGCGCGGAGACGATCACCGCCACGGAACCGTCACACGGCACGTCGCAGTCGTACAACCCGAACGGCGTGGTGATGGGCCGTGCGGTCAGATAGTCGTCCATCGTGAGCGGATCACGGTAGATGGCGGTCGGATCGAGCGCGGCATTCGCGCGCTGGTTCAACGCGATCCGGCCCAGAGTCTCCCGGTCGGTGCCGTAGGTGTGGAAGTGGCGCTGCGCGGTCTGGGCGAGCGTATGCGCCGCCGAGATCGCGCCGTAGGGCGCGAGCCAGCTGTCGATGATGCCGCCGGACGGCGTGATCCGGCCCGCACGCACCAATTCCGCGTAGGTCGATTCCCAGACGGTGCGGAAGCACAGCACGTGCCGGGCGAGACCGGCCGCCACCGCGAGCATCGCGGCGATCACCGAACCGCCGGGACCGAAGGTCTCCCCGCCGCCGTTGTACCAGGTCGGCCGGATGCCGAGGGCCGATTCCAGTGCGGTGACACCACCTTCGGTGAACGGTCCGAGGGCGCCCGGCCCCGGGTAGGTGGACAGGCCGTCGATATCCTCCCAGCTCAGGCCCGCGTCGGCGACCGCCGCGCGGCAGGCGTGCACGGTCAGCGACAGCGGGTCGGCCATCAGGCGCCGCCCCAGCCGCGACATCCCGATTCCGGTCAACGCGACCTTGTCCTCGAACTTGTCCGGCGAGGCCATCGGTCGCACGTGGCGAGGCATCGCGGCGGGGTCGATCTCGTCGGTGGGTAACGGCGCCAACGGTTTCGGCACAGCGGCCGGACGAAACAGCGGCAACCAGACATCCCCGAGCTGCTCGAACACCACCTGCATCCGCAGGCCCAGCTCCAGCCGCTCCGGCTCACACTCCACGACATTCGTGGTGAGCCGCACCCGCGAATCCTCTTCGAGGGCAACCTGTGCCACCACATAGGGCGCGGGCAGGCCCGGCAGGCTGAAGCGGTGATTGACGGTGAATCCGATGAGCACGGCAAACCCGGACACCACCCGCTCGCCCATGTCCTCGCCGCGGCAGTACCGGCAAACCGGCTGCGGCGGATGGATCAGGGCGGAGCAGGACCGGCACTGCTGAATGCGCAGGCGGCCGTCCGCACCCGAGGTCCAGAAGAACTCGGTCTGCGGCGTGATCGACGGCGACGGCCGAGACGGTTCGGCGGACACTAGCCCGACGACTTCTGCTTGGACATCTCACCCTTCATCCCCGCCAAGGCCACCATCACCGGCTGCCCGGTCTCGGAGATCGCGTGGGCGTGCCCGAGCTGATGGATGTCGAAGACCGACTGCACCGCGGTGGTGAAGCCCTGGATGTCGAGGGTCTGATTGACCGCGCGCTTGGCCGCCCGCAGCGCGAACGGGTGCCTGGCGGCGATCTCGGTGGCCAGTTCCCTTGTCGCGGAATCCAGTTCGGCGCGGGGGACCACCCGGTTGACCATCCTGATCTGCAACGCCTCGTCGGCGTGGATGGCCCGGCCGGTGAACAGGATCTCCTTGGCCAGCCGCGGACCGAGCTCCCAGGTGTGGCCGTGATACTCGACGCCGCCGATCCCCATCGCCACGACCGGATCGGAGAACCGGGCATTGTCGGCGGCGACGATCAGATCGCACGGCCACGCCAGCAGCAGCCCGCCCGCGATGCAGACGCCGTGCACCGCGGCGATCGAGGGCTTCGAAACATTGCGCCACTTCAGTGAGTAACCCACGTACCGGCGGGCCTCGACCTCGTAGATATCCGAGACCAGCCACTTGTCCCGGCCGTCGTTCCAGGTCCCGGGATCGATGTCGTGACCGGCGGAGAAGTGTTTCCCGTTGGCGCGCAAGATGATCACCCGCACCTCCGGATCCCGCTCCGCCCGGGTCCACGCCGCGTCCAGCTCGTCGAGCAGTTCCATGTTCTGTGCGTTGTGCACATCGGGACGGTTCAGCGAGATCGTCGCGATTCCCTCGGCGGCGTCGTACAACACGAGATCCGTACTCATGATCGACCTTTCGTCTCTGCCCAGCTACCGGCGGCGACCTTGGAATCGAGACCGAGCAGCCGCAACATGTTGCCGCCCATGATCTTCCGGACGTCACCCTCGGAGATCCCGCCGAAGTGGTCGAGCAGGCTCAGCGGATCCTGCAACCCTTCGGGATGCGGCCAGTCGGATCCGAAGATGACATGATCGGCGCCGAGCAGCTCGACGACATCGGCATAGTTGTCCTCCCAGAACGGATTCACGTAGACGCACCGCTTGAATGCCTCGACGGGGTTCTCCAGGAACAGCTGCGGCAGCTTGGCATAGGCGTGCTCGAGGTTGTGGAACAGCGTCGGCAGCCAGTCGGCGCCGTTCTCGATCAGCACGACCTTCAGGTCCGGCACCCGCGACAAGGCGCCGTGACAGGTGAGTGCGGTCATCGCGTCCTCGATCGCCCGGCTGCCCAGGGCCGCGGTGCGAAATGCCGTGGGAATGAACGGTTTGTACTCCGCGGCCGGTTCCCAGATGTTCAGCACCTCCGAATAGCCGCTGTCGGAGGCGTGCATCGACACCGGAATCCCCGCCTGCACACAGGCTTTCCAGAACGGGTCGAATTCCTCGAGCCCGAACGATCGGCTCCCCTTGAACCCCGGCACCGGCGCCGGGCGCACCAGCACGGTGCGGGCACCGCGCTCCAGGCACCACTCCAGTTCCTCGAGCGCCCGGTCGACGATCGGCAGGGTGATCACCGGTACCGCGAAGATGCGACCCTCGTAGTCGAAGGTCCACTGCTCGTGCATCCACTGATTCAGCGCGTGGATGACATCGTGGGTGAGTTCCGGATCGTCCTTGAGCCGTTCCTCCACCAGGCTGGCCAGCGTGGGGAACATCAGGGCGTAGTCGATGCCGAGCTCGTCCATCTTCGCCAGCCGGGCCGCGGGTTCGCGAAAGGCCGGGATCGACTTCATGGGCTCGCCCATGATCTCCCGCGAGGACTTCCCCTCCGGGTTCCCGTGCCGGAAATAGTCTTCCTGCGCACCGGGTTTCGCCACCACCGAGAAGGTGGGGTTGGGGATGAACTCGCTGATCATATTGCGCACCACGATCTTGGTGCGCCCGTCCAGATCGACGTAGCGGACCGTATTCTCGGCGCGTTCCGGCAGGTATTTCGTCAGCGCATCCCGCGTCTCGTACATGTGGTTGTCGGCGTCGAACACCGGAAATCCGACCTGTCGTGACGGCATCGCGGCACGCTCCTCTCAGCTGGTTTTCGCCTTGGGCGGGGAATAGTTGGGGCGTCCGAGACCGAGCACGTGCTGCGCGATCAGGTTCCGGAACACCTCGAGGGTGCCGCCGTAGATCCCGCACAGCGGGGCCCAGCGGTAGATGTACTCGGCGCCGCCGTCGTCGATCGCGCCGTCGGTGTCGATCGGCAGGGCCGCGGCGGAGCCGAGAATGTCCATCAGATCCGGGGAGATGTCGCGCATCGCCTGCGCGATAGCGACGCGGCCGAACATGTTCGGCGTCGATAGCGCCGCCTCCATCCGCGCGATGCTGCGCCCGAGGCGATAGGCGACCGACCCGTCGTCGAGCAGGCGGCGACCGTCCGGACCCCGGCGCGCGGCGATCGCCGCGGCCCGGTCCGCCGACGTCGCCATGACGGTCCCCTGGTGGACCATGATCGAGACGTCCTGCAGGCCGTCCGGGTCCGCGTCGACGATGCCGTGCTCGGTGCTGAGCGGCTCCATGAGCACCCGCCAGCCGTCGTTCACCTCGCCCAGCCGGTACTTGTCGTCGATGCGGACGTCGGTGTAATAGACGATATTGGTGCGGTCGCCGTCGACGGTCCGGATGCCCTGGATCTCGATGCCCGGGGTGTCCAGCGGCACCAGAAACATGGTGAGGCTCTTGTGTTTACGCGCCTCGGGATCGGTATTGGTGATCAGGAAGACGTACTGGCAGTTGTGCGCGCCGGTGGTGAACATCTTGGCGCCGTTGATCACCCACTGATCCCCGTCGCGGACGGCACGCGTCTTGCACGTAGCGACGTCGGACCCGCCCTCCGGCTCGGTGTAGCCCAGGCAGAACCGGACCTCGCCGGTGAGGACGCGGGGCATCACCTCGTCCTGCAGTTCGGACGACCCTAACTGCACCACCGATTTCGCCACGATGACGGTGGTCCCCCAGGTGACCCACGGGACGTGGACGCGCCGCCGCTCGAGATCCCAGATGCGCCGCTGCACGCGCGTCATACCGCCCTCGGCACCGGTGTTCATCTCGGCCGACAACCACCCGTCGGCACCCATGGCCAGATGCACGCCCTCGTCGAAGTTGTCGCCGGTTTCGCGGTCGCGCCGCCGCACGTCGTCGGTGACATGGGTGTCGAGGAACTTGCGCACGCGATCCTGAAATGCCGCATCCTCGGCGGAAAGGTCGACTCGGGAAAAGTCCATCGTGAATCTCCGTCCTAAACCTGTGCGGACAGCTCGGCTGTCTGCGCGAACAGTTCGGCCACCCGCACGGCGCTCGCGCCCGGATCGCCTGCCGCCAAGGGCCATCCCCGGGCCCGCACCAGATAGGCCGACGCGGCCGCCTCCGTGGTCACACCCAGTCCGCCCTGGACGTGCACGGCCATGGTGGCCGCCTTGGCGGCCTCCTCGGACAGGTAGACGAAGGCCGCCGACGCGAGCCCGGGCTGGGTATCGGGTTCGAATTCGAGGAACCACGCCGCGCGCCGGGTGAGGCTGCGGCCGCCCTGCACGACGATCGCGATATCGGCCAGCGGATGGGAGATGCCCTGCAGCGTCGAGATCGGAACACCCATGGTGTAGCGGGATTTCGCGAATTCCGCCGCGATCTGCATGGTCTCTTCGACAAGCCCGACGAGCGCCGCCGCGGTGAGTACCCGCCATTCGTCGAGAGCCCGCTCGTAGTGTGCGAGCGCCTCGGGGCCGCTGCCCAGCACGGTCCGCCGGTCGGCCGCCGCCGGGTCGACCCACGCCATGGGCAGGCGGCCGATGTTGTCGATCTTCGCGGGGCGGGTGTCGAAGCTCAGCCGGACGATATCGTCGCCCTCACGCAGGACGAGGTGATCGGCGACCGAACCCGCCCCGATGAGCCGAATCCCTTCCGCGACATCGAGTCTCGGATCCAGCGCGACCAGGTGCCTGCCTTCGGTGATATCCGCCGCATCCTCGGCACCGGGCCGCAATGCTCCCAGTCGCGCCAGCAGCCGCGCCGCGCATACGTGATCGATCCACGGCACCGGCGCGAGGGCGCGGCCGAGTTCCTCGGCCACCAGGGTCAGATCCACCAGTGTCGCCCCGTCACCGCCCGCGGATTCGGGCAGCGCCATGGTGGTCGCGCCGGTGCCGCACAGTTGCTCCCACAGATTCTTGTCGAAACCCTCCGCCTCGGCGGCGCGCACCACGTCCAGCGGGCACCGCGCCTTGAAGAACTTCGCGTAGGCGGACCGGAGTTCGGTCTGGTCTTCCGACAGGGTGTAGTCCTGCCTGCGCAATTCGTAGCGGTCCATTGTTCACTCCTCGTTCCGGCGGGCAGCGCCGTCGCTCGCGGATCGCTCGGCGAAAAGGAATTCCTGTGCGTTGGCGTAGAGATAGTTGTCCAGCGCGTCCTCCGGCAGATCGAGCGCCAGCGCCTCCGGCACCACCCGGCGCATGCGGAGGACGGGCCAATCGGAGCCGAAGATCACCTTCTGCTTCCCCCGCGTCCGCATGTAGTGCAGCAAACTCTCCGGAAGCCGCTTGGGGGACCAGGCCGAGGTCATGAGGCGAAGATTCTCGTACTTCATGAGAAGGCGAATCGCGGTGTCCCACCACGGATCCGCGCCGTGGATCATGCACAGGCGCAGCTCGGGGAATCGGTAGCACACCCGATCGAGATAGATCGGATTCTGCACCTCGCCCGGAATCGGCGGGCCCGGGAGACCGGTATTCATGCAGAGCGGCAGACCGAGTTCGGCGCATTTGTAGTACAGCGGATAGTAGGCCGCATCGGTCGGCGGGTACTGCCCATCACCCCAGAAACTCGGCCCCACGGCCGTATAGGCCACCGGAAGATCGCGCACCAGCGCGTCGAGTTCACGCAGGGACGCCACGGGGTGTAACAGGTCGACTCCGTTGAGCGCCAGCGAGAATCGGTCCGGCCGCGCCTCCGCGAACTTCAGCGCGGTAGTCGACGGCTTCGCCATCGAATACATCAGGACGGCCTTCTCGACACCCTGCTCATCCATTTCGTCGAGCAGTTCCGCCATGTCGACCTGCTCGTACAGCGATGCCGGGCCCTTGAAGTAGTCGTCACGGACCTTCAGCATCCACGACGGCTGCTCACGTTCCCCGAAATGGACGTTCACCAGGCAGTCGATCACCTTGCGCACAGTCATGCCCCGATCTCCTCCGACCCGACTTCTCCGGGAACTCCCGCGACCACCCGTTTCGCGGCCCATCGGTAGTCCGGTTTTCCGTTTCCGAGGCGGCGGATCTCCGCCACGAAAATGAATTCCTTCGGCACCTTGAATCCGGCCAGCTCGCTCTTGCACACCTGCCGCAGCGCGAGGCCCGTGATCGCGTCATCCGGCGCGCGGCATACCAGCGCGACGACCTCCTGACCCCAGCGGGGGCTCGCCCGGCCCACCACCAGCGCGTCGGCCACTCCCGGCTGCGCCCGCAACACCTCTTCGACCTCTTCGACGAAGACCTTCTCCCCGCCGGTGTTGACCACCAGCGAATCGCGGCCCAGCAACCGCAGGGTGCCGTCGGCATCGATGGTCGCCCGGTCGCCGGGTATGGCCATCCGCTGCCCGTCGATCTCCGGAAATGTGCGCTCGGTGGCCTCGCGGTCGTCGAAATATCCGAGCGGGACCCGGCCGGTCCTGGCGGCCCATCCGATCTCCGTATCCCCGGGTTCGAGAAAGCGGGTGCGGTCCTGCGACACCGCCGTCGCACCCGGCCCCGGGGCGAACGTCTCGACCTCGGCGCCGTGGCGGCTGCGCCCGAAGGCCATACCGCCGGTCTCCGTCGCGCCGTAGCCCTCGACCAGATAGACGTGCGGAAGCAGTTCCAGCAGTTCGTGTTTGTGGATCGGGTTGGTTGCCGCTCCCCCGGTCCCGATGGCCAGCAGCGACGACAGGTCGTAGCGACCCGAGCGCAGCTCGCGGACCAGCGGACCGGCGTAGGCGTCGCCGACGATCGTCATCAGCGCGGCCCGCTCGCGCTGCGCGATCTCCAGGGCGACGCGCGGATCGAAGGAGTGACGATCGTCGTACAGCACGATGGTCTGCCCGGCCAGCAGTCCGGCGAACGCGGTCCAGATTCCGGCGGCGTGCGACAGCGGCGATACCGCGAACCAGACGTGCCCGGTCGCCCGCGCGAGATCCTGTAGAGCCGTTGCGGATTCGTGGTCGGCCCCGTTCATCGAGGACACGTACATATCGCTCTGCCGCCACAGCACCCCTTTGGGCCGCCCGGTGGTGCCGCCGGTGCACAGCATGACCAGATCGTCGGGTGTCGTCGCGATCACCCGATCGGCATCACCCTGCCGCACGGCGGAGTCGAACGGCACCGCGTCGGCGAGTTCGGTGGTGTCGCTGCCGTCTTCGATCGACACCAGCAGTTCCACGTCGTCCGGCGCCGCCTCGGACACGATCGGCCCGAACGACCGGTGGTAGACGATCCCGCGCGGCCGGACGTACGCCAGCAGTTCCCGTATCTCGCGCGGGGTGTAGTGGTAGTTGACGTTCACCGGGACGACGCGGGCCTTCGCGCAGCCGATCAGCACGTCGAGGTACATGTCGCTGCGCATGAGCAGCGCTACGCGGTCCTGACCACACTCCCACCGGGCGAGCTCGTGCCGGGGTGTGTGCTCCCCGAATCCGCGGTCCGCCAGGAAGTTGGCGAACCGGCGGGTCCGCAGCGCCGACTCGCCGAATGTAGTTCTCCGGGAACCGCAGACGGTCATCGTCCGATCCGGAACCGCCTCCGCGACAGCGTCGAAGACGGCCCCGATACTCCATTCGCTCAACGAGGCCCCCCGATACCGGCGCCCACGATCGGTCGCTTACTCATCACCGCGGCTCCTCGCTGTGCTCTCACGCGGCCGCCGCGACGGGCACGCCCAGGAATTCGAGAGCGTTGTCGCGCATGATCTTTCGCACGTCGGCCGCGTCGAAGGCGGTCAGCTCGTCGGTGAAGGCCACCGGCTCCTCCAGCCCCTCGCCGTGCGGCCAGTCCGAACCGAAGAGGATGCGCTCGGCGCCGATCTTCTCCTTCAGCGCGGGCAGGTCGTCCTCGTAGTAGGGCGCTACCCACACATGCTCGCGCAGAGTGTCGACCGGGTCGTTGGGGAACGATTTCGGAGATTGGTTGGCCAGCTTCTTCATTCGCTTGCACAGCCGATGCACGAAGTCCGAGCCGTTCTCGATACTGGCGACCCGCAGCGCCGGATGGCGGTCGAAGACGCCGTGAATGATCATCGAGGCCATCGTGTCGTGAATGGCGCGGTCGTCGACGAGGATCTTGTCCAGCGCGTCGCCGGGCCCGCCGAAGGGCTCGAAGGTGTCCTTCCCACCCCACATGGCGGCGATCTTCAGATACCCGCTGTCGCCCAGGTGGAATGCGACCGGCACGTTCGCCTCCGCCAGCCGCGCCCACACGGGATCGTGTGCGCGGTGGCCGAGCGAGCGCGGCTTGCCCGTACCCGGCACGGGGGCGGGCCGGATGTGGACGACCCGTGCGCCGCGTTCCAGCACGAAATCCACCTCCGCGACGGCTGCCTCGGGATCGGCCAGCGAGATCATCGGCGCGGCGAGGATCCGATGGTCGGGCCGATCGAAACCCCAGTCCTCGTCGAGCCACAGGTTGAACGCGTGCAGCGACGCCATCGCCGCCTCCACGTCGTCCTTGAGGGCCTCCTCGACCCCGCAGCCGAAGGTCGGGAACATGAAGATCGTCTCGATCCCCTGCTTCTCGACCACGGCGGCGCGGGCCTGGCGGTCGCGGTATTCCGGCCGCAGTTCCAGGCTCTCGACCTTCATCAGCGTCGCCGGATCCACGCCCTCGGGAACCTGGCCGCGGAAGATCAGATCCAGGCACCCCGGCACGATGATCGGATCGAAGGTCGGGTTCGGAATGAACCGGTTCACCCGGTCGCCGATGATCGCCGTGTGGTATTTGCCGTCCTGGACGATCTGCACGCCGCGCCGCCGGAACTTCTTGTCCAGGTGCCGGGTGAACGCGTCGAGCGGTTCGTAGTAATGGTTGTCGACGTCGATCGCCTTGTAGTCGAGCGCAGTCATCAGCGTCCTTCCAGTTCGCCAGATGGTCGTTCAGGGGTGTCCGGCAGCCGACCTAGCCGAATAGTGCGGTGTGACAGTCCATCTCAGGCGCCACCTCCTGCTGTCGAACGACCTGCCGCAGGTCGAATAGATATGTCTACTGTATACCTATCGGTAGTGCGTTGCACAAGGGTCCGATCGGCCGTCGGGCCTCGGTATTCGGATTCGGGTACCGCCTCCCCGCGAGGCGGTCAGGGCATGATGGCGGTGCGGTTCACCGGCTCGGCGGCAGCCTGCCGGGCGTAGATGCCGCGCTGTACGGACCGCAGCAAGACGTTTCGCGTCTCCTCGGGGCTGACGAGTTCGTCGAACCCCATGTGCTCGGCGGAGTGGTACGAGGCCCGCAGCTCCATGTCACGCAATGCGGCCGCGAGATCCTCCTCGGCCTGCGAGGCATTGCTCAGCGCCGCCGCGCCCATGGCGCCCATGGTCGCCCCCGGGTAGGCGAAGGTCGACTCCTGGCCGTCGAAACCGATCAGGGACATCACCATGGAGCCGAACCCGTACGCCTTGCGCAGCGTCAGATGCACCTTCAGCGTGGTCGCCGCGGTCTGCGCGACGAACATCCTTGCACCACTGCGCAATACACCCTGCTGTTCGGACTCGCTCCCCGGCAGCATGCCCGGATTGTCGGCCAGGAAGATGATCGGCAGATGGAAGGCGTCCGCCACGGAGATGAAGTGGGCGGCCTTGTCGGCGGCGTCGGAATCGATCGAGCCCGCCAGCACCTGCGGCTGGTTGGCCACCACGGCCACCGGATGGCCGCCGAGATGGGCGAGGGCGCAGATGATCGCCCCGCCGAATCCGGGCTGCACCTCGAACCAGTCGGTGCCGTCGAAGACCACGTCCAGCACGGCGCGCATATCGTAGGTGTGCTGATTGTCGCGGGAGATGATGTCGAGCAGTTCCGGCGTCGCCCGCGGCCCGGTGGAATCGTCGGGCAGGTACACGGGCGGATACGACCATGCGCTCGGGGGGAAGTAGGACAGATAGCGGCGGATCTCGTCGAGGACGTCCTCGTCCGTGTCGGCCACATTGTGGATCACCCCGCTCGGCAGCGCGATATCCGGGCCGCCGAGGTCCTCCTTCGAAACGTCTTCTCCCGTGGACACTTTCACCACCGGCGGCCCGGCGGTGAAGATCGCGCCCTGGCGGCTCATGATCGCGAAATCGGACACCGGTGCGACCAGCGCACCGTGCCCGGCCGAGGGACCGAGCACGCCGGTGACCATCGGAACCCGGCCGGAGCACCGCGCCTGGGCCAGCAGATCCGTTGGGGTGCGCCCATAATGATTGCCGGTGGCCCGGAAGCCCGCGCCCTCCAGCAACATCACCAGCGGCACCTTGTTCCGCACCGCGAGTTCGGCCAGCCGGTAGCGTTTGGAGTTGCTACCCGGCGCGATGGTCCCGGCCAGGGTCGTGAAGTCCTCCGCACCGACCATCACCGGGAAGCCGTTGATCTGCCCCGAGCCCGTCACGATCGCGTCGGCCGCGACCTCGCCGCCCACGAGGGTTCCGAACTCCTGGAACGTACCCGGATCCAACAGGTGCTCGATGCGCCCCCTGGCGTCGAGCTTGCCCTTCCCGCGGTGCTTGGCGACCCGCTCGGGCCCGCCCATCGCCCGCACGCGTTCCCGGCGGCGCTCGAGATCCTCGAGCGTTTCCTTCCAGGTCTGAGCATTCGTCATGACACATCCTCGTCAGTTGATCCGGCGCCGCCGCCGCTCATGTCAGCGAGTAGCGAATCGGCAGATGTTTGAGCCCACCCACGAAAGTCGTTGCGCTGAGTTCGGGTTCACCGTTCAGTTCGATCGATGTCAGCCGCGGCAGCAGCTCGGCGAGGAACTTGTTGATCTCCATGCGGGCCAGTCCGGCACCGAGACAGAAGTGCACGCCGAATCCGAACGCGACATGTTTGTTGGGCTCGCGCTCGATGTCGAAGCGGAACGGATCTTCGAAGGCGTCCTCGTCGCGGTTCCCCGAGACATACGACAGCAGCAGCGAATCCCCGGCCGCGATGGGTACGCCGCGCACCGAGGTGTCCTCGGCCGCGGTGCGCATGAATGCCTTGACCGGCGTGACCCAGCGGACGATCTCCTCGGTCGCCCGCGGCATCAGGTCCAGGTTGTCGCGTAGCCGCGCCAGCTGATCGGGGTGTTCGATCAGCGCGCGCAGGCCGCCGGAGATGCTGCTGCTGGTGGTGTCGTGCCCGGCCGTGGCGATGATGGCGTAGTAGGACATGGTGTCCACATCCGACAGCGGTTCGCCGTCGATGCGCGCGTTGGCGATCGTGGAACCCAGGTCCCCCGTGGGGTTTTCGCGCCAGCCCGCCGTCAGGTGCTGGAAGTACTGGAACATCTCCAGCAGCGAATTCATCGTCTCGTCGGCGGGCGCGCTGCGCTTGAGTTCGTCGTCGTCGCTGCCCACCAGTTCCTGGGTGAGTTTCAGCATCCGCGGAAAATCCGACTCGGGGACGCCGAGCAGCGACATGATCACGTACAGCGGGAAGTTCACCGCGACCTCCTGCACGAAGTCGCATTCCCCGCCCGCATCCCGCATCCGGTCCACATAGCGTTTCGCGAGCTGTTCGATCCGCTCCCCCATGGCCTTCATGGATTTCGGGCTGAACCAGTCCGCGGCGATGGCGCGCACGACCCGATGCTGGGGATCGTCCATGTGAATCAGCGTGCGGATCCCGGTCGCGGCCTGCATCTCATCCGACGCCGCGGTCATCAGCACCGGCCGCGGCCAGTTGGTGAACCGCCGGTCGGCGCGCTCGACCGCCAGGATGTCGGCGTGCTTGGTGATCGCCCAGAAGGGCTTGTACGAGGGCACCTCCACTCGCGCCACCGGTGCGTTGGCGCGCAATTCGGTCAAGGCGGCGTGCAACCGCACTTCATCCGCGTATGCGGCAGGTTCCGCGAGTACCTTCGCGGCATCGTCGACGATCGGCATACCCATCAGCAGCTCTTCCGTTCCGCGCCGTTGTAGCGGCCACTAGAGTGTTTTATAGTGGCCCTTACTGTCAAGCATTCTATAACGCCCCGGCGCATGAAACGGTGGTATCCATGGCATCCGAGAAACGCAAGGTCATCGTGGTGGGCGCCGGATCGGGCATCGGCGCTGCCGCCGCCGCCCACTTCCACGAGCGGGGCGATTTCGTGCTCGCAGTCGACCTGCGCCCCAACGACACTCCGGCGTCCCGGCACGAACAGTGCGACCTGCGCGACGCCTCGGCCATCGCGGCTCTGCTGGACCGCGTCGGCCCGGGCTGGGACCTGCTGGCGTATGTCGCCGGGGTGCCGGGCACCGCACCCGCCGCGGACGTGCTGAAGGTGAACTACCTCGGGATGCGGCTGCTGACCCAGGGCATGCTGCCGCTGTTGCGGCACGGCGGCGCGATCGTCACCGTCGCCTCGGTGGCGGCACTCGGCTGGCAGCAGCGCGTGAACGACCTTTCGGGCCTGCTCGAGGCCACCGACGCCGTCGCCGTCGAACGCTGGCAAGAGGGTCAGGACCCCGCCTATCCGGTGTACAGCACCTCGAAACAGGCCGCGATCATCTTCGCCAAGCGGCTGGCGCCGACGGCATGGCAGAAGTACGGAATCCGGGTGAACACCGTGAGCCCGGGGCCGACCGAGACTCCGATCCTCGGCGATTTCGAGACGTCGATGGGCAAGGACGTCCTCGACACCGTGAAGGCCACGGTCGGCAGGCACGCCACCGTGGACGACATCGTGCCCGTGATCGCGTTCCTCGGCTCGGCCGACGCGCGCTGGATCAACGGCCAGGACATCCATGTCGACGGCGGATTCGTCGCACCACTGGCGGCCGGGACACCGATTCAGCCGTAGCGACGGCCCCGCGACCGCGCGCCCGCAGACCCTTCCACGATATACTGTATAGATTACAGTATCTAATACTGTCAGTGCGCGCTGCAACGATGTAGAGGTGAGCCGTGGATATCCCTGTTCAAGACGAATCCCTACCGGCCGGGAACGCCCTCGACCTCCGGGACCCCTACCCGTTCTTCGCCGCGAAGCGGCGAGAGGGAGGCGTGTTCCACGGAACGGTCATGGACTACACCCGGACTCCGGAGTCACTGCGCCCGGCGGATTCCTATGCCGCCGTCTCGTATTCGGCGGTCAGCACGGCGCTGCGCAACAACCGCGTGTACAGCTCCAAGCTCTACGACTCCACGATCGGGCTGTTCATGGGTCCGACCATTCTCGCGATGGACGGCACGGCGCATCGGGCACACCGGAATCTGGTCGCCGCGGCATTCAAGCCGCAGTCGCTGCTCCGCTGGGAACCGGAGATCGTCCGGCCGATCTGCAATGCGCTCATCGACGAGTTCGCGGAGCGGGGGAACGCCGATCTGGTCAAGGAATTCACCTTCGAGTTCCCGACCCGGGTCATCGCGCGTCTGCTCGGCCTGCCCGAGGAGGATCTGCCCTTCTTCCGCAAGGCCGCGGTCGACATCATCAACTACACCAAGGGCGTTCCGCAGGCGCTGGCGGCGTCCACCGAGTTGAAGGAGTACTTCATCGGGCAGATCGAGCAGCGGCGGTCGGTACCCACCGACGACATCATCGGCGATCTGGTCACCGCCGAGATCGACGGCGAGAATCTGTCCGAAGAGTCCATCTACTCGTTCCTCCGGCTGCTCCTGCCCGCGGGGCTGGAGACCACCTACCGGTCCTCCGGAAATCTGCTCTACCTGCTACTTCGCCATCCGGAGCAGTTCGAGGCGGTGCAGCGCAATCCCGAGTTGATCCCGCAGGCCGTCGAGGAGGGGCTCCGCTACGAAACACCGCTCACCCTGGTGCAGCGGTACGTGACCGAGGACTCCGAGCTGGAGGGCACCACCATCCCCCGGGGCGCGGTGCTCGACCTGTGCCTGGGCGGCGCCAACCGCGACGAGTCCCGCTGGGAGCGACCGGAGGAGTTCGACATTTTCCGGACGCATACTCCGCACATCAGCTTCACCGCCGGCGCGCACACCTGTCTCGGCCTGCACCTGGCCCGCATGGAGACGCGCGTCGCGATGGAATCGCTGCTGAGCAGACTGACCGGGTTCACCCTCCTGCCCGAGGGGGATCCGCACATCTTCGGCCAACCCTTCCGCTCCCCCAACACACTGCCGGTCACATTCGATGTCATCGACTGAGCCGCAACGGAATTCGGTGACGCCGACCATGTCCGATCCGACCGCGGGACCGCTGGCCGGGATCACGGTGGTGGCCCTGGAACAGGCCGTCTCGGCTCCGATGTGCACCCGGACGCTGGCCGATTTCGGCGCCCGGGTGATCAAGATCGAGAATCCGCGCGGCGGCGATTTCGCCCGTCACTACGACGACGTGGTCAACGGGCTCGCCGCACACTTCGTCTGGGTGAATCGCGGTAAGGAGTCGGTGGCGCTCGATCTCAAGGACCCGGACGGGATTTCGGCCCTGCACCGGATACTGGCGTCGGCCGACGTGTTCGTCTCCAATCTGGCACCCGGCGCGACCGCCGCGCTCGGCCTGGCTCCGGACGATCTGGCCGCCCGGCACCCGCACGTGATCGTGATGGAGATCGATGGCTACGGTCCCGGCGGCCCACTCTCCCACAAACGAGCCTACGACCTGTTGATTCAGGCGGAAGCCGGGGTCTGCGCGGTCACCGGATTCCCCGATTCCCCGGCCAAGCCCGGACCGCCGATCGCCGACGTGTGCTCGGGCCTGTACGCGGCGTTGACGATCGTGGCGATGATCTGCGGCAGGCGAGGGTCAGGCGGGGATGCTCAGGGCCCCCGCTCGGCGACGGTGAGCCTGTTCGACACGGCAGCCGAACTGATGGGCTACGCGCTCACCTATACCCGGCACACCGGAGTCGATCAGCAGCCACTGGGCATGAGTTCCCCCGCGGTCGCCCCCTACGGCGCCTACCCCACCGCGGACGGGCGGACGGTCGTGCTGGGCACGACCAACGATCGGGAATGGCAGCGCCTGGCCCGCGACATCCTCGAACGGCCCGATCTGGCCGCCGACCCGCGGTACGCCACCAACGCCGGAAGGGTAAGGCACCGAACCGAACTCGATGCCGCGATCGCACCTTGGTGCGCCCGGCACGACCTGGCCACCGTGCAGGCGCGCGCGGACGCCGCCGGAATCGGGAACTCCCGCTACAACACACCCGGCGACATGGTCGCGCATCCGCACCTCGCGGCCCGCGATCGCTGGCGCCGGATCGACACACCCGCGGGAGAGGTCACCGCCTTGCTGCCGCCTCCCGTCATCGCGGGATACGAGGCACCGATGGGGGCGATCCCGGGCCTGGGCCAGCACACCGAAACCGTCTTGGCCGCAGCGGGGTTCGACTCCGACGATATCGCGCGGCTGCGCGGCCGGGGCGCCGTCGGCCCAGTTACCGACGCGAAATCCCCACCCCCACTACCGATTAGGACGACGTCGTGACAGATCAATCCGTGCTGCTCACCCAGCAAGTGGACGGCGTGCTGACGCTGACGCTCAATCGCCCACACCGCAAGAACGCCGTTACCAGGGACCTGTGGGCGGCGCTAGGCGACACCTTTCACCAGGTCGCGCACGGACGTGGCGTCCGCGCGGTGGTGCTGACCGGCGCCGGTGGCGCGTTCTGCTCGGGAGCCGACATCTCCGATGCCGCGGGCGTCGACGAGTTCCCCGATCCGAGCCGCGAGATGCGCGCGATCAACGAAACCGTGCAGCAGCTGCACGATCTCCCGGTACCCACGATCGCGAAGGTGCGCGGGGTGGCGGCCGGTGCGGGATGGAATCTCGCGCTCGGCTGCGATCTGGTGGTGGCGGCGCCCGACGCTCGGTTCTGCCAGATCTTCGCCCGGCGCGCGCTGTCGCTGGACTGCGGTGGCTCCTGGCTGTTGCCCAAGCTGGTCGGCCTGCAGCAGGCCAAGCGCCTGGCCCTGCTGGCCGACATGATCGGCGCCGAGGAGGCGCACTCCCTCGGACTGGTGACGTGGGTGCAACCCGACGACACCCTCGACAAGTTCGTCGACGAGCTGGCCGCGCGCCTGGCGGCCGGGCCGCCGATGGCGCTCGCGCAGACCAAGGCGCTGCTCAACGACGGAACCGATCGGACGCTGCGCGAGGCGCTCGCCAACGAGGCGAAGGCGCAGGCCATCAACCTGTCCGGCGCCGATGTCATCGAGGCGTTCGCGGCCTTCGCCGAGAAGCGTGAGCCGGTCTTCACCGGCGCCTGGGGCACAGGAGGTCACTGATGGCGAAGCGAGGAGCCGCAGAGCGGCGGCAGCGACGCGAGCGGGGCTCGCTGAACCCGGACGACATCATCGACGGGGCATTCGAACTCGCGGAACGGGTTTCGATCGACGGCCTGAGCATGCCGCTGCTGGGCCGCCACCTCGATGTCGGTGTCACCAGCATCTACTGGTACTTCCGCAAGAAGGACGATCTGCTCAACGCGATGACCGACCGCGCACTGCGGCTGCATGTCTATGCCATCCCGTTTCCGTACGTCGAGGCGGACAACTGGCGTGCGACCCTGGACAACCACGCTCGCACCATGCGGCGCACGTTCCTGGACAACCCGATCCTGTGCGATCTGATCCTGATCAGGTCCGCGCTCAGCCAGCACGCCAGCCGGGTCGGGGCCAAGCAGGTGGAGCGGACGGTGGCCATCCTGGTGGAGGCGGGCCTGTCGGTCGAGCAGGCCGTCGACACCTATTCGGCGATCAACCTCCACATCTGCGGATCGGTTGTGCTGCAACGGCTCTACGACAAGAATTCGGGGCTGAGCGCGGAGGCGCGGGCGTACTACGACAGCATTCCGATCGATCCGGAGACGACACCGCTGCTCGCCGAGGCCATGACCAGGGGCATGCGATCGGGCGCGCCCGACGAGCGCAACTTCGAGTACGGGCTGCGCTGCATCCTCGATCACACGAGCCGGCTGATCGAAGCCAATGCGGCGGCGGGCACGAATTCCGTTGCGCCGCACCGTCGGCGCGACGCAACAGCCTCGTAGAGGCGCTATCGCACATCCGGTTCCGGCACGTGAAAGTGTTCGTCGCGCAACCGGAATGCCTCCTTGGTCCCGTGCTCGGCGCGGGTCTTGACGAAATTGAACTCGCCGGGGGCGAACTGCAGATTCGTGCCGTACGCGTGGAACAGGTAGCTGGCCACCTCCTCACCCTGGTACGCCTGGCTCTGTTCGACGAGCCGGAATGCCTCCTTGGCGATGACCACGCCGTCGGCGGGCATCTTCGCCGCCTTCTCCGCCCAGAACCGCGCCCGCGCCATAACGGCGTCGGCAGCGCAGGTCTCGGTGAAGACACCGAGATGCTCGACGGCACCCGCCTCGATGATGTCACCGGTCAGCAGCAACCGGCGCGCGAGTACGGGTCCGAGCCGGTGGAAGAACATGTGCAGGCTGCCGAGCGCGGGCCCGAGGAAACGCGTTGCGGGCATGCCGATCCGGGTGTCGCGGGCGATCACGGAGATGTCGGTCATCAGGGCCATCTCGAAGCCGCCGCCCAGCGCGTAGCCGCTGATCTCCCCCACCGTGACCTTCGGAAAGCCCATGAAATTGTGATAGAAGCCGAACGACTTTCGATCCACCGTCAGCCTCCGCCGCTGGCTGGGCCGACTCTTGGCGGGCCGGTCACCGTTCGCCGCCCCACCTCGGTCGCCGTACCAGCCGTAGGCGTTGTTCATATCCGCGCCGGTACTGAAGACGCCCTCGGCTCCGCGCAGCAGCACGACGGTGACATCGTCGTCCTCGGCGACCTGATCGAGGTAGCGGGCCAGGCCGTCGCGCATGGCCGCGTCGTAGGAGTTGCGCTGGCGGGGGTTGTTCAGCGTGAGGGTGGCGATCCTCCGGTCCGGGTCCATCTCGCAGAGAACGCGGCCGTCGGCGGTGCTGGAACTGGTCATCAGAGTGTGTCTTCCTTCTGTCGCTGTCCCGGCCGGTGTCTGGTTCACCACGTTTCGGGAGACTCACGGTATTCTATACTGTATATATATCAGTATGCCCCGTACAGCGGCCTCGAACAGGCCCGAGTGAGACGCGTACACCCACCAGGACCCGACCACAATCCCGCGGAGGAAACCGATGCCGTTGGACTCCATCGAGTACGACGTCGACGGGCATACGGCCACGATCACGCTCAATCGTCCGGATGCCCTCAACGCGCTGAGCCCGCACATGATCACCGAACTGCGCACCGTCTACGACGAGGCCGAGGCCGACGACAAGGTCTGGACCATCATCGTCACCGGCACCGGTCGCGCCTTCTGCACCGGCGCGGACGTGAAGGCGATTCCCGGCGACGGCAAGGTGATCAACGAGCGGCCGTACCTGTCCACCTACGAGCAGTGGGAGGCACCCCAGGAGGGCACACCGCCGTTTCGCACCATGACCAAGCCGATCCTGGCCGCGATCAACGGATTGTGTTGCGGCGCAGGGCTGGACTGGGTCACCACCGGGGATATCGTCATCGCCTCGGACCGGGCGACCTTCTTCGACCCGCACGTGAGCATCGGCCTCGTGGCGGGCCGCGAGGTGGTGCGCCTGGCCCGGGTGCTGCCGCGGTCGGTCGCGTTGCGGATGGCATTGCTGGGCAAGCACGAGCGGATGAGCGCGCAGCGGGCCTATGAACTGGGCATGGTCACCGAGATCGTCGAGCACGACCGGCTGCTCGACCGCGCCCACGAGATCGCCGACATCGTCAATTCCAATGCGCCCCTTGCCGTTCGCGGAACCCGGCTGGCCATCGTCAAGGGCCTGGACGTGCCACTGCACGAGGCGGAGATGCTCGCGGAATCGTTCCGCGAACGCGTGACCCGCACCGAGGACGCGCTGGAAGGACCCCGGGCCTTCGCCGAGAAGAGGACGCCGGAATGGCGATGCCGATGAGTTCCCCCGGCCATTCGCTGGTTCGCAGGATCGCCGATACCCTTGCCCTGCAGCCGGATACGCACGCGATCGAGTTCGACGACCACTGGTACACCTGGCGCCAGCTGAGCGATTTCGCGGGACGCGTCCGCGCGTTCACTACCGCACACCCCAGGGGCCGTCGCCAGATCGGCATCCTGCTGCGCAATCGCCCCGAGCACGTGGCCGCGCTTCTCGGGGTCCTGCTGGGCGAGGGCACCGTCGTCGTCATCAACCCGGCACGCGGCGACCATCGCACCCGGACCGATATCGCCGCATTGCGCCTGCCCCTGATCATCGGAGCAGCGGACGATCTGGCAAACCTGGTCGAACGGGCACCCGGCTCGGCCACCGTGTCGATCTCCGGACTGGCGGACGAGCCGCACCTGACCGTGGCCACCGGCCGCCGGGTTCTCACCGGAACGGCGCAGTCCGGCGTGGCGGTGCGAATGCTCACCAGCGGCACGACCGGACCGCCGAAGCGCGTCGACATCGGCTACGACATGCTCGCCCGCAGCGTGATCGGCCCGGACCCGGACGAGGTCGCGGCCCCGGCGCAGCCGCGGCACGGCATCGCGATCGTCAACGCCCCGCTGGTCCACATCGGCGGCGTGTTCCGGGTATTGCAGTGCGTGGTCGACGCCCGCCCCTTCGTGCTGCTGGCGCGATTCGAACTCGAGCGGTGGGCTCGCGCGGTGCGCACCCATCGGCCGAAGGCCGTGTCACTCGTCCCGGCGGCGGTCCGCATGGTGCTGCACTCGGAACTGCGCAGGGAAGACCTGTCGAGCATCCGGGTCGTCACCTCGGGCACCGCACCGCTGTCGGCCGCGGATGCCGACGCGTTCTACGAGAAGTTCGGAATCCCGGTCCTCACCTCGTATGCCGCCACGGAATTCGGCGGCGGCGTCGCGGGCTGGACGCTGCCCGACCATCGGAAGTACTGGAATGCCAAGCGGGGCAGCGTCGGTCGCGCCACCGGCGGGGCGCGGTTGCGGGTGGTCGACGAGGACGGCGCGGACCTGGGCGTCGATCGGCCCGGCCTGCTGGAAGTCGTACCCGGCCAGCTCGGACCGTCCGCGGAGTGGATGCGGACCACCGATATGGCCCGCATCGACGCGGACGGATTCCTGTGGATCCTGGGCCGCGCCGACCAGGCGATCATCCGCGGTGGCTTCAAGATCATGCCGGACGATGTCCGCACCGCCTTGGAGAGCCACCCCGCCGTGCTGGGCGCGGCGGTGGTGTCGCGGCCCCACCACCGCCTCGGCGAGACGCCGGTGGCGATGGTGGAACTGCGGGACTCCGCGTCGGCCGCGCCCGACGACCTGATCGAATTTCTCCGAGACCGCCTGGCACCCTACGAGATTCCCACCGATATCGCGATCGTCCCAGCCATCCCGAGAACTCCGTCGGGCAAGGCTGATCTCAGCGCGGTACGCCTCCACTTCAGCGAACCCGCACGGTGAACGGAAAGCACACAAATGGCACCCACACAGACGGAATCGGTCGAAGCGATCGGTGAACTGCTGGACCACATCGGATTTCGCTCGGCACGCGATTCCGACGGCACCCGCATCTGGGAGCTGCCGGTCGCCCCGCACGTGGTCAACACGTCCGGCGGCCTGCAGGGCGGGCTGATCGCGACGCTCGCCGACATCGCGGCGGGCACGCTCGCCCTCGACCTGCGGCCGCCGAACGGGGGCGTGGTCACCTCGGATCTGAGCGTGCGCTACTTCCGCGCCATCACCGGCGGCACGGCACGGGCGCTGTCCAAGATCGTGCACGCGGGCAAGCGATCCATAGTCGTCCAGGTCGAAGTGATCGGTATGCCCGGCAGGGAGCTGGCGGCACTGGCCATGGTCAGCTTCGCCACCGTCGAGTTCGCTACCAACGGCACGGACGTGCCGCGCAATGCCGCACCGGGCGGCCGATCCTGAGGAGCCTGCCATGACGAGCACGTCGACCGAGGCCGATACCGTCACCCCCGAGGATTTTCGCGAAATCCTCGCCCAGACACGCGAATTCGTCCGATCCGTGGTGATGCCGCGGGAGCAGCAGATCGCCGACGACGACCGCATGCCGGACGAGATCGTCGCCCAGGCCAAGGCCATGGGGCTGTTCGGTTACGCCATACCCCAGCAGTGGGGCGGACTCGGCCTGGATCTCGCCCAGGACGTCGAGCTGGCCATGGAACTCGGCTACACCACACTCGCATTGCGTTCCCTGTTCGGCACCAACAACGGCATCGCGGGGCAGGTGCTGGTGGGATACGGCACGACCGGGCAGAAGTCCCGGTGGCTGGAGGGCATCGCCTCCGGGGCGGTGGTCGCGTCGTTCGCGCTCACCGAATCCGGGGCGGGATCCAACCCGGCGTCACTGCGGACCACGGCCACCCGGTCCGGCGAGCACTGGATCATCAACGGCGGGAAGCGATTCATCACCAACGCACCGATGGCCGATCTCTTCGTCACCTTCGCCCGCACCCGGCCCGCCGACGACGCCGGGCCCGGAATCTCGGTCTTCCTCGTGCCCGCCGAGACACCCGGAGTCGAGGTCGGGCCCAAGGATCGCAAGATGGGACAGGAGGGCGCCTGGACGGCCGAGGTGCGATTCGACGACGTGCGGGTCGGTCCCGAGGCACTCGTCGGTGGCAGCGAGGACATCGGCTACCGCGCCGCGATGACGTCGCTGGCCCGCGGCCGGGTCCACATCGCCGCGCTGGCGGTCGGCGCCGCCCAGCGCGCCCTGGACGAGTCGGTGGCCTACGCCGCGACGGCCACCCAGGGCGGCACACCGATCGGGCAGTTCCAGCTGGTGCAGGCGCTACTGGCCGATATGCAGACCGGCGTGATGGCGGGCCGGGCCCTGGTCCGCGACGCCGCCCGCGCCTGGGTCAGTGGCGAGGACCGGCGCACGGCCCCGTCGGTGGCGAAGCTGTACTGCACCGAAATGGCTGGCCGCGTGGCAGATTCGGCGGTCCAGGTGCACGGCGGCACCGGCTACCTGCGCGATGTCGCGGTCGAGCGCATCTACCGCGACGTCCGGCTGCTGCGGCTCTACGAGGGCACCAGCGAGATCCAGCGCCTGATCATCGGCGGCGGCCTGGTCAGGAGCGCCCAACGCCGCAGGTGAAGGGCCGGATTCGGCGGCTGTCGCGAATCAGCCCGCGGCGACCGCTTGTTCGCGGGCCCAGCGATAGTCGGCCTTGCCCACCGGGCTGCGCACGATCTCCGGCCGGAATACGACGGCCTTCGGAAGTTTGTACCGTGCAATGGATTTCGCCGCGTGGGCGATCAGATCCTCGGCACTGACCTTGGTATTGGACGCGACGACCGCGACGACCTCCTGCCCCCATCGCTCACTCGGGCGGCCCACCACCACGACGTCGGCGACGGCGGGGTGGGAGGAGATCGCCATCTCGACCTCCTCCACGAAGATCTTCTCACCACCGGAGTTGATCGTGACGGCATCGCGTCCGAGCAGTTCGATCGACCCGTTGTCCAGGTGCCGCGCCCGGTCGCCCGGCAGCACGAAGCGAACACCGCCGATGAGCGGGAAGGTGGCGGCGGTCTTGGCGGCGTCGCCCTTGTATCCGAGCGGGGTGAACCGGCGCTGCGCGAGCCACCCGATCCCGTCATGCCCCGGGGCCAGCACGGAGCCGAAATCCTCGGCCACGACACAGGTATCGGTCCCCGCGGCGAAGGTGCCGGTGGACACGAATCCGGCGCCGGAGACGTGGTGGAGCTGCGCGCCGGTCTCCGAGGCACCCACCGCATCCAGGACGATCAATCCGGGGATCGCGTCGATGAAGCGCTGCTTCACCGCCGGGCTGAGCACCGCGCCCCCGCTCGCCAGCGCCACCAGCGACGACACATCCGCCGTCCGCGTCTCGATCGCGGCCAGCAGCGGACGGGCCACCGCGTCGCCGACCACGATCACGATGGAGACCCGCTCCCGTTCGATGGTGCGGACGATCTCCCCGGCATCGATACGGTCGACCACCGAGGAGAAGACGATCGTCTGCCCCGTCGTCATCGCGGTGAAGACCGCCCACTGCGCCGCGCCGTGGATCAGCGGCGGCAGGATCATGAGGTTGACACCGGGATTCGCCCCCGCCCGAGCGGCGATCTCGGCCACGGATTCGACCACCGCACCGGTGTTGTTGTCCCGGCCCCCGCACGCGGCCATGAAGATGTCGTGCTGACGCCACAGCACCCCTTTCGGCATGCCGGTGGTGCCGCCGGTGTAGAGGACGTAGAGATCGTCGGGAGACGGCTGCGGCAGCAACGGATCCGGCTCGGTCGACGCCACGACGCTCTCGTAATCGACCGCGCCGTCCAGCAATTCGTTGCCGGAGTCGTCGGCGATCTGTATGAGCACACGCAGGTCGGGAAGTTCGGCAAGAACCTCGGCGAGCGTGGGCGCGAAGGCGGCGTGGTAGATCAGTGCCGTCGCACCGGAATCCACCAGCAGGTACTGCAATTCGCTGCGGACATACCGATAGTTGACGTTGAACGGCGCCACGCGCGCCCGGAACGAGCCGATCAGCCCCTCGACGAACTCGGGCCCGTTGTAGGCATAGATGCCCAGCAGATCCTGCCCCACCTCGTGGCCCGCGAGCGCCGATCGCTCGGTGCGACAGCCCAGTCCGCGAGAACGCAGGTACGAGGCCAGCCGCCGCGATCGATCGGCGATCTGCGCGTAGGTGAAGCGCCGATCGCCCTGCACGACCAGTTCCCGGTCCGGGAGCGCGGCCGCCGCGGCATCGGCCGCCGCGACGAGGGTGAGCTGCGACGTCTTCGGTTCGGATCCGGTCGCGGAACGAGACAACGGTGCCTCCTGGGTCGTCTGCTGCGTGGCGCAGCCGCGGACTGTCTTCACCTCACCGAGCCGCCGGGGCCGAGCCGTCCCCGGACGCGGCGGCGGGTACGGCGGTGGGCATATCGCAGTGCGATGTCGATGAGGCGGCGGAGAAGCCGGGTGAACGGCGGAGCGGCCGAGGCGGTGATGACGAACGGGAGATCGGTGCCGCCGATGGTGCGGTAGTGGGTGAAGGTGTCGAAACCCGCCTTGCCGCGATATGCGCCCATGCCGCTGTCGCCGACGCCGCCGAAGGGCGCGTTCTCCGGAAACATGTTGAGCGCGAAGTCGTTACGCGATACGCCGCCGCTGCGTGTATTCCGGACGAAGAAGCGGAAGTCGCGTCCGCCGGGCCCGTACCAGTAGGCGACCAGCGGCGACGGTACTCCGTTCAGGTGATCGATCACGTCGGCGAGCGACGCGTACGGCCGCAGGACGAGAACCGGTCCGAAGATCTCCTCGGTGGCGATCGGCATATCGTCGGTGACGTCGCGGACGATGGTGGGCGCGATCTTCCGCGAGCCGGGGTCGGACGGCGGTTCACCGGGCGGCGCGATCTGATCCACGCGCGCGCCCCGGGCGCGGGCATCGTCGACGAGGGCGAGCACCCGGTCGTAGTTGGCCGGGTCGACGCAGGCCGTGTAGTCGTCGTTGGTGGCGATGGCCGGGAACATCTCCCGGAACGCCGCCCCGACCCCGTCGGCGAATGCGTCCAGACGGCCCTGGGGAACGAAGACGTAGTCGGGACTCACGCACACCTGCCCGCCGTTGACCATGCGGGCGCGGGCAATCCTGGTGGCCGCCTTGGCGATATCGGCATCCGGCGCCACGACGACCGGGTTCTTCCCGCCCAGTTCCAGGGTCACGGGGACGAGATTCGCCGCGGCGGCACGCTGCACCAGGCGGCCGACCCGGGTCGATCCGGTGAAGAACAAGTGATCGAAAGGCAGTCGGGCGAAGGCCGCCGCCACCTCGGGACCGCCGGTCACCACCGCGAGTTCGGACGGATCGAAATAGGTGGGCGCCAGCGATCGGGTCAGTTCCGCGGTGCGGGCGGTGATCTCGGACATCTTGATCATGACCCGGTTACCCGCGGCGAACGCGGCCGCGGCGGGCACGACGACCAGCTGCAAGGGAAAGTTCCAGGGACCGATGATTCCGACCACGCCCACAGGTGTGGGCCGCACCTGGGTGCGGATCCCGTACAGGCGGGCCGACGGCTTGGGATTGCGCGGGCGCATCCACGCGCCGACGTGCGATCGGGTGTGCTCGATGGTCGTGAGCATGCCCATGATCTCCGCGAACAGGATCCCGGTGCGCGACCGGGTTCCGAAATCCTGCGCCAGGGCGTCGACATACTCGTCGAGGTTGTCGAGGACCATGGCGAGCAATCGGTCGATCCTGTTGCGCCGCATGGCGATCGACGGTGGACCTGCCCGCAGGTGTGCCTGCCGCTGCAGTGTCAGAATCTCCGCGGGGTCCGGAGGCCCCGTCTGCTCGGCCCGTGCATCGCCGAGCGCCGGTTCGGTGGTTCCCGTGCTCATGGGTGACGCCTTTTCCCTCGGAATTCAGCTGAGATCGAGCGGGCCATCGTGAATCACCGCGGAAAGCTGGCCGAGATCGATATCGTTGTCTGCCGTAGCCGCCAGGCACGCCGCCACATCCTTGCGGAGAAACGGTGCGGCCATGTGCTCGAAACCCCGCAGCCCCCCGGTGCGGAAAATGGACTCGGCGGCGTAGCTACGACCGCTGCATGCCAGCAGTGCGCGCAGCAGGTCGTTGTCGGCGATCCCCATGCGCCGACCCACCTCCGCCGCGGCCGCGACCAACTGCGCATTCGCCGCGAACAGCGCGTTGTTCACCAGCTTCACGCTCAGCGCGGTGCCCAATTCGCCTGTCGCGGCGATCGTTTCGGCGTAGGACTCCAGCACCGGACGCGCCGCCTCCACCGCCGCCCCGGGGCCGCCGAGCAGCACGGTAAGCTTGCCCGCCGCGATATCTTCCGCGGAGCCGCTCACCGGACCGTCGAGCAGCACCGGACCCTGCGGATACCCCGCGGCCAGCCCACGCACCGTGGACACCGTGCCGGTGGTGTGCGACACGACGACGCACTCCTTGCCCGCCACCGCCAGCACGCCTGCGGGGCCGCCCAGCACCTCGACCAGTTGCTCGTCGGAGAACACGCAGACGACCACGATGTCTCCGGCGGCCGCGACCTCGGCCACCGAATCCACTACCTCGGCTCCGACCGCCCGCACTCGCTCCCGCACCGAGGACCGGCGCGCGAAGACGACCACCCGGTGTCCCGCCCGCACCAATCGGAGCACCATCGGCTCACCCATCTGCCCGGCCCCCACGAACCCGACGACCTGCGACATCCGCGCACTCCTCACTCACGATCTTCCCGGGCGCCGCGTCGAGGACACGGTACAGCCTCGAACAGTGGCCCATCCAGTAACGCAAACTGTAACACCATGCCGCCGGTTCGAACTGGGAAATACCGGAGAAGCACCGGCCCGCGAAACGACCGCCTTGCGTGGCGATCACAGCGCCCATACAGTGATCCCAAAAGCGATACTGTTGCACTTACGATATTTCCTACGACAGCTACGTCCAGCGCTTCGTAAGCCTGCAGCGGCGGGACCGCGGCGCGGCCCGAGGACACGAACCGGGCAGTCGCTGCTCGACGGCAAAGAGGAGGGCACGTGATGGCAGGCCGACTCACGGGCAAGGTCGCGTTCATCACCGGCGCCGCGCGCGGTCAAGGGCGTGCGCATGCGGTGCGAATGGCGACCGAGGGCGCCGACATCATCGCCGTCGATGTGGCGGGCCCGCTACCACCGTCGGTGCCCTACGATTCGGCCACCCCGGACGACCTCGCCGAGACGGTGCGCCTGGTGGAGCGGACCGGCCGCCGCATCCTCGCCTCCACCGTCGACACCCGGGATCTGGACGGGCTTCGCAAGGTGGTCGACGACGGGGTGGCCGCGCTGGGGCGCCTGGACACCATCGTGGCCAATGCCGGAATCTGTGTGCCCGAGCCGTGGGACGCGATCACAACAGACTCGTTCCGCGACGTCATGGACATCAATGTCACCGGTACCTGGAATACCGTCGCCGCCGGTGCGCAGCGGATCATCGACGGCGGTCGCGGTGGGTCGATCATCCTGATCAGCTCGGCGGCCGGTGTGAAAATGCAGCCGTTCATGGTGCATTACACCGCCAGCAAGCACGCCATCACGGGCATGGCCCGCGCCCTGGCCGCCGAACTCGGAAAACACTCCATACGGGTCAACAGCGTGCACCCGGGAGCGGTCGATACTCCGATGGGCGGCGGCGAGATGGTTGCCGCATTGGGCCGCGCATTCGAAACCAATCCTCCTCTGGCCCACATGATCACACCGTTCCTCCCGGCGTGGATAGCCGAGCCGGAAGATGTCGCCGCCACGGTGTGCTGGCTGGCGGGCGACGACGCACGGTATGTCACGGCCGCGCAGATCGCGGTCGATCTGGGATCCACCCAGTTCTGAGAGGTATCACCATGTCGCTGCTCGCAGGTCGTGTCGCCGCCGTCACCGGTGGCGCTCGAGGCATCGGATTCGCCATCGCCGAGGCGTTCGTGCGCGAGGGTGCGAGGGTCGTCGTCGGCGACCTGAATCCCGGTCTCGCCCAGGACAAATTGGGTCCGGACGTGGTACGCGCGGTGCGCTGCGACGTCACCCGGGCCGACGATGTCGCAGCCCTGGTCGACACCGCACTCTCGGAGTTCGGAGCCTTGGACATCATGGTGAACAACGCGGGCATCACCCGCGATGCCACCATGCGACGGATGACCGAGGACGACTTCGACCAGGTCATAGCGGTGCATCTCAAGGGCACCTGGCACGGCACCCGCCAGGCGGCCGCCGTCATGCGCGAACGCGAGAGCGGCAGCATCGTCAACATCTCCTCCCTGTCCGGCAAGGTCGGCATGGCCGGGCAGACGAACTATTCGGCGGCGAAGGCCGGAATCGTCGGATTGACCAAGGCCGCGGCCAAGGAGGCGGCACGATACGGGGTGCGGGTCAACGCGATCCAGCCCGGACTGATTCGCTCGCCGATGACCACGGCCATGCCCGAAAATGTCTGGGAGCAGAAGATGTCGGAGATTCCGATGTCGCGGGCGGGCGAGCCGGAGGAGGTCGCGAACGTGGCGTTGTTCCTCGCCTCGGACCTGTCGTCGTACCTGACCGGCACCACGCTGGAAGTGACCGGCGGGCGGTTCATGTGAGCGCGTGGACACCGCACACCGTCGTCACCGAGGAGTATGTCGATCCCGCACCGGTCGCCGCCTTGCACGCGGTATTCGACTCCGGCGCACCGGCCGTCGGTCACGGTGATCCCCTTCCGCCGCTGTGGCATTGGGCCGCGCTGCCGCGCTGGCCGGTGTCCTCGTCCCTCGGCTCCGACGGACACCCCGAGCGGGGGAGCTTCCTGCCCCCGGTGGAGCTGCCGCGGCGCATGTTCGCGGGCGGCGAGGTGCGATGGTCCGGCGAGATCGCCGTCGGTTCGACGGTGCGGCGGGAGGCCCGGGTGGTCTCGGTGACCCCGAAGACGGGACGCAGCGGGCAGCTCGTGGTCGTCGTGGTCGAGATCGAATTGTTTGCTGGACAGCAGGTTCCGGCGATGGTGGAACGGCAGAATCTGATCTATCGCGAGGCCGGGCCACCGGCGGCCCGCACCGTGCACCCGGCGGCGATCGAGCCGGTCGGAGCGCCGCTGCGACGGTTGCCGGACCGGGACTGGGAACTGCGCACGGACCCGACGGTGCTGATGCGCTTCAGCGCCGCCACCGCGAATTCCCATCGCATTCACTACGACTGGCCGTATGCCACCACGGTGGAGGGCTACCCCGGCCTCGTGGTACACGGTCCGCTGATGACATTGGCGCTGGCCGAGACGCTTCGGCTGGACATGCCCGATCGCACACCCGTCCGACTGCGCCACCGCAACCTGGCCCCGCTGTTCTGCCCGAGCCCGGCCCGCATTCGGCGACAACGCGACAGCGACACCGACATTGCGGTGGCCGTGATCGGTGACGACTCCGGACAGCCGGTGACCCATACCGTTCTTACCGCCGAATTCCCTTCTCCCGGAGAGTGATTCCATGCGCGAGGCCGTGATCTGCGAACCCGTCCGCACCCCCATCGGCCGCTATGGTGGCGTGTTCCGGTCGCTCACCGCGGTCGACCTCGGAGTCACCGCACTGCGAGGTCTGCTGGACCGCACCGGAATCGGTCCCGAACTGATCGAGGATGTCGTACTCGGCCACTGCTACCCGAACAGCGAGGCACCCGCCCTCGGTCGCGTCATCGCCCTGGATGCGGGACTACCGGTCACGGTCGGCGGGATGCAGATCGACAGGCGATGCGGTTCCGGCCTGCAGGCCGTGATCCAGGCCGTGCTGCAGGTCCGCAGCGGCGCGAACGACGTGGTGATCGCGGGCGGCGCGGAGAGCATGAGCAATGCCGCGTTCTACTCGCTGGATATGCGGTGGGGCGGCGCCCGCGACGGCGTGCGTGTGCACGACGGCCTCGCACGCGGCCGCGAAACGGCGGGCGGGCGGCATCATCGCGTCCCCGGCGGCATGCTGGAGACCGCGGAGAACCTGCGCCGGGTCTACGACATCGCACGCGAGGAACAGGACCTGCTCGCCGTCCGATCGCACCGGCGCGCGATCGAGGCCGCCCGCAGCGGTGCGAGCGCCGAGCAGATCATCCCGGTCACCGTGGCCTCGCGCAGCGGGGAAACCCTCGTCGACACCGACGAGCATCCCCGCGCGGACACCTCCCTGGAAACCTTGTCCAGACTCAAACCCGTTCGCGCGCACATCGATCCGGAATCCACGGTGACCGCGGGCAACTCCAGCGGCCAGAACGACGCCGCATCGATGTGCCTGGTCACCACGCGCGACACGGCCGAGCGGCTGGGGCTCACACCGCTGGTGACCCTGAAGTCGTGGGCGGTGGCGGGGGTGCGGCCCGACATCATGGGCATCGGACCCGTGCCCGCGACAGATGCGGCATTGCACCGCGCCGGGCTCACCCTCGCCGACATCGACCTGATCGAACTCAACGAGGCATTCGCCGCCCAGGCCCTGGCCGTCCTGCGCGAATGGAAGTTCGGCGACGGCGACCTCGAACGCACCAATGTGCACGGCTCCGGCATCTCGCTGGGCCATCCGGTCGGCGCGACCGGCGGTCGCATGCTCGCCACTCTCGCACGCGAAATGCACCGGCGCGACCTGCGTTACGGCCTGGAGACCATGTGTATAGGCGGCGGACAGGGCCTGGCCGCGGTCTTCGAGCGGGTGGATTGACCCGCTCATCACCATCGCCCCACCCGAACGGACACCCTCGTGAAACTCGCACAGACACACGGCCTGACCGAGGCACAGACCGAAATCCTCGCCGCCGTCCGCACTTTCGTGGACAAGCGGGTCATCCCCCATGCTCAGGAACTCGAGCATACCGACACCTATCCGCAGGCCATCGTCGACCAGATGGCGGAGATGGGGCTGTTCGGGCTCACCATCCCCGAGGAGTACGGGGGTCTCGGCGAGTCGCTGCTCACCTACGCGCTCTGCGTGGAGGAGCTCGCCCGGGGCTGGATGAGCGTCTCGGGAGTGATCAACACCCACTTCATCGTGGCGTACCTGCTCATCCACCACGGCACCGCGGAACAGCGGCGGAAGTTCCTCCCCCGCATGGCGACCGGCGAACTGCGCGGCGCGTTCTCGATGTCCGAACCCGAACTCGGCTCGGATGTGGCGGCCATTCGCACCAAGGCCGTCCGCGACGACACCGGCGCATACACCCTCGACGGCCGGAAGATGTGGCTCACCAACGGATCCACGGCGAACCTGGTGGCGGTCCTGGTCCGCACCGACGAGGGCCTGGAGCGACCGCACGACAACCTCACCGCCTTCCTGATCGAGAAGCCCACGGGCCTCGGCACCGTCGCGCCCGGCCTCACGATTCCCGGCAAGATCCACAAGATGGGGTACAAGGGCATCGACACCACCGAACTGCTACTGGACGACTACGTTGCCCCGGCGGACGCGGTGCTCGGTGGCGCGCCGGGCCACGGTTTCAAGCAGATGATGGACGGCATCGAGGTCGGGCGCGTCAATGTGGCCGCCCGCGCCTGCGGAATCGCGTTGCGCGCCTTCGAACTCGGCGCCCGCTACGCCCAGCAGCGGTCGGCCTTCGGCAGGCCCATCGTCGAGCACCAGGCCATCGGCTTCGCCCTGGCGGAGATGGCCACCAAGGTCGAGGCGGCGCACCTGATGATGGTCAACGCCGCCCGGCTCAAGGACTCCGGCGAACGCAACGACGTCGCGGCGGGCATGGCCAAATACCTCGCCAGCGAATTCTGCAACGAGGTCACCCAGGCCAGTTTCCGGATCCACGGCGGCTACGGCTACTCGACCGAGTACGAGATCGAGCGGCTCATGCGGGAGGCGCCGTTCATGCTGATCGGCGAGGGCACCAGCGAGATCCAGAAGCGGATCATCGGCAAGGGTGTGCTGCGCGACTATCGCCTCTGACCCGACAAATCCTTGTGACAAGGTACTGAGTCTATTACAGTTAATGCAACGAGAGCGGTGGAGGGATGATGAGCGACACAGAGATACCCGGTCTCACACCTCGCACTGTCGAGGCCCTGCTGGCCGCGAGCGAAGCACTGGCCCGCCAGGTGCGAACCAGGATCCTGCACTGCCCCCGCCCGGTATTCCTGTACTACATCGAGCAGACGTTCGACGAGCTGCGAACGAAACTCGCGCAGGGACCCGACCCGCGTCCGGACACCCCGGCACAGCAGCTGTGCCTGCACCTGATGATCGCGCACGCGGAGCGCTCGACGGGATCACTCGACGCCGACCTCATTCGAATGCACCGGGCACTGCTGGCCGACGGCAGCCACGAGGCGCTCGCGGAAGTGGGCCGGGTCGAAGGGAATCCGGAGCTGTCCTACGACTTCGTCGCGCTCGGCGACGCGCTGACACCGCGCGGGATGAGCGCGTTCTTCGCTCCCTTCGAGCCGGACGGCCTGGTCGCCTGACGCGGTCGCGGGTTCGGTGAATTTTCCGCGGCTCAGGTGAAATCGGAACCGCCGTCGACGTTGATATTCGCGCCGGTCATATAGGAGTTGCGACGGGACGCGAGGAAGGCGACGACCGGACCGATCTCCTCGGGACGGCCCGCGCGGGGCAGCTGGGCCGGGTGCCCGTAATGCTCGGAGATCCCCGCCATCAGCCGATACGGGTCGTCGCCGTCGATGCCGACCGAGCGGGCCCACTCGACCAGTGACGGGGTCACGAAGGTCCCGGGCGACACCACATTCACCAGGATCTCGTCCTCGGCCAGCAGCAGCGAGAGGTTCTTCGACGCACTCGTCACCATGGCCTTCGCGGCGGTATAGGCCGCCAGCGGAACGCTCTGGCGCTGGGTCGAATGCGCCGCGAAATTGACGATGCGGCCCCATTCGGCCCGCCGCAGCAGCGGCAGCGCCGCACGGACGCAACGCACCATGGACAGCACGCCGTCGTCGACGGCCTCTCGCCACTGATCGTCGGTCAGGATGTCGAAGCGGCCCTGCACATTCGGGCCGACCGTATTGACCAGCGCGTTCAGTTCGCCGTTCCAGCGCCGCGCCACCTCGTCGAACGCGGCATCGACCTGTTCGCTGTCGCGGCCGACCGCGCCCACTACCACGGGGTCCCGGCGCCCACCCCGCGCAAGGAACCCCCCCCCCCCCGCCAGAA